>JADGOG010000195.1 GCA_017883065.1 Acidimicrobiales bacterium | reverse complement strand
GAGGTGGTGGTCCCGGACTCGACCTCTACCGTCCACTGTGGGTCGGTGGCCCGGAACGTCGACCCGGTCACGGTGACCGTGGTCGTCGTCGATCCCGACGGAACGCCCGTGGCACCGGTGACCGGTGTGGACCCGGCCTGCACGTCGGTCACCGTGTACCCGGCCGTGCGGAACTTGTCCTGGTAGGCGGCGGTCCCGGCGGTCAGGTCGCCCTTCACCGCGAAACCGACGTCCCACGTGCCGCTGGTCCCGCCCCCGACGAGCACCCGGGAGCCATCCGGAACGGGGACGCTGCTCGGGAACCCGGCGGGGAGGGCACCCTCTGCGGCGGAGAACTTGTGCCCGAAGATGTTCCCGTTGACCCCGTTCTTGGAGACATGGAGGCTGCACGCGGAAAGACCGATCACAGGGACGGCCAACGCCACCAGCCACAGGCGGGTCGGCCGCCGATGAGCCGTGTCCCCGTCCGACCCGTTCACACCTGTCCGTCGCATCAGCGTTCCCCCTTCGTCTGGCCCGGGCGCCGCCCGGGTGTGGCACCGAGCCACGGTAACCGTCCCGGGGGTCGCTGTCCCCGATGCCGCGAGCGGTCGATCACGCCGGGCTGTCGACGTAGCGCCGGGCCAGTTCGGCCAGTACCGCCTCGCACCCGTCGGCACACTCGCCGATGATCTCGGCCACCGGCCGGCTGGCATCGATCCGTCCCGCCACCTGGCCGCCGAGGGCGATCCCGTGGTCCAGGTCGCCCCCGAAGTAGGTGTCGCGCACGTTGCCGAAGGCACCCATGGCGTTGCGCTGGTGATCGAACTCGAGCGCCTCGGTGTGGACGGTGCGCAGCGCTCGCAGCGCCGGGGATGTGTGGCTGTTCAAGAACACGGTGTCCGTCTCGGCGGCGTCGATGATCGCCTGCTTCCAGTTGGCGTGCACCGGGGATTCGATCGAGGAGACCATGACCGTGCCCAGCTGCACCCCCTCGGCGCCGAGGGCCAGGGCGGCGGCCATGGTGCGCCCGTCGAGGAAGCCCCCGGCGGCGATCACCGGGAGGTCGAAGGCCTTGGTCACCGACGGCAGGAGGACCATGGTGGAGACCGGACGGGGGTTCTTGAAGCCGCCGCCCTCGCCCCCTTCCACGATCAGTCCGTCCACGCCGGCGTTGACCGCCTTCTCCGCCGCCCGCAGGGTGGGCACTACGTGGAACACAGTGAGGCCGGCGTCCTTGAGCTGGGCCGTGTAGCGGGTGGGGCTCCCCGCCGAGGTGGTGACGAACCGGACCCCCTGGGCGATGACGAAGTCGACGATGACCTCCGGATCGGCCACGAAGGCCTGGGCGATGTTCACCCCGAACGGCCGGTCGGTGAGATCCTTCATCTTGGCGATCTCCCCACGGACAGCGTCGAGCTCCCCTGACGACGTCTCGATGATCCCCATGGCCCCGGCGTTGGAGACGGCCGACGCCAGCTGCGACCGTGCGATCCACCCCATCGGGGCCTGCACGATGGGGACCTCGACCCCCAGGAGCTTGGTGACTCGGTTGATCAGCACGCGGGAATCTTGGCACGGACAACGCCGGTCGGCCGGTCCCGAACGCCGACTCCCGTCGCCACCGACCCCTGAACGCGACGCTCGTCCGGTACTGTGGTGCACGGCTCCGCTATCTGAGACAGTTCGGTTCGGCACTGCCAATTCCACCTGGCCACAACCGGAGGTCTCATGAATTCTGTCGGCACTCACCTCGGGCCGACGACGGATGATCGACCGTCCGAGTCGCCCGCCGTCCCACCGTCAGAACCGGTGGTGCACGCATCCCAGAAGCTGGTCACCGTAGCCATCGTGGCCGGTCCGGCGCTGGCCCTGGCCATCCTCATCCCGTGGCTGTGGGGCAGTGCGATCGGCCTCTCCGACGTCATCATCGCCCTGGTCTTCTACGTGATCACCGGCTTCGGGATCACCATCGGCTACCACCGGCTGTTCACCCACCGGGGATTCGGGCCGAACCGACCGCTCAAGATCGCCCTGGCCGTGATGGGATCGATGGCGGTCGAGGGATCGGTGACCAGCTGGGTGGCCACCCACCGGCGCCACCACATGTTCAGCGACCGGGTCGGTGACCCCCACTCCCCCCACCGCTACGGCAACCGGGGAGCGTCCCTACTGCGTGGTCTGGCCTTCTCCCATGTCGGGTGGCTGTTCATGTCGGATGCCACGAGTGCCGAGCGGTATGCACCGGACATGCTGCGCGACCGGGACCTCCAGCGGATCGACCGGCTCTTTCCGCTGCTGGCCCTGGCCTCCCTGGCCGTCCCCTTCGGGATCGGCTACCTGTGGACGGGGTCGTGGATCGGAGCGGTGACCGCCCTGGTCTGGGCCGGGTTGGTCCGGATGGCGCTCCTCCACCACGTCACCTGGTCGGTCAACTCGCTCTGCCACACCTTCGGACGTCGCACCGACGGCACCTCGGACCGCAGCACCAATCTGTGGCCCCTGGCCATCATCTCCCTCGGGGACAATTGGCACAACGTCCACCACGCCCATCCGAGTTGGGCCCGACACGGGGCTCGACCGGGCATGGTCGACCCCTCGGCATGGCTCATCCGCCGCTTCGAGCAGCTGGGCTGGGCCACCCGGGTCCGGTGGCCCACCGCTGCCGGCCTGGCCCTGGGCGCCGAGACCCGCTGAGAGGCATGGCCATCCCACGCGGTGGCGTCGGCCGGGGGCGATGGGGTACGACTGGGAGATGAGCACGTTCTCCGTCCAGCAGATCCCAGTCGTCGGCGCACCGCTCGAGCCCTCCGAGCGAGAGCAGCGGGACCCCGGGCCCGGCGAGGCGCGGGTCAGGGTCGAGGCCTGTGGCGTCTGCCACAGCGACACGATGTCGTCCTTCCTCGCCGCCAGCTATCCGGTCGTGCCCGGACACGAGATCGCCGGGATCATCGACGCGGTCGGGCCCGGTGTCGACGCCTGGGAGCCCGGGGCGCGGGTCGGGGTCGGCTGGTACGGGGGCGTGGACCACGTGTGCCCGGCGTGCAGGGCGGGCGACTCGATCGACTGTCCCAACCTCCGCACCCCCGGACTGGCCTTCGACGGCGGGTACGCCGAGAGCGTGACCGTCCCCGTCGACGCCCTGGCCGCCGTTCCCGACGCCTTGAGCGCGGCGGAAGCCGCCCCACTGATGTGCGCGGGCGTGACCACGTTCAACGGACTCCGCAACAGCCCGGCCCGCGCCGGCGACCTGGTGGCGGTGCTGGGCATCGGCGGCCTCGGGCATCTCGGCGTCCAGTTCGCCGCCAAGATGGGCTTCGAGACGGTGGCCGTCGCCCGTGGCGCCGACAAGGAGCCCTTCGCCCGTGCCCTCGGGGCGCACCACTACATCGACAGCACGGGATCCGACGTGTCGGCCGGCCTGCAGGCACTGGGCGGGGCGAAGGTCATCCTGTCCACGGTGACCAGCGCCGATGCCATGGGTGCCGCCCTCGGCGGCCTCGGGGCCAGGGGCCAGTTGGTGGTCCTCGGCGTCGACATGGAGTCGATCGCGGTCCCCCCGGTGGTGCTGGTGGGTCAGACCCGGTCGGTGGCCGGCCATCCGTCGGGAACCTCCAAGGACTCCGAGGACACCCTGCGCTTTGCCGCCCTCACCGGCATCCGACCCATGATCGAAACCATGGCCATGGCCGACGCCCCCCGGGCCTGGGAACGGATGCTGTCCGGTCAGGCCCGGTTCCGGGTGGTCCTGACCAACCCGTGAACTGATGGCCATCGACCCCGACGACGGCCGGGCCCCGATCTGTCCGTACTGCGGGGTGACCGCCCTGCCCGGCGACGACGGCCATGTGCTCGACCCGCGCTTCGTGTGCGAGAACCCGGACTGCGAGGCCTACGG
>JADGOG010000194.1 GCA_017883065.1 Acidimicrobiales bacterium | reverse complement strand
TTGCGGATCGATCGCCCGTCCACGTCGATCCCGCTCATGCGGGTCTGGGCGGTGAAGGGCACCAACTCGGCTCCGGGAATCTCCTCGGCCCGCTGGCCGTAGTGGCCCTCGGCCAGCTCCACGATGGAGCGGCCCTCGGGGGTCTCGTCGGCCAGGCTGGACAGCATGGCGGCGGCGGCCAGCTCGTGCTGTTCGACGTCGGGCATGGGCACGAAGACGTCGGCCTGCCGGTTGCCGAAGGTGATGGTGCCGGTCTTGTCCAACAGGAGCGTGGAGACGTCGCCTGCGGCCTCGACGGCCCGGCCCGACATGGCCAGCACGTTGCGCTGCACCAGGCGGTCCATCCCGGCGATGCCGATGGCCGAGAGCAACGCGCCGATGGTGGTGGGGATCAGGCAGACCAGCAGGGCCACCAGCACGATGATCGACTGGGGGGCACCCGAGTAGATGGAGAAGGGCTGGAGCGACACCACGGTGAACATGAAGATGACGGTCAGCCCGGCCAGCAGGATGTCCAGGGCGATCTCGTTGGGGGTCTTCTGGCGGCTGGCCCCCTCGACCAGGGCGATCATCCGGTCGAGGAAGGTCTCGCCCGGCTTGGAGCTGATCCGCACCACGATGCGGTCGGAGAGCACCCGGGTGCCTCCGGTCACCGAAGACCGGTCGCCGCCCGACTCGCGGATGACCGGTGCCGACTCGCCGGTGATGGCCGACTCGTCGACGGTGGCGATCCCTTCGACGATGTCGCCGTCCCCGGGGATGAGCTGTCCCGGGGTCACCACGCAGAGGTCGCCGAGCTGCAGCTGGCTGGAGGCCACCTCGACCACGTCGTCGCCGCGCTGGACGTAGGCCACCGTTTCGGCCCTGGTCTTGCGCAGGGTGTCGGCCTGGGCCTTGCCCCGGCCCTCGGCCACCGCTTCGGCGAAGTTGGCGAAGAGCACGGTGAACCACAGCCAGATGACCACGCCGAGGGCGAAGACGTTCTCCGAGCTCGACGAGCTCCCGAAGTCCCGGACGAGGTAGAAGGTGGTGAGCACGCTGCCGAGTTCGACCACGAACATGACCGGATTGGAGGCCATGTGGCGCGGGCTGAGCTTGATCACCGAGTCGACCAGCGCCCGGCGGACGATGGCGGCGTTGAAGGTGGCCGAGCGCTTCTTGGACGTGGCCGGTCCAGTCTCCTGGTGGGGGGCCTCGGGTGCTTCGAGGGTGGATGAGGGACTCATCACGGACTCCTTCTAGAACTTTCCGACGAGATGCTCGACGATGGGGCCGAGCGACAGCACGGGCAGGTAGGTGAGGCCGACGATGAGGACGGCGATGCCGGCCAGCATCAGGGCGAACAGCGGCGTGCCGGTGGGCAGGGTCCCCCCCGTCACCGGGATCCGCTGCTTGCGGCCCAGGGAGCCGGCGATGGCCAGGACCGGGACCATCAGGGCGAACCGGCCGACCAGCATGCAGATGCCCAGGGTGGTGTTGTACCAGTCGGTGTTGCCACTGAGGCCGGCGAACGCCGAGCCGTTGTTGTTCGAGGCCGAGGTGAAGGCGTAGGTGACCTCGGAGAGACCGTGGGGCCCCGGGTTGTAGATCGAGGCCAGCGAGGTCTGCATCACCACCGAGATGGCCGTGAAGAGCAGGATCACGAAGGGCACCATCAACAAGTAGAGGACCACCAGCTTCATCTCGGCGGCCTGGATCTTCTTGCCCAGGTACTCGGGCGTCCGCCCGACCATGAGCCCGGCGATGAACACCGCCAGCATGGCCATGATCAACATGCCGTAGAGACCGGACCCGGTGCCGCCCGGGCTGATCTCCCCGAGCATCATGTTGAACAGGATCGCCCCCCCGCCCAGCGCGGTGTAGCTGTCGTTGGCCGAGTTGATCGATCCGGTGGAGGTGCTGGTCGACGAGGAGTTGAACAGGCCGGACAGGACCGGTCCGTTGCGTACCTCCTTGCCCTCCATGTTGCCTCCCGGTGAGGTGGCGGTGATCGCCTGGGAGACGTGGGCCTGGCTGATGTGGGCGTTCCCGTGGGCCTCGAGCGGCATGACCACCAGGGCGCCGATGGCGAACAGGCCGGCCATGGCACCGAGGACGGCGTAGCCCTGCTTGCGGTCCTTGGCCATCTTGCCGAACGTCCACGCCAGGGCGAAGGGGATGGCGAGCAGCAACCAGTTCAACAACATGTTGGTCAGCCCGGTCGGGCTCTCGAAGGGATGGCCGGCGTTGGCGTTGAAGTACCCGCCGCCGTTGGTCCCGAGCTGCTTGATGGCCTCTTGGGAGGCCGCCGGGCCACCGGGGATCCCCTGGGCCTGGCCGGACACCGTGGTGATCATGTGGGTGGCGTGCAGGTTCTGCTCCGCCCCCTGGGCGATGAGGATGATGGCGCCGATGAAGGCGATCGGGATGAGGATGCGGATGACGATCCGGGTGAGGTCGACCCAAAAGTTCCCGAGGGTGGTCGAGCGCTTGCGGGTCAGGCCGCGGATGAGGGCCACGGCCACGGCGATGCCGGCGGCCGCCGAGGTGAACATCTCCACCACCAGGCCGGCCATCTGGGTGAACTGGGCCATGGTGTCCTCACCGGCGAAGTTCTGCCAGTTGGTGTTGGTGAGGAAGCTGATCGACGTGTTGAAGGACAGGGGCGCGGTGACGTTGCCCAGGTGGTCGGGGTTCATGGGGAGGTGGACCTGGATCCGCTGCATCCCGTAGAGGAGCAGGGCGGAGACCATGGAGAAGGCCAGGAGCGAGATGGCGTAGACCGTCCAGCGCTGCTCGCCCTCGGGATTGACCCCGGTCAGCCGGTAGACGAGCCGCTCGACGGGGAGGAAGAACCGGTCGCCCGGAGCCTTCTTGTTGGTGAACACCTTGGCCATGTAGTTCCCCAGCAGGGGGGTCGAGATGGCCAGCAGGACGACGAGGACGATGACGGCAATGACGTTCTGGGACATCAGAGCTTCTCCGGGGCGATGAGCGCGTAGATCAGGTAGGCGGTGACCAGCACCGACAGGATCAGGCCGACCAGGTTGTCGTAGTTCTTCATGAGGGGACCTCCTCTGGCGTCTTGACGGCGGAATTGGGTTCGGGTCGATCGGTTGTCTCGGGCGAGGTGTCGTCCTCGATGCCGTCGTAGGGCAGATCGACGGCATCGTCGGTGCCGATGATGTGCTCGCACCAGCGCACGAAGGCGGCCATCAGGCCGAAGAAGGCGATGATGATCGCCACGTAGAGGACGTCAACCATGGGTTCCTCGCAATGTGGGTTCGGAATGGGTGTGTTCGCAAGCGGTCATGTCAGGTGTCCGTCCTCTCATGCTCAGGTCGCAGGGATCGGTTGGTCGGCCACCAACGAGGCACCCACCTGGTCGGCGATGGCCACGGCAACGGCAAGCTGCTGGCGGGAGACCGGTGTGCCCGGTGTCGGCGTGAGGAGGAAGTGGCCGAGTAACCACCCGCCGGCCCGCACGGGGAGGTCGACCCGCCGGGTGGGAAGACCCAGGTCCTCGGTCTTCCACGACATGTTCCTCAAGGTGACCTTTCCCTCAGCACTCAGCCGGGCGGCGATCGTGCCGGGGTCGTGCCGGGTGAAATGGCAGTTCCGGAGCGACAGTAGCTGCTGCAACGCTTTCAATGCGGCTTCGATCACCAGTCGGGGATCCTGACCGGAGGCAGTCAGCTCGGTGACCGAGTGGAGCAGGGCCAGCTCGTGGGTGCGGTCCGCGGCGGCGACCCGATGGGTCCGCCCACGGGCGGCCAGCTCCCCGACGGCCAGTCCGACCACCAGCAGCAGGAGCTCGGTGATCAGGTCCTGGTCGCGGGTGATGCGGAACGACCCGTAGGGCCGGGTGAGGAAGAAGTCGAAGGCGAGGGCCGCCGACAG
>JADGOG010000193.1 GCA_017883065.1 Acidimicrobiales bacterium | reverse complement strand
CGACCCGGACCGGACCGCCGGACCCGCCCAACCCACCGGACCCGCCGGACCCGCCCAACCCGCCGAACGAGTCACCCCTGTTCGACCTCGATGAGTGAGGCGCGGGCGCGGCGAGGGGCGGGCTGAAGCAGGGGAGTGGCCACTCCGACCGCTCAGCGCAGGTCGACCTCGGTGCCCCGCAACGTGCCCAGGCGACCGCACCCCTCCTCGGTGATCAGGACGGCGAGGTGGTCGGGATCGGTGACGTTGGCCCAGGTCCGGAGTCCTTCGGGCGTTCGGCAGGCCACCACGGCCCGTTCGGGTGCACCTTCCCGTCCATACGACACCGAGTAGGTCTCGACGGTGACTTCGCCCTGGGCGTCGGCGTCAGGCGTGCATTGGGGGAGCGATCCCACGGCGAGCTGGGGATCGGCCCACGAGAATCCGCCGGCACGTTCGACCACGGTACGTTCGGGGAGGCCGGCGTCGTCGGCCGCTGCCTCGGCACCGGAGGCCTTTCCGGGCTCGGTCCCGTAGAGACCCAGGCTGTGCTTGGTCATGTACCAACCGAGTCCGGTCACCAGACCGAGCGATCCGGGATCGGCACGAACCGCGGTGACCATCGAGGCCACCGCATGGGTCCCGTAGTTGTTGCCCGGGCCTCCTGCGAAGGTCAACCCGCCGGTGACGGTCAACGGCCGTGACGGATCGTCGAGGGCCAGTCCCAGTTCGGCAGCGGCGATCTCCACGGCCGAGGGGAAGCACGAGTAGAGGTCGACGTGGCGGATCTCGTCAATGGTCCGGCCCGCCAGGCTGAGGGTGGAGGACCCGGCCAGGCGGATCGCCGGTGAGGAGTGGAAGTCCAGCCGGTGGGAGAGGAACCAGTGGTCGTCGGCGTCCGCACCGGCCAGGGGGAAGACCCATCGGTCCCGTGGCACCCCGGCCGATTCGGCTGCGGCTGCCGAGCAGACGATCAGGGCTGCGCCCTGGTCCACCTGCATGTTGGCGGTCATCAGCTTGGTGTACGGATAGGCGATCATGCGGTTCTCGTCGGTGGCGGTGGCCACCTCCTCCGGCGAGCGGGCGGTGCGCAGCCAGGCGTGCGGATTGGCGGCCGCCACCTCCGAGAAGCGGGACCACAGGGTGCCGATCCGGCCTCGGTGCTCGTCGAGCGACCGCCCGGCCTCCGCACGCAGCGCGTTCTCGAACAGGGGGAAGACGTGGATGGGCAGGTCGAGACCCCGCTCCTCCTCGGCGTCGGTGGTGCCGCGCCGGTCGTTGCCGAACACCTCGGGTCGGGGCGTGTCGGCGGACTGGACCGTCCAGGGCAGGACGGGTCGGTCGGGGTCCCGCCGGGCGGCGGACTGGGTGTAGACGCAGTCGGCCCCCACCAGCAGGGCCACGTCGAGCTCCCCCCGACCGATGGCCAGGGCGGTGGCGTTGACCATGCTCTGGGGGTTGTTGCCACCGATGGTGGTCACCATGGTCTGGGAGGGTTCGATGCCCAATGCCGTGGCCACCGCCTCCCCAGGGTTGGCGTACTGCCAGCTCAACGGGTTGGCCACCCGGATGGACTGGGTCCGCCCGATCAGGGTCCGACCGCTCGGGGCGCACCCACCGGATGCGGCACCGTCGCAGTCCTCGATGGCGGCCAGCACCGCTTGGACCATCAGGCCGATCGGCTCGGGTCGGTCGGCCAGCGACCCCTCGCCTTCGGTGCCGGGGCGGTTGGTGGTCTGGCCGACGCCCACGACGACTGGTGTGGTGGGGTCGATCCTCATGAGGCAGGAGAGCGTACCGTGGCGCAACAGGGGGCCATTCCCCGTCGGTACACTCGGGACATGCGCATCGCCGTCGGCTCCGACCACGCGGGCTTCGAGATGAAGACCGCCGTGGCCAAGCACCTGGCGGACGCCGGTCACCAGGTGATCGACCTGGGCACCGACTCACCGGACATCTCGGTGGACTACCCCACCTTCGGTGCGGCGGTGGGCCGGGCGGTGACCGACGGCACCGCCGAGCGGGGTGTCTGCGTGTGCGGCACCGGCATCGGGATCGGCATTGCCGCCAACAAGATCGAGGGGGTCCGTGCCGCCCTGGTCCACGATGTCACCACCGCCGGACTGGCCCGGCGCCACAACGACGCCAACATCATCTGCCTCGGCGGGAGGACCACCGGGGAGGTGGTGGCACTCGACGCGGTGGACACCTTCTTCTCCACCGACTTCGAGGGGGGCCGTCACCAGCACCGTGTCGACGAGCTCTCCCGTCCCGGCCGTCCCGGCCGTCCCGGCCCTCCCGGGTCGGACCCAGAGATCAGAGAAAGGCAGTAGCTGCGACCATGACCAGCCCCTTTGCCGCCTCCCCCTTCGACGAGTGGTTGACGGCCGACCCCGAGGTCGCCCGGCTCCTGGGTGAGGAGGCCGAGCGTCAGTCGACCACCCTCCAGCTCATCGCCTCGGAGAACTTCACCTCACCCGCGGTGCTGGCCGCATCGGGATCGATCCTGACCAACAAGTACGCCGAGGGCTACCCGGGCCGGCGCTACTACGGCGGCAACCAGATCGTCGACGAGGTGGAGGACCTGGCCCGCGAGCGGCTGAAGGCGCTGTTCGGGGCCGAGCACGCCAATGTCCAGCCCCATGCCGGGGCCAACGCCAACCTCGCCGCCTACCAGGCCCTGCTGGAGCCGGGCGACACCATTCTGGCCATGCGCCTCGACCACGGTGGCCATCTCACCCACGGTTCGCCGGCCAGCATCACCTCCAAGGTGTGGCGCTTCGTCTCCTACGGCGTGTCGGCCGCCTCCGACGACCCGGACAAGCCCGGCGAGATCATCGACTTCGACCAGGTGTCCGACGTGGCCAAGAGGGAGCGGCCCAAATTGATCGTGGCCGGATCCACCGCCTACGCCCGGATCATCGACCCCCTGCCCTTCCGCGAGATCGCCGACTCGGTCGGGGCCCGGTTCATGTTCGACGCCGCCCACCCCGCCGGGCTCATCGCCGGTGGCGCCCATCCTTCGCCGGTGGGCGTGGCCGACGTGGTCACCTTCACCACCCACAAGACGCTGCGCGGACCCCGGGGCGGAGCCATCCTGTGCTCGGCTGAGCTGGCCAAGGCGGTGGACAGCGCCGTCTTCCCCGGTCTGCAGGGAGGCCCGCTCGAGCACGTGATCGCGGCCAAGGCGGTGGCCTTCGCCGAGGCTGCCCTCCCTTCGTTCCGTACCTATGCCGCCCAGGTGGTGGCCAACGCCGCCGCCCTGGGTGAGTCGCTGACCACCGAGGGGTTCCGGCTGGTCTCGGGCGGGACGGAGAACCACCAGGTCCTGCTCGACCTGCGCACCTTCGACGCGGAGCTGACCGGCAAGGTCGCCCAGGAGGTCCTCGACCGGGCCGGCATCACCTGCAACCGCAACACCATCCCGGACGACCCCCGTTCGCCCTTCATCACCTCCGGGCTCCGCCTCGGCTCCGCCGCCCAGACCACGGCGGGCATGGGAACCTCCGAGATGCGCACCATCGGCACACTGATCGGACGGACCCTGCGCGGCCGGGACGACGACCAGGCCATCGCCGCCATCCGGGCCGAGGTGCGCGACCTGTGTGTCGGGTTCCCGCCGTATCCGACTCTGGCCGGGACGTGAGCGGCGGCCGGAGGGGCCCTTCGTGAGCTTCGTTTGTTGCCCGCTGAGCGCCGGGGTTCGCGGCCGTCCGATCGGCGACCGACGTCTTCTGCGCGGCGCAGGCCAGGCACACCCCCCTGTCCGGGCAGAGCGGGTAGACGGGGCAGAGCGGGTAGACGAGGCTCACCGGGCAATCCGGGCATACCCAGCTCATCGGGCCCAACCAGAACGTCCTCCTCGCACGGCCCGCCGATGATCCGATGAGTGCGGTCGTCCCTCTCCACTGGT
>JADGOG010000192.1 GCA_017883065.1 Acidimicrobiales bacterium | reverse complement strand
CATGCGCTACACCGAGTGCCGGTTGGGCTCACTGGCACTCGAGCTGATGAGCGGCATCGACCAAGAGACAGTCGACTTCACGCCCAACTACGACGCCACCGCCGAGGAGCCGACCGTCCTGCCGGCGCGGTTCCCCAACATCCTGGTCAACGGATCCCAGGGCATCGCCGTCGGGATGGCCACCAACATCCCGCCCCACAACTTGGGCGAGGTCATTGACGCCGCCACCCATCTGCTTGAGCACCCCGACGCCACACCGGACGACCTGATGGACTTCGTCAAGGGCCCGGACTTCCCCACGGGCGCACTCATCCTCGGGCGGCAGGGCATCCTCGACGCCCTGCGGACGGGCAGGGGCTCGATCAAGCTCCGAGCCGTCGCCGAGATCGAAGAAGGCCGGGCCGGCGAGACCCGCATCGTGGTGTCACAGATGCCCTACCAGACGTCGATCGCATCGGTGTCGAAGAAGATCGAGGACCTGGTCCGCGCCGGCGATCTTGACGGCATCGCCGAGGCCCAGGACGACTCGTCGGGCGGCAAGACCCGTCTGGTGATCCGCCTCAAGCGGGACGCCAATGCCAACGTCGTCCTCAACAACCTCTTCAAGCAGACGCCGATGCAGACGTCGTTCAGCGTGAATGCGGTGGCCCTGGTGGACGGGGTGCCTCGCACCCTCAACCTGGCGCAGATCCTCACCCACTACATCGCCCACCAGGTCGACGTGGTCACCCGCCGCTCCCAGTTCCTGCTGGGCAAGGCCCAGGCCCGGGCCCATGTGGTCGAAGGCCTGCTCAAGGCCATCGACATGCTCGATGCCGTGATCGCCGCCATCCGTGGCTCGGACGACCGGCCGGCAGCGCTGGAGGCCCTCCGGGCCGAGCCCTTCGAGTTCTCGGAGGAGCAGGCCAACCACATCTTGGACATGACCTTGTCACGCCTCACCCGACTGGGCCGCACCAACCTCGAAGAGGAGTTGGCCAAGCTGCTCGAGGAGATCGCCGAGCTGCTCTCCATCCTGAACGACCCGGCCAAGCTGCGCGGCGTGATCGCCTCGGAGATGGGGGAGATCCGCGAGAAGTTCGCCAACGACCGCCGCACCATCATCACCCACGACCCCGGTGACATGAACGTCGAGGACCTGGTCGATGACGAGGAGCTGGTGGTCACCATGAGCCGGGCCGGCTACGTGAAGGCGGTGTCGGCCGACGCGTTCCGCACCCAGGGTCGTGGAGGACGCGGGATCCAAGGGGCCAAGCTGAAGGAAGAGGACCTGATCGACGACGTGGTCCACACCTCGGCCCACGCCCACCTGCTCCTGTTCTCCAACCGTGGCCGGGTGTTCCGACTGCGGGCCCTCGAGATCCCGATGAAGGAGCGGACGGCGCGTGGCACCGCCATCGTCAACCTCCTCCCGCTGGCCCCGAGCGAGGTGATCCAGGCGATCATCGGTACGCGCGACTTTCCCGCGGACAGCTATCTGGTGTTCAGCACCAAACTGGGCCAGATCAAGAAGACCTCGTTCACCGAGTACGACAAGTCACGCCGCGAGGGGTTCATCGCCATCAATCTGCGTGAGGGCGACGAGTTGGTCCGGGTGGTGGAGACCCACGGTGACGACGACGTCTTCCTGGTCACCCAGTCCGGCATGACCATCCGCTTCTCCGAGCAGGACGTCCGGTCCATGGGCCGTGACGCGGCCGGCGTGCGGGGTGTGCGGCTGAAGGCGGGCGACCAGGTGGTCTCGTGCGACATCGCCCGCGACGAGGCGGACATCCTGCTGGTCACCGACGCCGGCTACGGGAAGCGCACCAAGGTGGAGCGGTTCAACCGTCAGGCCCGGGGCGGCCAAGGCGTCCGGGGGATCCGGCTGACGGCCAAGCGCGGCCGGGTGGTGGCTGCCTTCATGGCCGGACTCGAGGACGAGATCCTCTTGATCTCCACGTCCGGGGTGGTGATCCGCACCGCGGTGCGGGAGATCGCGTCCCAGGGCAGGGATGCCACCGGAGTCCGGGTCATGAACCTCGACGGCGGGGATGCGGTGGCTGCCGTGGCACCGGTCGCCGGCGAGGTCTCCGGCGACGCCTGAGCGGACATGGCGGCCGGGTGCTGGACGATTCAGGTGCCTGAGCCGTGGTGTAGCGTCGAGCACCGGATTGCGGGGCTATAGCTCAGTTGGTTAGAGCGCAGCACTGATAATGCTGAGGTCGCAAGTTCGATTCTTGCTAGCCCCACCAGCTCAGGTCACCTTCACCCGGGTCACCTCGTCGTGGTGGACCCCGGGAACCGCGGGAGGTCGACGACACGTCTCGCTCGCACGGTCGCCGGTGAGTGACCGTCGATCAGACCGCACGAGGGGCATGAGCCCCAACTCAATCGGACGTTGGCGGGACCACCCGTCCAAACCCCGGGTTAGCTGAACTGGTCAGCTGTTACCCTCTGACGATGCCCATTTCCAAGGTGTCTCCGCGGCAGGCAGCAGTCATTGTTCGCGCCGCCTCGACGGTTGCCACAACGGGGGGAACGACACCCCTATCGGCTGCCGATCGCCACGGCATCACCAGTGCCATGGCCACTGTGTTCGGCGAGACTTCCGTCCCGGACGTCGGCACGCTCAAGCCGGTTTCGTCCGGTGAGCTCGTTCGTGTCCTCGACGAGCGTGACCTCCGGCTGGACCTCGTCCGGGTGCTCGCGGTTCTCGCCCTGCTCGACGGCATGGTCGAGAAGGGCAAGATCGAGCTCGTCCTTGACTTCGCCAGCGCACTGCACGTCCACGCGGAGTTCGTCGATGCGCTCCATCAGTTGCAGTTGGACCATGCCCGCTGGGTTGGTTACGACATGATCCGCGCCAACGTGTTCACGATTCCGGGCGTCCCGTGGCTACCCGACGACCCCTACGCACCGTTCCTCCCCTACGCGAGCGAAGGTACTGACCCGGTCCTGTCCGAGCGGTACGAGCGATTGGGCTCGCTCGATCCGGGCACCTTCGGCCGTGCCTTCTTCGACCATTACAAGGGGAACGGCTATGCGTTCCCCGGCAGCCCCGAGGGCTTGGTGGAAGCGTGGGCAACGCCTCATGACTGCCTGCACGTCCTGTCGGGATACTCCACGTCGGCCCAGGGCGAGCTGCTGGTGGCCGCATTCACCGGCGGAGCGCTGGATCCCACGATCGACTTCATGGAGAGCCACGTCGTTCCGACCATCCTGATCTATCACCTGGGGATCGACATCAACAAGGGACTGAATGCCGGTGACCGCGGCCGGATGGATGCCGATCCCACGTGGGCTGACAACTACGACGGGAACGTCCACCTCGGGTTGGACGCCGCGAAGCTCTGGGTGGCTTGGGAGCGTGGTAGGGCGATGACCGAGAACGTGTACTCCGGCCACTGGGACTTCTGGGCGCACATTGCCACGCCGCTCAGCGAGTTGCGCAACCGCTGGGGCATTTCAGATCTGGACCCGGCGTTGGCTGCAGTCGGTGATGATGCCGTACGCCGTGGAGACTTCGAGCGGCCTGGCATGCCGACGGCCCCCGCCGTGTCGTCCACACCGATCGCGGATCGACCACCGGCGCCAGTCCCAAGCGGATAGTCGACCGATCGACGCCGGCTGAAGAGCTCCGGTGGGACGGGCCGAGGCATCTCCGAAAGGCTCGGTCCCGGACTGCGCTGGTCGCATCCGACTCAACGTGCGGGCGTCCACTCGATGCCGTCCGGTCGGGACCCCTGATGGACGTAGTCGTCGCCGCCGACGAGGAGGGCGGCCGTTCCGGTCCAGGCCGCGAGTCCGCCGGACCGCTGGTCGGCGAGGCTCGCGGGGCCGCCGGGGTTGGACGGGGGATAGGCCGGCGGCGTGGGCAACACGGTCCACGAGTTGGTCGCCGGGTCGTAGGCGGCGGCCCCTGGTCCGGGGACGGGTAGGCCCCCGCTGCCAGA
>JADGOG010000191.1 GCA_017883065.1 Acidimicrobiales bacterium | reverse complement strand
GCGAGGGCCAACGGGTCCTCGACCTGGCGTTGGATCACCCGCCGGAGCGGACGGGCCCCGTAGTCGGGATCGAACCCGGCCGACGCCAGCGCCGCTTCGGCCGCCGGTGTGACCGACAGGGCCAACCGGCGCTCGGTCAGCCTGCCGCGCAGTCCGCCCAGCTGGATGGTCACGATGCGGGACAGGTCGGCCTCGGACAGCCGGTGGAACCGGACGATCTCGTCGATGCGATTGACGAACTCGGGCTTGAAGTGCTCGATGGGCTCGCCGGGGATGTTCGACGTCATGATCAACACCGTGTTGGTGAAGTCGACCGTGCGACCCTGCCCGTCGGTGAGGCGGCCGTCCTCGAGCACCTGGAGGAGGATGTTGAACACGTCGGGGTGGGCCTTCTCCAACTCGTCGAGCAGCACCACCGCGTAGGGCCGGCGGCGGATGGCCTCGGTGAGCTGGCCGCCCTCCTCGTACCCGACGTAGCCCGGAGGGGCACCCACCAGGCGGGCCACCGAGTGGCGCTCCCCGTACTCACCCATGTCGATGCGGACCATGGCCTTGGCGTCGTCGAAGAGGAACTCGGCCAGGGAGCGGGCCAACTCGGTCTTGCCCACCCCGGTCGGGCCCATGAAGAGGAAGGAGCCGATCGGGCGGTTGGGATCGGAGAGACCGGCACGGCTGCGGCGGATGGCATTGGACACCGCCGAGACGGCCTCGTCCTGGCCGATGACCCGGGCGTGGAGGGCGTCCTCCATCCGGACCAGCTTCTCCACCTCGCCCTCGAGGAGGCGGCTGACCGGCACGCCGGTGGCGCGGCTGACCACCTCGGCCACGTCTTCGGCGTCGACCTCCTCCTTCAGGAACCGCTGGCTCTTCTGAAGCTCGTCGAGGGCATGGGTGGCCACCTCCACCTCGTGCTCGATGTCGGGGATGCGTCCATAGGTGATCTCCGAGGACTGGGCCAGGTTGCCCTCGCGGCTGAGCCGCTCGGCATCACCGCGGAGCCGCTCGAGCTCGCCCTTGAGATGCTGGATGGTGGCGATGGCCTCCTTCTCCGACTGCCAGTGGGCCGTCATGGCCACCGACTCCTCGGACAGGTTGGCGAACTCCTCGTCGAGCCGGGCCAGCCGGTCGGCCGATGCGGAGTCGGTCTCCTTGGCCAGAGCCATCCGCTCGATCTCCAGCTGGCGCAGGCGTCGGGTCACCACGTCGAGCTCGGTGGGCATCGAGTCGATCTCGATGCGCAACCGGCTGGCCGCCTCGTCCATCAGGTCGATGGCCTTGTCCGGCAAGAACCGGCCGGTGACGTAGCGGTCGGAGAGTACCGCCGCCGCCACCAGAGCGGCGTCCTGGATGCGGACCCCGTGGTGGACCTCGTAGCGCTCCTTCAGGCCGCGCAGGATGGCGATGGTGTCGGCCACCGACGGCGGCGGGACGAAAACCTGCTGGAACCGGCGCTCGAGGGCGGCGTCCTTCTCGATGTACTGGCGGTACTCGTCGAGGGTGGTGGCGCCGATCAGGCGAAGCTCGCCCCGGGCCAGCATCGGCTTGATCATGTTGCCGGCATCCATGGCGCCCTCGGAGCCGCCGCCGGCGCCCACGATGGTGTGCAGCTCGTCGATGAAGGTGATGACCTCGCCCTCGGCGTCGGTGATCTCCTTCAGCACTGCCTTGAGGCGCTCCTCGAACTCACCCCGGTACTTGGCCCCCGCCACCATCGAGGCCATGTCGAGACCGATGACCCGCTTGCCCTTGAGGCCTTCGGGGACGTCACCCTCCACGATGCGCTGGGCCAGTCCCTCGACGATGGCCGTCTTGCCCACGCCGGGCTCGCCGATGAGGACCGGGTTGTTCTTGGTGCGGCGGGAGAGCACCTGGATGACCCGGCGCACCTCCTCGTCCCGGCCGATGACCGGGTCCATCTTCCCCTGCCGGGCCAGGGCGGTGAGGTCCCGGCCGTACTTCTCGAGGGCCTGGAACTTGTCTTCGGGAGTCTGGGAGGTGACCCGGTGGCTGCCCCGCACGTCGCGCAGGGCGGTGAGCAGCTGGTCCCGGTCGACGCCGAGCCGGTCGGCCATGCCCAGGACCAGGTGCTCGACCGAGAGGTAGTCGTCCCCCATGTCGGTGCGGAGCGAGTCCGCCGAGGCGAGCACGTCGCGAAGCTCGCGGTCGATGCCGGGCTCCGCCCCGCCCACGCTGTGGGGGAGGCGACCCAGGGTGTCGGCGATCCGCTCGCGGACCACGGCCGGCTCGATCCCCACCCGGGTGAGGATGGGAACGGCGATGCCGTCAGGCTGGTCCAGCACGGCGACCAGGACATGGTCCGGGGTGACCTCGGGGTTGTTGGCCGCCCGCGCCCGGTCGACGGCAGCGGAGAAGGCCTCTTGCGTCTTGAGGGTCCAACGGTCGGGATTGATGGTCATCGGGGACCTCCTGTTGACTGCGCGGATCGGCGGCTCGGCCGGGTGGGCACGAGCCTCTGGGAGAGCGGGACCAGGTCACGTCGGTACTGGCGATGGGTGACGGCCACCGCTTCGCGGGCCTCGGCCCGGGTGGCGGCCAGCTCGTGGCGGAGCCGGGCCACCTCGGCCTCGAGCTCCATGACCCGCCGCACTCCCTCCAGGTTGAGGCCGGCGTTGGTCAACGACTGGATGTGCCGGAGTCGCTCGAGGTCGTGCTCGCTGAAGCGGCGACTGCCCCCCTGGGTGCGGCCCGGCTCCAGGAGACCCTTGCGTTCATAGACTCGCAGGGTCTGGGGGTGCACCCCGGTCAGCTCGGCCGCCACCGAGATCACGTACACCGCACGGCTGCGAGGATCCTCGCTCATCTCACACCCCCAACGAGTCCCGGGCCGGGGGCTCGACCACCGCGGCCAACGCTTCCACTGCGGCCCGCTGCTGGTCGGTCAGCGAGTGGGGCACGACCACCTCGACCGTGACCAGCAGGTCCCCGGTGGCGCTCTTCTTGCCCGCGGGCACGCCGCGGCCCTTGACCCGGAAGGTCCGCCCCGACGGCGTGCCGGCCGGCACCTTCAAGGTGACCGGGTCGCCGAGCGTGGGGACGGTCAGGGAGGTGCCGAGCGTGGCCTCGGGATAGGAGACGGGCACGGTCAGGGTCAGATTGCGTCCGCGCCGGCCGAACAGGCCGTGGCGGTCCACGCGGACGATGACGTAGAGGTCACCGCTCGGACCGTTGCCCCGACCGGCCGCGCCCCGGCCCTTGATCCGGATCCGCTGGCCGTCGTCGACACCGGCGGGGATCCGCACCTTGACGGTGCGGTTGCGGTGCTCGATGCCCGAGCCCGAGCAGGTGGGGCACGGCGTGGTCACGATGCTCCCGCGCCCGCTGCACTGCGGGCAGATCTGGCTGAGCGAGAAGAGGCCCTGGTTGTCCTGGAGGGTGCCCGAGCCGTTGCAGCGCGGGCAGGTGGTCAGGTGGGTGCCGGGGGCAGCACCGGTCCCGCCGCACGTTTGGCACCGGGCGTCGGTGGTCAGGTTGACCGAGGTGGTGACGCCGTTGACCGCGTCCTCGAAGGAGAGGTGGAGCTCGGCTTCCACGTCGTGCCCGCGCTGGGGCCCGGTCGAGGCTCCGCCACCCCGCCGGCCGCGGCCGAACAACCCGCCGAACAGGTCCCCGAGGTCACCCATGTCCTCGACCCGGTAGGTGCCGCCAGCACCAGGGCCACCGAACCCGCCGGGAAACCCGCCCCCGGCAGCCGCCGGGCCCATGGCGCGAACCTCGTCGTACTCCTTGCGCCGGTCGGCGTCGCCGAGCACGTCGTAGGCCGCGGAGACCTCCTTGAAGGTCTCTTCCTCACCCGGATTGGTGTCGGGATGGTGCTTCTTGGCCAGCTTCCGGTAGGCGCTGGTGATCTCCTTGGCCGTGGCCGTCGAGGACACGCCGAGGGTCTTGTAGTAGTCCTTCTCGAACCATTCGCGTTGTGGCGCCACTCG
>JADGOG010000100.1 GCA_017883065.1 Acidimicrobiales bacterium | reverse complement strand
GCCGACCTCCTTCGTCAGCGCGTGGAGGAGGCCGTGGCTGGCGGATCGAGCGCTCTGGTCAAGTCACTGCTCCGGGCCCTCATCCACGAAATCCGGGTGGACAGCCGACAGGCCATCCACCCGGTCTTCCGTGTTCCCGTTGGTGGGGGCCACCAGCAGGACAATGCGGTTCGCGCACCGTCCCGGTCCGTGGGCGCTATCGGACTCGAACCGATGACCTGCTGCTTGTAAGGCAGCTGCTCTAACCAACTGAGCTAAACGCCCGAAGCCGCAACGCTACTGTGCCACCGCCGCCGCCAGCTCCTTCAGGAGGGCCGACGTGCCGGCCGCCAACGGGGTCCGCCGGTCACCGTGCTCCAACGTGACCAGCTCCCGACCCTGTCCCTCCCCCACCACGGCGCCGGCCTCGGTGCAGACCAGCATCCCACCCAGGTAGTCCCAGCTTCCGAGCTGGGAGCCGCCGACCACTGCATACCCGTCGAGCACCCCCTCGGCCACCGCACACAGATCGAGCGCCGCCGCGCCCAGCGCCCGGTACTGGGACCAGCCGAAGTACCGCGGCGGGTAGCCGGAAAACCCGATGATCGCCTGGCCGAGTACCTCGCAGGACGAAGCACGCAGTGCGACGCCATCGCGACGTGCACCGCCACCGCGGACCGCTTCGAAGCGCACACCTGATGCCTGGTTGACCACCACCGAGGCCCGGGGGCCGTCGGCGTCGACGGCGCACAGGCTGGTGGCGAACCAGGGGATGCCCAGGGCGGCGTTGGTCGAGCCGTCCACCGGGTCGATGACCACCACCACCGGACGTTCCAGATGGGTCGGGCCCGACTCCTCGGACATCACCCCGAGGCCGGCTCCCTCCAGTACGGCCAGAGCCGCGGCGTCAGCCGCCAGATCGGACCGGTACTGACCGTCACGGGTGCCGGCCAATCCCCAGTCGCTCAGATCGCCAAGAGCGACCGTGACCGCGTTCGCCGCGGCGTGGAGTACTTCGACCAGGGTCCCGTCGTCCATGGGGCGACGATACCGGAGGGGGCCCACGGCCGGTAGGCTGAGCCAACTGTGGCAGTCATTGATGTGGCCGGGTACGTGGCCGATCTCAAGGATCATTCCGTCGACCATGGATTCCATGTGCACGACGAGCGGCATTTTGTCGAGACCTACTCCCTCCGGCAGGTGTGGGAGGTGGAACTCCACCCCGAGGACGGGTGTGGAGGGCCGCTCGACCTCCATCTTGCCCTCGAGGTTGACCCTCGGACCCTGCTCTCCTTCGAAGACGCGGTCTTCGGCCTCCCCGAGGACGAGGAACCGCCGGACGACTTCCACTTCCCACTCACCTTCACCTGGGCCCTCCCTCCGCTCCCCAACGGCCCCGACCTGCTGCGCCTGGCCATCGACCTGGCCGGCGTGGGCGGCATCGAGCTCCCCTTGGAGGTCTCGGCGATCGACTCGTACGCCTCGGCCACCGACGCAGCCGAGCGCCGATTGAACATCGTGGCCCGCTCGCCGGTCTCTCTCACTCGGATCCTGGCCGGGGAGGAGATGATGTGCGAGGTGTTCGACCGGTGCCTGGCCGTCAGCCGGTACCTGCTCGACTCCGCGCCCAGTTGGCTGGGGTGACCACCGCCCACGGTCCGGGACGGGTCCGACGACAGGTCGTCGGCGTCGCGGTGATCATCGGCCTTGGAACCGCCCTCAGTGCCTGTGGCGCCAGTGGGACCGGCCTGGCCCAGCAGGCCTGCTCCCACGTCAATGCGTCCATCGCTCTCTTCGCCCGCTCGGAACACCAGAGCGACCCGACCACCGCCGCCGCCCTGAAGCAGCGGGCCTATCTCGAGTTGCGGGCCGCTCTGCCCATCGCCGCGCAGGCGGCATTCCATGACGGGCAGTGGCAGGCGCTCATGACCACGGTGTCCGAGAGCAGTCGGGTGCCGGAGTCGTCCCTGGTGAGCGCGCTGCGTGCCCAGTGCCGGGATGCCGGCAGCTCCCCGTTCGGACAACCTGGTCCGCCGTCATCGATCCCTCCACCGGCGCCCGTCTCCACCTCACCCTGACGGGGTCCGGCCAGAGTTCGGCAACGGTCAGGGAGCGCCCTGTGCACCGTTTGCCGGGCTCGGCGCGGTCGGTGGGGATGGGGGTGCCGCAGCGGTGGTCCGTGTGGTCGGGGTGACAAGCGTGTGTCCCGCCATCTGGATCCGTCCCACTCGCACGACGTCGGGCAGTACGTGGGCGTCGAGCCACTGTCCGGCGGCCGGCGTCGGTGCCACGTGGACGCCGTCACCATCACGTACCTGCACGCCACCGAACGAGGTGGTGAAGGTCCCGCCGGGACACAGCTGCGCCCCGAAGTCTTCCAGTTGGACGGTCGCCGGGTGCTCCGCGGCGACCTGGCGCACCATGGTGTTGTAGGCGGCGAGGCGGCCGGCCGAGTCCTCGGGCCACGGCTGGCCGTTATCCTGCTCCCCCGAGTCGAAGCACGGCGAGGTCATCAACACCACCAGGGCACCACCGGACGCGGCCACCTGGACCGCCTGATCGAGCGACTGCTTGAGGTCGGCGTCGAAGGCAGGCTCGCCGATGTGCTGCCAGCGGCCCCCGATCAGCCGGTCGTGCAGCTCCCAGCGGCCGGCGAGGACCAACACCACGTTGGGACGGAACTGGAGGAGGTCGCCCTTCCACAGCGACGGCCACTGGGACGAGGACGCGGTGGTCGTGCTGCACGACGGAGTGGTGTTGTAGACGACGCCGTGCTCCTGGTACTCCGTGCTCCGCACCACCCCGCAGCCGATGATGGCCCCGTTGTCGATGTTCACGTCGTAGGTGTCCTGTGGCTGGCTGGCCAGCATGGCGAAGCCCATCCGCCAAGCCACTGAGTCCCCGAAGATCGCCACTCGGACCGGGGGCCCGCTGTACTGGGCCCCGACGACGTGCACACTGCCGGCCGCCTCCGCCGCTGTGGGCAGGGTGGCCGCCACCGTTGCCGTGACCACCGCAAGGAAGGCACCGGTCGTGGCCAGCCACGCCTTCCACTCGGTGAGCGAGCGGATGCTCCCCCGACGAATCGGCTCCTCCACCAGGTAGAAGGAGCCGGTGGCCACTACCAGGGTGGTGGCGATCCGAACGGCCAGGAGCGGGTTGCCGTACAGATGGAGGCGGGCTCCGTCGAGTAGCGCGAAGAGCGGGAAGTGCCACAGGTAGGTGCCGTACGAGATCTTCCCGACGTAACGGAAGACCGGATTGCCGAGCGCCATGGCGAGCGATCCGGCCTGAGCGGTAATGGAGCAGAAGATGACCGCGGCCACCCCGAGGGCGAAGAGGAGGTAGCCACCCTCGAAGAGGAACGAGGTGGGCCTGGTCAGCTGAGACCACAGGTACAGACCTCCGGCCAGTGCCGACCAGCCGAGGACCTGGAGAGCCACCCGTAGCCCCGGGGACGCGATCTCCCATGCGGTGATCGGCTTGATGCCCGAGCCGCGTCGACGATGGAAGTCACGGCGGTGGGCCGGAGGCGGGATCGTCCCGGCGGTGCCGGCAGAAGGGTGGGCCCGGTCGGCTCGCTGGGCTCCGGACGCGTGCCTGGGCCCGGACACTGGCGGCTTGCGGTGCTGGGCCCAGATGGCCATGCCGATGGCCAGCGCTGCCCCGACCAGGATGTCCTGGGACCGGGTGTCGGTCCCCTCGTAGATCCTCATGACCGGGGCCCCGCCGTGGTAGGCCAGGCGCATGTCGATGGCCGAGGCCAGTGCCCCGGCCGAGGCAGTGGCCATGATCGGCCACAGTCTCCTCGACGGTCGGAGCCGACGACCGAGATGCAGCATGAGCAGGACGATCGGGGGCCAGACGATGTAGAACTGCTCCTCGATGGAGAGGGACCACATGTGCGCCAGTGGAGAGGTCTGCGCTGTGTTCACGAAGTAGTTGCTGGTGCCGAAGATGAAGTGCCAGTTGGAGACGTAGAAGAGCGTGGAGAGCGAATCGAGCCGGAGGTTGGCGAACTCCCCCGGGGTGGCGAAGACCTTGGCGTAGACGGCCACGCCCAGCAGCATCACCAGCAGGGCGGGAAGCAGGCGACGTGCCCGCCGGGTCCAGAACTGACCGAGCCGGATGGTCACCCGGGTGGCCCACTCGCCCAGGAGCAGCGAGGTGATCAGGAACCCGGACAGGACGAAGAACACGTCGATGGTCAGGAAGCCACCGCTGACTACAGGGGCGCCGCCGTGGTAGAGCATGACGCCCAGCACCGAGAGGGCGCGGAGTCCATCGAGGGCCGGCACGAATCCGAAGCGAATCGGGCGGCCGCGAGGTGCGGCCGCCCTCGTCAGGGAGGTGCGGGGCCGTTTGGTGGCCGCGTGGATGCCAGAACTCATCGGATCGGGTGCCTCCGGACACGCCGGCGCCAGCCGCCCTCAGGCGAGATGGCGGGTCGTTCCATCAATGATCGCAGACCAAAGGGCGCCAACGCACGCGGATTCTCCGAGGGGCAGGCGGATCCCCGACTCACGCCTGCCGGTGACGGGCGGCCTCGAGGGCGATGGCGAACAGGCGCCGGCTGTCCTCGTCGAGATGCTTGCGGGCGGCGATCAGGAAGACGCTTCCCACGGAGGGCAGGACACCGATCCTGAAACCGTGCCCGACCCCGGGGACCGAACCCAGCACCCGCCCCGGTCGAGCCCGTCGACAAGGAACGTCCCACCGAGGACCCACATGGGCCTCTGCCGTGCCTGATCCGACCCACCCGGCCGGCCGCGACGGCCGGCCCCGGTCACACCTTCGGCGTGTAGCCGGCCGGCAGGTTGATGGTCTTCTTCTCGAGAAACAGCTCGAGGCCGTCCTCGCCGAACTCGCGGCCCACGCCGGACGCCTTGTACCCGCCGAACGGGGACGAGAAGTCGATGGGGACGTTGGAGTTGACCATGTACGTGCCGGTGCGGACCTGGCGGGCCACCCCCAGGCCACGATCGTTGTCGGCGGTGAACACCCCACCGCACAGCCCGTAGTCGGAGTCGTTGGCGATCCGCACGGCGTCAGCCTCGGTGTCGTAGGGAATCACCGACAGGACCGGTCCGAAGATCTCCTCCTGGGCGATGCGCATCGAGTTGTCCACGTCAACGAAGACGGTTGGCTCGACGAACCATCCCTTGTCGATCCCCTCGGGACGACCGCCGCCCAAGGCGACTTTGGCCCCTTCCTCCTGACCGATGCGGATGTAGTTCTCCACCCGGTCGCGCTGGCGCTCGGCCACCAGAGGCCCGACCTCGGTGGCCGGATCGAGGGCGTCGCCGACCTTCATGGCCCGGACCTGCTCGACGAGAGCCTCGGTGACCTCGGCGTAGCGGTCCCGGGGAGCCAGGATGCGGGTGAGCGAGATGCAGGCCTCGCCGTTGTTCATGATGGCGTTTGGCAGCAGCAGCGGGATGGAGACGTCGAGGTCGACATCGTCGAGCAGGATGGCCGCCGACTTGCCGCCCAGCTCGAGGCTGACCCGCTTGAGGTTCTGCCCGCAGGCGGCACCGATGGCACGCCCGGCCACGGTCGAGCCGGTGAAGGAGACCTTGTCCACGCCGGGGTGATTGACCAGGTGGGCACCGACCTCCCGACCGGCGGGCACCACGTTCAACACGCCGTTGGGCAGGCCGGCTTCGACGAAGATCTCCGCCAGGAGATTGGCGTCGAGGGGCGTTTCGGGCGCCGGCTTGAACACCACGGTGCTGCCGGAGAGGAGCGCCGGAGCAAGCTTGGCGCAGGCGAGGAAGAGGGGGACGTTCCACGGCGTGATGGCCGCGACCACCCCGATGGGCTCCTTGGACACCATGACCGGTCCGAGCAGGCCGTCCTTGACCGTGTCGAAGGCGAAGGTCGAGCCGAGCCCGGCGTAGTAGTCGAGGATCATGGTCGGAGCGAAGACCTGGGCCAGGGCACCCCATGCCACCGGCGATCCCATCTCGTTGGAGATGAGCTCTGCGATCCCCTGCATGTCGTTACGGATGGCCTCGGCCACCTTGGTCAGAACGGCGCCACGTTCGGTCGGTGACATGCGGGGCCACGGACCGTGCTCGAAGGCCTCACGGGCGGCGGCGACCGCACGGTCCACGTCGGCATTCTGTGCCTCGGGGACGCTTCCGATCAGCTCCTCGGTGGTGGGCGAGACCACCTTGAAGATCGACGAGGACGAGGGTTCGACCCACTCGCCTCCAATGAACAGACGATCGTACGACTTCATGGACCCTCCCTGCTTGGAACCGGACGCTCACGACCCCCACGCGCACCTCCCTGGTGGGGCGATGACCGCAGACGGCGATGACGTGGGAAATCGTAGCCTGAACGCGAATCTGACGCACCGTCATCTCGATCCTGGCTACGCTCCGGACGCTACGGACATCCCGGTCTCCCCAGTGGGCGGCCCACGACCAGTGACGACGAGGAACCGCTCATGCTCTCTCCACTTGACGACTATCCGATCCACCAGATCTCCGAACCGATGCGCTTCGTCGGGACTTCGGACCGCAACTTCTACGACCGCTACTACTTCAACATCCATGGCGCCGGAGGGGTGCACGGCACCGAGGACGAGCTCTTCGCCGTGATCGGCGTGGGCCAGTACCCCAATCTCAGCGTGGCCGACGCGTTCACCTCTGTCCTGTGGGGCGGCGACCACCGGGTGGTCCGCGCGTCGCGCACCCTCGGGGCCGACCGGATGGACGCCTCGGTGGGCCCCATCCGGGTGGAGGTACTGAAGGGCCTCGAGCAGGTTCGGGTGATCGTGGAACCCAACGAGTGGGGCATCGAGCTCGATGCGGTCTACGACGGCTTCTCCGAAGCCCACCTCGAAGCCAGGCACTTCGACCGCCAGTTCACCCGGGTGACCTTCGACTCGACCCGGTTCGCCCAGGTCGGGTCGTGGACCGGCACCCTCAAGCTCGGTGACCGGGAGCTCGAACTCACCCCCGATCGGTTCTGGGGGTCGCGCGACCGCTCGTGGGGCGTTCGCCCGGTTGGAGAGTCGGAGCCCCCCGGGATCCGGGCCACCGACACCGGCAGTGGATTCTTCTGGATCTACGCGCCGGTCCGATTCGAGGATCACGCCGTCGTCACCATCATTCAGGAGCGACCGAACGGTGAGCGGATCATGCAGGACGCGCACCGGGTCTTCCCGCTCGGCTCGGGACGGGAGCCCGAGTGGCTGGGTCGACCCGAGCATGTCCTCCGCTTCGCACCGGGGACTCGCACGGTGACCGGGGCCACACTCAGCTACTACGGGGCCCACGGCCGCAAGACGGCGGAGATCGAGGTCGAGACCCAGCTGGCCTTCCCGCTGCTGTTGGGCAGCGGGTACGGGCTGGAGCCGGACTGGAAGCACGGCATGTACCAGGGGGAGCTGGTCGTCCAGGGCCAGGACATCCCTCCGGCCGATCCGAGCTACTCCAACTGGGGCCTCACCGAGTACGCGGCCAAGTTCACCTCGGGAGGACAGGTCGGCTACGGCATGTTCGAGAATGCGGTAATGGGGCCCCATGAGCAGTACGGGTTCACGGGCTGGGATTGAGCAGTCGGCATCGCCGCCAGGCGGGCGGCCGGCTCACCCAGCGGCGGTCGGCCCGTCCCGACAGGAGCGCACGGCGCTCCAGCGACGCGCAGTTGGTGCAGGAGGCCAGCGAGCGATGGGGCGTTTCGAACGCCATCCGGTTCTGACCGCCTCTGGTCCTGGCCGCCTCGGGACTCAGGTCGGGTCGACCGGCCGGATGGCGTCCGGCTCCCAGAAGGCGCGGATCGAGGCGATCTTGCCCTCCGGTGACATCCGGTAGGTGTACACGCCGTCCACGTCCACAGCGGACCCTCCCGCAAAGGCGATGCGGATGACGCCCACGTTGGCCACCTCGTCACCGCAGAGGAAGGACTGAGTGATGGTGAAGGCGATCGACTCGTTGGCGGCGATCACGTTGTCGTAGAAGGCGGCGATGGCCTCGTGGCCCCGGTGGCCCTTGCCGTCGGGGTCGAACATCGACGGACCGACAGGGTCTTCGACCACCGCATCATCGGCGAACAGGGCGAGCCACGCCTGGCGGTCGTGCGTCTCGACGGCGGCCATCGATGCCTGGCCCAACTCGCGGGCGGTGGTCATGGGCGCACCTTGTCCATCACGTCGTCGGCGAACCGACGGAGGTTGTCCAACTTGGTCTGAAGGGTCTCGGGGTCGGGACCATTCGTATAGGGCCACCGGAATCCCACGATGACGTCGGTCACACCCTGCTCCTCCAACCGGTGGATCCCGTCGATCGAGAAGGCGTCAAGGGAGATCACGTGCACCTCGAACTCCCGATCGGCCGTGCCCTCCTCTTCCCGCAGGCGTCCCAGCTTCTCGAGCAGACCGGGAAGATCGGCGGGGTCCCCGCCCCCGTGCAGCCACCCGTCCGACCGGGCCGCACGACGGAGTGCAGGGGTGGCGTGCCCACCGACCAGGATGGGAAGCCGCTTGGTCGGCGTCGGGCTGATCTTGACCGGCGGCAGGTCGTAGATGGCGCCGTGATACTCGAAGTAGCCGCCGGCAGACAGCCCGCGGACAATATCGACCGCCTCGTCCATGCGCTTCCCCCGGTCCTCCCAGGGGACGCCGCACAGTTCGTAGTCCTCGGGCCAGGGGCTGACCCCCACGCCGAGCAGGAGCCGGTTGTCGGTCATCACGGCCACCGAGGTCGCCTGCTTGGCCACCAGCAGCGGATGGCGGATGGGGAGCTTCAGCACGAAGGTGATGAATCGAATCCGGCTGGTCACCGCGCCCATGGCCGGAATCAACGAGAAGGGCTCGATGAAGGGCTTGTCGTCCAGGAACTCACGGTTGTGATCCGGCGAGAAGGGATACTCCGAGTCGGACTCGAGGGGGTAACAGATGCTGTCGGGGACGACCATTCCGTCGTAGCCGGCGTCTTCGGCGGCCTGGGCCAGCGGAAGGTAGAAGGACGGGTCGACCATGGACTCGGCGTAGGAGAAGCGCACGGCTCAGTGCTCCCACTCGACGTGGGCACGGATGCTCCCGTCGTCGGCGATCCAGCCCTGGGAGGCTGCGTACTCCAGCATCCCGGCGAGCCCCGCGTCCCACTCGGTATCGAGCATGGACCCGGTGGTGGTGGCCGACTCGGTGGCCAGCCGCCTCACCGCCTCGACCGAGACCAGTACGTCGCCGGAGGCGTCGATCATGCCCACGCCGTGGACGCTCAGCGCCGAAGCCATGGCCTCGAGGGCTCCGTTCTCGCCCCCGTCGCCGTTCCTCGGCGGCACGGCGGCCACCGAAAACCGCTTCAGGTCGTTGGCATCACGCATCGTCACGCCCCCCGTGGACAGATCGATTGCCAGCACCATCCCTCACCTCTTCCCCCGGTACGGCGTCACGACGCACCGGACCATAGAACGACCGTTGCTACCTCTCTCCGACCCAGCCATGTGACCTCACTCCGGGCCTCAGGACGGAGGGGGAGACGCCCCCTCGATGCCGTTGGCACGGAGACGGTCCGCCACCCAGGCCACCCCGTTTGGATCCGACATGTGCTCAGACCACCCGGACAGGATGCGCTCTACCTCCTCGAGGGTGGGAATGGTGCAGATGACCTGGACGAGTACCGAATCGACGGAGACCGCCTCGACCTCGATGTCGCCGAAGGGTGTCCACGAGTCGGCTTCGGGCACGAGCTCGAGCATCGCGTACAACTCACCAGTGTCCTCGACCCAGCTGAGCTCGTAGCGACTGCCGTTGGCATCGAACCAGTTGGTTCCCAGCTCAACCTCTGCCGACTGTCGGCGCCGCTCGTCAGCGCTGTAGAACTGCTCGATGTCCATCGTTCTCCTCTTGTCCTCGAGAGCGCTCGAATCGGCGGCCGAGGTTGCTCGCAGAGGCAGAGTAGCGCGCCGCTGCGCATCTGCCGAAGGCTCGGATCACCACCAGGCCGGCCGGACCGGGATGGGCGCTACCGCCCAGCCTGGGTGGCACCCGACTTCGGCGCGCAACACCGCACTTCCCACCCATCTGACCGGGATCCGGCGGTACCTCCCTGACGTGAGCCCGCGTGGAAGCGAGAAGCAGGTGCATCGAACCGTGACAGGTCGTGGAATACTGCGCCACCGGTCAAGCGCAAGGAGTCGCGATCGCTACCACTGCAACGCGATGTACTTCGTCTCCATGTAGTCCAGGAGCCCCTCGTGGCCTCCTTCGCGGCCCACCCCGCTCTGTTTCTGGCCGCCGAACGGTGCGGCCGGGTCCGACACCACCCCCCGGTTGAGGCCGACCATGCCGACCTCCAGCGCTTCTGCAACTCGGATCCCTCGTGCGAGGTCCCGGGTAAAGACGTACGCAACCAATCCGTACTCCGTATCGTTCGCCTTGGCGACCGCCTCCTCTTCGCTCCCGAACGTGGCGATCGGAGCCACGGGACCAAAGATCTCCTCGCGCATGACCGGTGCACCGTCGGGAACGTTGGTGAGCACCGTTGGCGGATAGAACCACCCTGCGCCTTTCGGGACCACTCCACCCGTCACCAGCGTCGCCCCAGCAGCGACGCTCTCGCTCACCAGCGATGCCACCTTGTCCCGTGATGATTGATTGACCAGTGGTCCCACGTCATTGGCAGTATCCGAACCCGGGCCGACGCTCAGGGCGGCCATCGCTTCGGCCAGGAGACGGCTGAATTCGTCAGCAACAGACTCTTCGACGTAGAAGCGGTTCGCCGCGGTGCAGGCCTCACCGCCGTTTCGCATCTTGGCCACCATCGCACCGGCGACCGCCTCTTCGAGGTCGGCATCGGCGAAGATCAGGAACGGGGCGTTCCCACCCAGTTCCATCGAGCAGTTCACCACGCTCCTCGACGCCTCGGCCAGGAGCACCCGTCCCACTTCCGTCGAACCGGTGAACGACAGTTTTCGAACCCGATCGT
>JADGOG010000190.1 GCA_017883065.1 Acidimicrobiales bacterium | reverse complement strand
GCAGAAGCTCGATCCGGCGGTCTGGACCAGCTGGCTGACCGGGGACCTCCCGACCTCCTTCTTGGGCTCGAAGTGACCGATGCAGAGGTCAGCACCGGTAGGTGCGAAGATGGTATCGAATCTGATACCATTGAGCCATGGACGCGGCCCTGATCATCCGAACGGCCAGGAGGCACTCCAAGCTGAGCCTCCGGGCCCTGGCTGCCCGGGCCGGAACCTCGCACGCCACGCTCTCGGCCTACGAGAACGGCCGGGTGGATCCGACGACGACGGTCCTCTCGCGGATCATCGCCGCGTCGGGACAGTCGCTCGAGGCGACCCTCCTCGGCGGTCCCTCCGACCTCGACGGAATGACCCGGGGCGACGAGCTGATCGCCGTCCTCCAGTTGGCCGAGCAGTTCCCCGCTCGTCATGGGTCCCACCTGCAGTTCCCCGCCTTCGGACCGGCATGACCTCCATCGTCGACAAGATCCTGGCGATCGGCGCATCCCTGGACGCCCAGCGGCTCCCCTACGCCTTCGGTGGCGCGCTGGCCCTTGCCTTCTGCACCGAACGGGCCCGGGGCACCATCGACATCGACGTGAACGTCTTCGTCGACCAGGGGGAAGCCGGCAAGGTGCTCGACGCCCTGCATCCGCCCGTCGACCATTCGGACGCGGACCTCCGGGCCCTCGAACAGGACGGCCAGACCCGGCTGTGGTGGGAACGGACGCCCGTCGACGTCTTCCTCGACACCACCGAGTTCCACGTGCAGGCGGCACAGCGTCGCCAGCTCCACGACTTCGCCGGTCGGCAGGTCCCCTTCCTCGGCTGTTCCGATCTGGCCGTGTTCAAGGCGTTCTTCAACAGGACGAAGGACTGGGCCGACCTCGAGGAGATGCTGGCCATCGGCGCCCTCAACGTCGACCAGGCTCTCGGCGTTCTGATCCGCTACCTCGGGGAGGACGACGAGCGGGTGGAGAGGCTCCGGTCGCTGACCACTCCGCAGGGTTGATCGTGTGCCCCTGGCGATGCCGGGGACGGGCACGTTCCCACGGATGGGACCGCCCGTCGGCCGCCGGTACGCAGCGGCGGACGCGAAGGACCACGACCCGTATCTCCTCGAGTTCTGTGCGTGTCCAGACGGTCAGAGCGAGTCGAACACGGCACCGATGAGGGCCCGGTTCCGGGTGCTCTGCCACCGGGGGATGACGTGGTTCATCACGTACCCGAAGGCGACTCCCGACTGCGGGTCGGCGAATCCGACCGCCCCTCCGGTCCCGAAGTGGCCGAAGCTGCCCGGGTTGGGGCCGAACGATCGCCGGGGAGTCGTCGGGGTGAAGCCGAGCCCGAAGGTGGCGTCCTCCCCGAGCACCGGGCAGAAGCCGGTCGACTGGGGTGACGCCGCCTCGGCCAGGAGGTCCGCCGACAGCAGCCGGTCCGGTTCCAGCAGGGCGGCGTAGATGCGGGCCACGCCCCGGGCCGTGCCGTGGCCGTTGGTGGAGGGGACCTCCGCGCTCCTCCACGGCCCGGTGTTGACCACGCCCATCGACGAGTAGCCGGGGGGATTGAAGTAGCTGAGCATCGTCATCAGCTCGTCGCCGGACAGGGCGTCGAAGTCGACATGCTCCACGCCGCCCGAGCCCACCCAGATCACATCGGCGCACCGGTGCTGTTCGGGCAGGGGGAGGCCGAACCAGACGTCGGCATCCAGCGGTCCGACCACCGCCCGGAGCTGCTCGCCACAGGTCCCCCCACCGACCCGACGGACGATCTCGCCGATCAGATGGCCGTAGGTGTTGGTGTGATAGGCGTGGCGGGTCCCCGGCTCCCACCAGGGATCGGTCGCCGCCAGCGCACCGGCCATCCGGTCCCACTGCCACAGGTCGTCATCGGTCAGGGGCTCGCGGATGGCCGGCACTCCGGCCCGGTGGCACAACCCATGCCTGAGGGTGGCTCCGCCCTTGCCACCGGCGGCGAACTCCGGCCACACCGAGGCGATCGGATCGTCGAGGTCGATGAGTCCCCGGTCGACCAGGCGCAGCGCCAGCAGGGCGACGATGGCCTTGCCGACGGAGTAGAAGTCCACCAGCGTGTCGGGCTGCCAGGCTTGCCGACGGGAGTCGTCGGTCCATCCGCCGACCAGGTCGACGACGACACGCCCTTCCACCAGCACGCAGACGCCGGCTCCCACCTCACCGCGCTCGGCGAAGTTGCGGGCGAACTCCTCCCGGACCGGGTCGAACCGGGGATCGCAGGCCCCACGCACCGGTGTCTCCACGGACGGAGTCTTCCACCGGATCCGGAGGAGGACCGGGGAGGGTCGCCGGCCGATGCCGGTATCCACACCCCGGTCCTGTCGGTCCTCCGGTCCCGCTCAGTCGACGGCCAGGTCGAGCACTCCGTCGGTCTCCTCCGTCCCCGATGCCCCGGGGAGGGGGGTCGGCGTCGGACGCCCCATGACCACGGTGATCACCGTGAACGCCAGGGCCAGAAAGATGGCCGAGCCGGTGAGCGACGTGGCCACGGCGTGGGCCAGGTCCTGTTGGGCCACCGTTCGGATCGACGCGCTCCCCACTGCTGGGCGCGGTGCGGTGTGATCGGCTGCGGCGAAGACGGTGACCAGGATGCCGAGTCCGAGCGATCCCCCGAGCTGCTGGGCCACATTGACCAGGCCCGAGGCGGCGCCGGCGTCCTCGGGTCGGACCCCGGCGATCCCCGCGGTGGTCAGCGGGACGAGTGCGGAGCCGATGCCGATGCCGAGCAGCGTCATGGGAAGGACGATCTGGGGGAAGAAGGGCGTGTCGGCCGAGAGCCGGCTCAGCCAGGCCATGCCGACCAAGGCCACGAACACCCCGCCGGCGAGCAGCCGGAGGTTCCCGATGCGCACCACCAGCCTCGGGACCACCCGCACGACGCCGAACATCACCGCCGTCACCGGCAGGAACGCCAGTCCCGACTCGAGGGCGCTGTACCCCATCACCCCCTGGAAGTACTGGGTCATGAAGAAGAACATGGCGAACATGCCGCTGACGAGCAGCATGCGAGCGACATAGGAGGCGGAGCGCTCCCGGCTGGCGAAGAGGTGGAGGGGGGTGATCGGCTGTTCGGCCTGCTTCTCCCTGATGACGAACCCGACCAGCAGGGCGGCACTGGCGGCGAACGAGGCGACGGTGAGCTGGTTGCCCCACCCGTCGGAGGCGGCCCGCACGAACCCGTACACCAGGGAGGTCATCCCGAGCGTCGAGGTGACCGCACCGGCGAGGTCGAAGTGGCCGGGTCGGCGCTCGGTCTCGGGCAGGAAGCGCGGCGCCAGGCAGATCAGGACGATGCCGATGGGCACGTTGATGAAGAGCCCCCACCGCCACGAGATCCAGGTGGTGAGCATGCCCCCGAGCACGAGGCCGATGCTGCCCCCGCCTCCGGAGACGGCACTGTAGGCACCGATGGCCCGGGTCCGCTCCGGGCCCTCGCGGAAGCTGACCTGCAGGAGGGCGAGGGTGGACGGTGCGGCGATGGCGGCCCCGATGCCCTGCACGGCCCGGGCAGCCAGCAGCCAGGTGGCCGACTGGGCCAGGCCGCCCATCAAGGAGGCGAGCGTGAAGAGGGCGATGCCGGCCACGAAGACCCTGCGGCGCCCGAGGATGTCTCCGGCGCGGGCCCCGAGCAGCAGCAGGCCGCCGAAGGTCAAGGTGTAGGCGTTCTGCACCCACGAGAGCCCGGTCGAAGAGAAGTGGAGGGCGCGGTGGATGTCCGGCAGGGCGGTGATGACGATCGTGGCGTCGAGGATGATCATCAGATAGGTGGCCAGGATGATGGCGAGGACGACCGCCGATCTCCGTACCGAATGGGCCTGGGTGGGGTGTTCAGGGACGCGACTGGTCAGGGTGGAGGTCATCGGGCGGGGCTCCCTTTCGTGGGGGACAAGCTGGTGATAAAGTGGAGGCATCCTCCACAACTAAGCGGAG
>JADGOG010000022.1 GCA_017883065.1 Acidimicrobiales bacterium | reverse complement strand
GGTGAGCGGCACCTGCTCGGATGCGGCGGCGCGCACGATGGCCGCCACCTCCTCGGTGGAGCCGGGACGGACCACGGCGAGCGGTCGGACCGGCGAGGCTCCGAGCGCCTCGTCGTGGCCGACGTCCTCGGACACCGCGTCGCCCATGTCGACGTGGGCGGCGCCGACGATCTCCACCAGCACCTTGTCGATCACCGTGTCGATCATCGTCCACCCCCTGCGCAACGGCCTCGCCACAACCTACCGCCCGTCGTCGACGCCGCCCGGTGCGGGTATCCGGTACGTTTTCCCCGGGGACAGATCGATCGATGCATCCGGGGGCATGTCCGCAGTGCCCTCCCCGGGGTGCGGACAAGGAGCAGCGGTGGCCGGTCAGACCAACAAGGAGCTGGTGCAGTCGTTCTGGGAGACGCTCTACGCGCGTGACTGGGACGGGATCGCCTCGTACTTCACCGACACCAGCGAGTACACCGACGTGCCCTCGCCGGCCGACGACCTGGCCGTGGGCCCGGCCCTCATCGTGGCCCGGCTCCGGCTCGGCCTCGAGCGGATCTCCGGGTACGAGCACGAGCTGAAGCTGATGGTGGCCGAAGGCGACACGGTGGTCACCGAGCACGCCGAGACCTGGCACTGGCACACCGGCGAGCAGGTCACCCTGCCCTTCGTCTCGGTCCACGAGCTGCGTGACGGGAAGATCATGCGGTGGTGGGACTACTGGGACCTGACGACCCTGATGAACGCCGCTCCCGACTGGTGGATCGAGCACGTGGCCCAGGGCTACACCTAGGCGCTGTGTTGCCTGGCGTCGCTCAGCTCTCGAAGCCGAAGACGCCCAGGGTGTACTCGTCGACCTTCTCCTCCGGCAGCCGGAGGCGGATGGCGGAGTAGTAGACGATGAGGCTCCAGGCGGCCACCACCACCAGGTCCCAGCCGAAGGGGATCACGTTCCTGCCCCCCTGGAACTGCCCGAGGTAGGAGATCAGCGTCATCATCCCCAGGTAGGGCCAGAGCCAGATCGCCGAGTTCCAGTCCATGGGCGAGTGGACCGGGTTGGCGTTGGTGATCCTCGAGATGGCCATCAGGACGTACCCGAGGACGACCGCCACCATCAGCTTCCACACCACGCCCCACCCGCTCCAGTAGATGATGAAGCTGGCCGAGATGAACGAGAGCGGGGCGAGCACGCCGGCCCACGGCAGCCGGTAGGGCCGTTGGGCGTCGGGCTTCTGGAGGCGGAGGGCACCCAGGGCGAGCGGCGCGCCGGCGTACATCAGGACGGTGGCCGAGGTGATGAAGCCGACCAGCTTCTGCCAGCCGGGGAAGGGCAGGAACAAGAGCAGCCCCATCAAGAAGGCGAAGACGAGGCCGAAGACCGGGACGTTCGACTTCTTGGTGGTCTTCTCGAAGATCGACGGCACGTGCCCGTTCTTGCTCATGCCGAAGGTGATGCGGCTGGTGGTGGTGGTGTAGATGAGACCGGAGCCGACCGGGGCGATGATGGCGTCGGCGTAGAGGATGTAGGCCAGCCAGGCCAGGCCCAGCCCCTTGGCCAGCCCGGCGAACGGTCCGAAGATCCCGGCGAAGGAGATGGTGGCCCACCCGTGGGCCAGGGCCTGGTGGGGGAGGGCGCCGATGAAGACCACCTGCAACAGGATGTAGATGGTGGCACCGATCAGCATGGAGAAGATCACCGCCCTGGGCATGTCCCGTTGGGGGTTCCTGCTCTCGCCCCCCAGCTGCACCGCCTGTTCGAATCCGACCAGGGCGAACACCGCGCCACCGTCGCTCACCGCCCGGAGGACGCCGTGCGCCCCGAACGGGGCGAAGCCGTGGCTGGTGAAGTTCGAGGTGTCGAAGTGGGTGAAGAAGAGGACGAGGATGGTCAGGGTGGGGATGATCACCTTCCAGGTGGTGATGGCGCTGTTGGCCCGCACCAGGAACCGCACGCCGAACAGATTGACCACCACGAACAGCGCCATCAGCACCGTGGCCACGACGTAGCCCGTGCCGGTGAGCACGGGCACGCCACCGACCGTCCGGGTCAGTCCGTGCCAGTAGTTGGAGGTGTAGGTGATGGCCGCCTCCACCTCGATGGGTGCGGTGCCCACCGCCTGCAGCCACGAGAACCAGCCGAACGAGGCCCCGGCGAGGCCCCCGAAGGCGTAGTACGGGAATCGGGTGGTCCCGCCGCTGACCGGGAACATCCCGCCCAGCTCGGCGTGGACCAGGGCCAGCACGATCACCGCCAGCGACCCGATGATCCAGGCGATGATGGCCGCCGGCCCGCCGATGGTGGCCGCCACCAGGGCCCCGAACAGCCAGCCCGAGCCGATGATCGACCCCTCGGAGGTCAACAGCAGTCCGAAGAAGCCGATGTTGCGGGTGAGGCCGTCCTCGGCGGTGGAGACCGATCCCTCGTCCATCACTCGCCCTTCGACTGGTCGGTCCTCGTCGTGCATGTCGGCCACGGCCCGGCCGGCCGGGAGTACGGCGAAGCTACTTGACGGGTCCTGCCGGCTCAAGCACCCTGACGTGGGAGCAGTGGTGGCTCAGCCGAGGTCACGAGTGGTCGCGCACCCACTCGTCGAGGTGGGGGGACTCGGCCCCGATGGTGGTCTCGTCCCCGTGCCCGGTGAGCACCCGGGTCTCGCCGGGAAGCACGAACAGCCGCGTGCGGATCGAGTCGATGATGGTCGGGAAGTCCGAGAAGCTCCGCCCGGTGGCCCCGGGCCCGCCGTTGAACAGGGTGTCTCCGGAGAAGAGCACCGCCCCGGCCGCGTCGTGGAGGCAGCACCCACCGGGCGAGTGGCCCGGCGTGTGGAGCACCTCGAGGGTGATGCCGCCGGTGGTGACGGTCATCCCGTCGTGCAGTGTGCCGTCCGGCGACCGGTCCGGGTAGACGGCCTGCCACAGCATCAGGTCGTCGGGATGCAGCCACACGGGGGCGTCGAGGGCGTCGGCCAGGGCGGCCGCCGCATTGATGTGGTCGTTGTGGCCGTGGGTGGCGATGATCGCTCTCGTGGTCCGGCCGCCGACGGCTTCGGCGATGGGTCGGTGGTCGTGGGCGGCGTCGATGACCACCACCTCGCGTTCGTCCCCCACGATCCAGATGTTGTTGTCCACCTCGAAGTCGGAGCCGTCCAGCGAGAAGGTGCCCGAGGTGACCACCCGCTCGATCATCAGACCACCACCACCGAGCGCAGGACCTCGCCCCGCTCCATCCGATGGAACGCCTCTTCGACATCGTCGAGGCCGATCGTCTCGCTGACGAACCGGTCGAGGTCGAGCCGTCCCTGCAGGTAGAGGTCGACCAGCATGGGGAAGTCCCGCGACGGGAGGCAGTCGCCGTACCAGCTCGGCCGCAGCTGGCCGCCCCGACCGAAGAACTCGATCATGGGAAGGTCGATCCGCATGTCCGGGGTGGGCACACCCACCTGCACCAGGGTGCCGGCCAGGTCACGGGCGTAGAAGGCCTGTTCCATCACCTTCGGGTTGCCCACCGCCTCGATGCAGACGTCTGCGCCGTTCCCGTCGGTGAGGGCCTGCACGGATGCGACCACGTCTTCGCTCGAGGCGTCGACCACGTCGGTGGCCCCGAACTGGCGGGCCAGCTCGAGCTTGCCGGGGTCGAGATCGACGGCGATGACCGTGGAGGCGCCGGCCAGCACCGCACCGGCGATGGCCGCGCAGCCCACGCCGCCGCACCCGAACACGGCCACCGAGTCACCCAGGCCCACCTCACCGGTCAGCATGGCCGAGCCCAGTCCGGCCATCACCCCGCAGCCGAGGAGCCCAACCGCCTCGGGTCGGGCGGCGGGGTCGACCTTGGTGCACTGGCCGGCAGCCACCAGCGTCTTGTCCGCGAAGGCGCCGATGCCGAGGGCGGGGGAGAGCGGCGTCCCGTCCTGGAGGGTCATCTTCTGGGTGGCGTTGTGGGTGGCGAAGCAGTACCAGGGTCGCCCCCGCCGGCACGACCGGCATTCACCACACACCGCCCGCCAGTTGAGGACGACGAAGTCACCGGGCTCGACCGAGGTCACTCCGGGACCCACCGCCTCGACCACTCCGGCCGCCTCGTGGCCGAGCAGGAAGGGGAACTCATCGTTGATCCCGCCTTCTCGGTAGTGGAGGTCGGTGTGACAGACGCCACATGCCTGTACCGTGACCACCGCTTCGCCCGGGCCCGGGTCGGGGACGACGATGGTGACGAGCGAGACGGGCTCGCCCTTTGCCAGCGCTACGACGCCACGCACCTCAGATGCCATGGTTCACTCCCTGTCTTGTCAGCTCGTCGGGTCGGGTCCCAGTGTGTCATGCCGGATCTGGCCTTCGACCGGGGGAAGATCTGCGGCCGCGGTGCCCTCGCCCTCGACGGCGGCCGGCTGGCCGGGCATGCCGGCAACGTCTGGTATGCGCAACTGGCGCTATGTCATTCTCTCGTGCCGCGTCTACCGGGGCCGACCGGCGAGACCCATTCCCTAGGCCATGGTGGCCAGGATCTCCTCGATCATGTCGATGGTGGTGTCCGGATGGAGCAGGGCCAACCGCCCCACCGACTCGCCCTCCCAGGAGGTGGGGACGACGAAGCCGATCTGATCGTCCAGCAGCTTGGCCGACCAGCGCTCGTACTCGTCGCGGTCCCACCCGTTGCGCCGGAACAGCACCACCGACAGCTCCGGCCGGCGGATCAGCTCGAGATGGTCCAACCGCTCGACCAGGTCGGCCGTCTCCTGGGTCACGGCCAGGACGGTCTCGACCGCGTCGCGGTATGCGTCGGTCCCGTTGACGGCCAGCGAGAACCACAGCGGCAGGCCGCGGGCCCGCCGGGTCAGGTGGTAGGCGTAGTCGCTGGGGTTCCACTCCTCGGGGGCATCGCTGTGGAGCACGTCGAGGTAGGAGGCGTCCTGGGTGTGGACGGCCTTGGCCAGATGGGGCTCGCGGTAGACCAGGGCGGCGCAGTCGAAGGGGGCGAACAGCCACTTGTGCGGATCGACCACGAACGAGTCGACCAGCTCGATGCCGTCGAACCGGGGCCGCACCGAAGGGGCGAAGAGAGCCGCACACCCGTAGGCCCCGTCCACGTGGAACCACATCGAGCGCTCCTTGGCGATCGCCCCCACCCCGGCCAGGTCGTCGATGATGCCGGCGTTGGTGGTCCCCCCGGTGGCCACCACGGCGATGACCTCGTCGCCTCGCGGGTGGCCGTCCAGTGCAGCCTGCAGGGCGGCACCGGTCAGCCGGTGTTCCTCACAGGGCACCAACAAGGCCTCCACCCCGAGCACGTGGAGGGCTTTGCCCACCGAGGAGTGGGCCTCCTCACTGATGGCGACCAGCGGGTGGGTCGGTGCCCCGTCACCCATCCGGTGGGCGGCCGTGTCGCGGGCCACCATCAGCGCGGAGAGGTTCCCCGCCGAACCACCGGACACGAAGCATCCACCTGCACCCTCGGGCAGTCCGGCCAGGTCGGCCAGCACACCCAGGGCCTGGTTCTCCGCAGCCACCGCACCGGCCGCCTCCATCCACGAGGTCCCCTGGAGCGACGAGCACGCCACCACCATGTCGAACAACAGCGCGGCCTTGGTGGGGGCCGCCGGAATGAACGAGAGGAACCGTGGGCTGTCGCACGACACCACTGCGGTGGCCAGCTCGTTGTCGAAGAGCTCCATGACCCGCCGGGCATCGGTGCCCTCCGGGTTGATCAGCCCCTTGAGGCTGGCGTGCAGCGACTCGGCCTGGGCCCCGCCGAAGTCGAGGGGGACCGGGTCGAGGGCCAGCCGCCACCGGCAGTAGTCGAGGATCAAGGTGGTCAGCTGCTCGTCGTAGACGAACATCGGGTTGCGCATGGTGTCCTTTCTGGTGCCACCCATGATCGCAGATGCCCGCAGACGGAGATCCGCCGCTTCCGATCGGTCAGACCCTCGGGCCGACCGCCCGTCCGGCGCTCAGGCCATCCGGTGGATCGACACCGCGTACCCGCTCCCGGCGGTGAACGGCTCCGACGACCACGACGACCACCGCGCCGTGCAGATGAGGCCGACCAGTGTGCAGTGTTCGTCGTACTCGGTCACCGAGTAGCCCCGTCCCAGCTGGAACCCGGCCACCAGGGACCCGCCGTGGGCAAGGTGCCGGCGACAGCCGGCCACCAGCCCGGCCTGGGTGCCCGCCGGCGTGAACAGTGGGACGTTGCCCGCCATCACCACCACGTCGAAGGTGCGGCCGAGCTCGACATCGGCCATGTCGGCGACCACCCAGGCCAGCTCGGGGGACTGGCGTCGGGCGGCGTCGATCATCGAACGGTCCGGATCAACCCCGACCACCTCGATGGCCCGGCGGGCGAGCTCCCTGGCCACCCGCCCACTGCCGCAGCCGGCGTCGAGCACCGACGACGGCGCCAAGCTGGCCACCAAGTCGGCCTCACCGTGCATGTCGGCCCCGGTGGCGGCCAGGCGGTCGATCCGCTGCTGGTACTCGTCTCCGTCCCACTCCCTGCGGTCGGTCGGCTCTTCGGTCACGGCCTGCTCAAGCGGATGCCGTTCGGCCAGCTGCTCCGGTGGGGAACAGGGCCAGTTGTGGTTGCCCGACGTCGTCCAACCGGTGGTAGCCGGGCAGCAGGGCCATGGGTGTGTCGAGGTAGACCTTGGCCTCCGGCGGCTGGGCGAAACGCCCGTGGCTCCAGCGGATCTCGACGTGGCCGTGCACGGTGTCCGTGGCACCGCCTCCGCCACCGGCCTTGTCGCCCCGGTTCCGGTAGGAGCAGGTCCAGTCCACCCTCGGCTGGCCCGCCGCGGCCGACGTCACCGTGAAGCCGGCCAGCTCGAAGTCCTCTCGCCAGTCCCACGGGCTGGCGATGCGGTAGCGGGCCGGTGCCCCGGTGCGTCGGTCGATCCCCAGGACGAAGTAGGGGGCGCTGCCGATCCGGAGCAGCCGCCAGACCATGGTCTCCGCCGACACGGTGGAGGCGGCCAGCCCGGCGGACCACCGGTCGGCTGACGCCCGGCTCACCGCCCGACACAGCTCGCCGTAGGCCAGTTGGGACGCCTGGTCGGGATACGAGCGCCCGCCCAGGGCCGTGCGCAGGCAGGCGAGCTGTTCGCGGCTGCACTCGGACGGAGACGACGGGAGGCCGCCCAGTCCGGTGGCGGCCACACAGGCCCGGTAGAGGGCGACGAATTCGTCGGGAGCGACCGCCGCGTACCAGTCGCCCCTCTCCCACGTCCCGGTGGTGGCCAGCAACCCATCGAACACCCGCCCGGGTGACGCGTTGGCCAGGATGTCCGATTCGTACTTGCAGCTGATCAGGTAGACGTGATCGATGCGGAGGTCGATGGGGGCCACCTCGTCGCCCGGTGGGCGGCGCCCCCCGGTCCACTCGATCACCAGGGGGGTGCGCCCCCGCAACCCGTCGGGAGCGTCGAGCAGCGCCCGGCCGTTGGCGAAGGCGGTGGTCAGCTCGACCGCATACCGGCCGGAGCTGACGATCCGGTCGAGAAGGTCCCAGACGTCCGCGGCGATGCGCAGCTCGGACGGTCGCTCGGCCAGGGCGGTCCGGGGGTCGTCGTAGGGGAGGGTGCCCAGGGCGGTCCCCAGTTCGGTGATGGTGGTCCGCTCATCGGGCACGTGGTGGGCCTTCCTCGGGAGCGGAGGTCATGCGTGGGGCTGTTCTCCCCTGCCGTACCCGGCCAACCGTTCCATTCCCTGCCCATCGAGGAGCTCGAGCACGTCGGCCACCGTGCCGGTGCCGTCCTCGCGCTGCACGGAGCGCAACGCCTTGCCCCCGGCGGAGCGGGCGGGCGGGACGTCGGTGGACAGCAGGATCAAGGGGCCGAGGTCGTGCCGGTCGGGGTCGTCGATCCGGGCCTGGTGGAGGATGCTCGCCTTGCCCAGCGCCCGCAGCAGCACGTCGGGACGACGCAGACCGGGTCGGGTGCTCGAGTAGGCACCCGACAGGTCGAAGAGCCACGGGTCGCCGGCAACGTCGCGGGCACGGAAGTCCACGGTGATTCCGAGGTCCCCGAAGGCCACGTTCCGCTCGATGTCGGTGAAGCCACTGGCCACCAGCGACCGGTGGGCCAGCTCGCGGGCCTTCTGCCCCAGTCCCACGGCCCGGTCCACGTCGTGGTCGTCGTCGGTGGTCGGGGTCCGCCCCGGGGATACCGTCACCCGCCGGGCCGGGGTGGGGGAGGCCCGCTCCTCGGCGATGCGACGCTCGGCCAGGGCCACATACGTCTCGTCGGTGTCGAATCCGACGTAGTGGCGCTCGGTCCGCACCGCGGCCACCGCGGTGGAGCCCGAACCCATGAAGGGGTCGAGGACCAGGTCCCCGCGGTAGGTGTAGAGGTCGATCAACCGCCGGGGCAGCTCCACCGGGAAGGGGGCCGGATGGCCCACCCGGGTGGCCGACTCGGTCGGGATGTCCCAGATGTCGGTGGTGGCGTCCACGAAGTCGTCCATGGTCATGGACCCCTCGCTCGGCAGACACTGGCGCACCCGCTCGTCAGGGGTCAGTGCCCGGTCGAAGCGGCCCTTGGACGCCACGATGATCCGTTCCGAGATGTCGCGGAGGACCGGGTTGCCCGGACGCTGGTAGGTGCCCCACGCGCACGAACCTCCGGCGGCGTGGCTCTTCTGCCAGATGATCTCACCGCGCAGGAGGTAGCCGAGCCCCTCCAGCAGGTCGATCACGTCCCGGGAGAGGGACCGGTAGGGCTTGCGCCCGAGGTTGGCCACGTTGACGGCGATCCTGCCCCCCGGCTCGAGCTTGTCGAAGCACTGGCCGAAGACGTCGGCCAGCATGCCCAGGTAGTGGTGGTAGTCGACCGGGACGTGCCCCACCCCGAGTGCGGTCTCGTACTCCTTGCCGGCGAAGTAGGGAGGCGAGGTGACCACCAGCGCCACCGAGTTGTCGGCGATGTCGCCGAACCGGTCCATCTCGCGTGCGTCCCCCACCCAGATCACGTCCTTGGCCGACGGAGGGCTCACCTGGCTGTCGTCGGAGAGCCGGGGTGGCGTGAACCGGTCGTAGAAGGCGGAGGCGTCGTGAGCTTCGCGTCGACCGACCCCGAAGGCCGAGGTCGACGTGGGCCGACGCCGCGGCGAAGGTCGGATGGGCTCGACGTTGCTCATCGGGAGGGCAGGAGTGTGGTCTGCGGAAGGGTCATGGGCGAGGGTGTCGTGGGCACGGGGCGGAGGATAGGGAGGGGGTGCGACACCACCCCGGGGTCCGGCGGGATCCCCTCCATCCACGTGCCGACCATGAGCAGGGAGGCTAGTGGCGGCCCGGAACCCTCCAGGGGATGGGCGCCCCGTCGTGGTCAGGTCCCCGAGAGGTGCTCGCTGATCGACTCGCCCACCGCCACGCACGACGAGACCGACACGCAGCTCACCGCCGACAGCGACAGCGGCGCGCTCACCGAGGGGGCGTGGCGCCACGGACTGTCCGTGGACCCGGTGACCAGGATGATCCCGGCGGCCGGCGCCGAGGCCACCGTGCTGCCCACGGCCACGCAGGTGGCGAGCGCGGTGCAGGAGATGCCCGACAGCGCAGCCGATGTGGCCGGTACCGTCCGGTCGGCCCAGGTGGCGCCCCCGTTGTCCGAGGTGAGCAGGATGCCGTGGCCGGTGCGGGCGCCGTTGAGCACGGTGGCGCTGGTCCCGACCACCGTGCACCGCGCCCCGGCGACGCCCACGATCGGAGCCGGGGCGGCGGTGGCGGCGGTGGCGGCGGTGGTGGCAGTCGACTTTGGCGCTGCGGCCGTGGTGGATGGAGCCGTCGCTGTCGACGTGGCCGGGGCGGTACCGGTGCCGGAGTGCTTGGGCAGGGCGCCGCTGCCGGTGGTCGACCCGGGGAGGCACGATACGCCGCTGAGATAGCCGAGGCCCTTGGGCGTCGCCTCGACCGCCCAGGTGGTGCCCCCGTTGCCGGTCAGGGCCACCGCTCCGTTCACGTGGTCGGCGTCGACCAGGGTGTGGCCGGTGACCCAGCAGGTGCGGTCGTCGGTGCACGAGATCGACGTGGCTCCCGAGATTCCCGCCGGCAGCGGTCCCCTCTCGATCCACCCCGAGGCGGACGAGGTGGTGGCCAGGGCGGTCGAGCCGCCGGCCGTGGTCCCGATGGCCAGGCACCGGCGGCCGGCTCGGCAGGTCACCGTGGTGATGTCGAGGACGCCGGCCGGCGGTGCCAGCAGGGTCCAGGTGGCCCCTCCGTTCGAGGTGGCGATGCTCGCCGCCTGTCCGTTGGAGTTCTGGGCGGCCTGGCCGACGGCGATGCAGTGGCGCTGGTCGCTGCAGGCGATGGCCGACAGGTAGCCGACCTGGGGAGGGATTGCCTGACCGGTCCAGGTGACCCCGCCGTTGGCCGTGGTGATCAGAGCGGCACCGTTGGGCGCGCCTGAGCCGCCGACGGTCGATCCGACCGCCCAGCACCGGGTGGACGTGACACAGGTGACGTCGGTGAGGGCGTTGACCGGGGACGGGAGCGCGGCGGTCACGAAGTGCCCGAGCCAGGGTGAGCCCCCCGGGAAGGTCGAGACGGTCGACGTGCCCGACGAGGTGGAAGCCGACGTGCACGCGGCCATCGTCACAGCCACCACTCCCACCGAGATGATCCGCCGCATCGTCCCTGCCCGTCGCTTCACTGGAGCAGAGCTCGTCGTCTCATCGGTGGTCACAGCGAAGCGGGGGTGCTCAGCGGACCTTGATGACATCGGTGTGGGCCACCTTGTCGTGGAATCCCTGGCGGCGTGAGTCCCACAGCGGGGACAGACCGGCCACCAACGTGTAGATGCCGGCGATGGCGCCGAGGATCGGGACCCAGCCGAGCAGGATGCCGGGATAGAGCACCAGGATCCGGAGCCCGGCACGCTGGGTACCGAGCGCCCCGCCGTTGAACTCGTCCCGCACGGTGATGCCGAGGGCCATCTGGCCCACGGTCTGGCCCTTCTCACTCCCGTTGAGCAGGGCGAAGTAGGCCAGGTCGAGGACGGCGAAGACCATGCCCATCACCAGGACGCTGAGGCCCCAGGTTCCCGAGGTGAACCCGCCACCGGCCACGTTCGAGCCGAAGGCGATGGCGAAGATGAACCCTTTGGGGATGCTCAGGATCAGGCTGTCCAGGATGATGGCCAGCAGGCGCTGCCACCACGCGGCCAGCGGCCGGCCGAAGTGGTCGAGCGGAACGGCGACATAGCCGTTGGGGGCTCCCGGCGGTGGGTACTGGCCGGGCGGGTACCGGGGCGGCGGTGTCCGAGGTGGGGGCATCTGGGGCAATGGGAACTGGGCGGCCGGATTGGGCAGGTTGGGCTGGGACAGCCGGGGGGAAGGTGCCGGAGGGGGTGGCGGAGCCTGGTCCGGCCTGCCCGGGATCGACCCCGGGCGTTCGCCTTCAGGGGGTGGCGTCAGATCGCTCACGATGATCCCTGCTCGCTTCCCTTGCGCTCGGCACCGACCGGTGGGGGTCGCCGCGATGCCCTCTTGGGTCAACGATCTTGCCACGCCGGCGACGCCCGTCCACGGATGACGATTGGGCGCCTCGCAGGACGTCTACCGTGAACGGGTGGTGCAGGCCTCCCGGTGGACTTCTCGTGCAGCGTGGCCCACCAGCTGTCGGACGAGCCGATGAACCTGGTCGACCTGGTGGTGCTGGCCATCGTCGGCCTGGCGGCCATCCAGGGGCTGCGGCTCGGGGCGATCGTCCAGGTGCTCTCCTTCGGTGGCTTCATCCTGGGTCTCTACCTGGGCGCCCGCCTGGCCTCGGTCGCCGTCCGGGGGGTCCACTCCCAGTCGGGTCGTGCGGCGATCGCCCTCATCACCATGTTGGGAGTGGCCACCTTGTGCGGCGTGGCCGGGCGCCTGATCGGCAACCTCGCCTTCCGGAGGGTGCACCGGGAACGGGGCTTCCTCGGCTCGGTGGACGCCGGGCTCGGCGTCGTGGTGGCCGTGGCCGCCTCCCTTCTGGCCGCCTGGCTGCTGGCCAATACCCTGGTCAACACCTCGTCGCTCTCGCTCAACGCGGCCATCGACCGGTCGCGCATCATCCGCTCGCTCGACTCGGTGCTGCCGGCACCGCCGTCGGTCTTCTCGCAGGTGCAGAGCTTCCTCTCGTCAGAGGGGTTCCCCCCGGTCTTCGCCCAATTGGCCCCGGCCTCCGCCGGCCCGGTGGCCCTACCCGGGAACGCCGAGCTCCAGCGGGCGGTGGCCCATGCCGGAGCGTCCACGGTCAAGATCGTCGGCGAAGGCTGTGGCCAGATCCAAGAGGGCTCCGGATTCGTCGTCGGCCCCGGCCTCGTGGTGACCAACGCCCACGTGGTGGCCGGAATCCCCCACCCGATGGTCGAGGACGATGCCGGCTCCCACTCCACCCAGGTGATCTCCTTCGACCCGGCGTACGACCTGGCCGTCCTGCGGGTGAGCGGCCTGACCGAACCCTCGCTGGTGCTGGACCCGACCGACGTCCCCCGGGGGACCAAGGCGGCCGTACTGGGCTATCCGGGCGGCGGTCCGTTCCAGGTCGCTCCCGCCGGGGTGATGGCCGGCTTCGAAGCCGAGGGACGGGATATCTACGGCCAGGGCCTCACCGTGCGTCAGGTCTACGAGATCCAGGCGATGGTACGGCCGGGCAATTCGGGCGGGCCACTGGTGGAGCCGGACGGCCAGGTCATCGGGGTGGTGTTCTCCCGCTCCACCACCAACGGGGACATCGGGTACGCCCTGACCTCGACCGGTGTGCTCCCCCGGGTCGTCCGGGCGGCCGCCTCGTCGGGCACGGTCGGAACCGGTCAGTGCACGCCGGGCTGAGCCCGGGTCGGGCGGCACGCCGTCCGCGAGGTCGCCGACTAGACATGGAGCATGACGCTCCCCATTGAGGATTACGGCATCATCGGCGACCTCCACACGGCGGCACTGGTGGGCCGGGACGGATCGATCGACTGGCTCTGCCTGCCCCGCTTCGACTCGGCCGCCTGCTTCTCGAAACTGCTCGGCGATGATGACCACGGCTTCTGGAGGCTGGCCCCGAAAGGGGCGCACCGGGCCACCCACCGTCACTACCGGGGCGACACGCTGGTCCTCGAATCGGAGTTCGTCACCCCGGAGGGCACGGTCCGGGTCATCGACTGCATGCCCATCCGCCAGACCCATCCCGAAGTGGTCCGCCTGGTCGAGGGCGTACGGGGCAAGGTGACCATGGAGATGAACCTGACCATCAGGTTCGGGTACGGCCAGATCGTGCCGTGGGCGCGGCGGATGGACGGGACGCTGACTGCCGTCGCCGGCCCGGACGGGCTCTCGTTGTGGACGCCGGTGGAGTGTCATGGCGAGGACTTCTCGACGCTCGCCGAATTCACCGTGACCGAGGGGCAGCGGGTGCCGTTCTCGCTGACCTGGTTCCCGGCCAACGAGAGCCCGCCCCGGCCGGTGGACGCGGGCTATGCCATCCAGGACACGGAACAGTGGTGGACGGAGTGGGCCGCGCAGTGCACCTACGACGGGGAGTTCCGCGACGCGGTGATCCGCTCGCTGATCACCTTGAAGGCCCTCACCTACGAGCCCACCGGGGGGATCGTGGCCGCGGCGACCACGTCCCTCCCCGAGACGCTCGGCGGAGGACGCAATTGGGACTACCGGTTCTGCTGGCTGCGCGACGCCACGTTGACCCTCGAGTCGTTGATGCGGGGCGGTTTCTACGAGGAGGCCATGGCGTGGCGCAACTGGCTGCTGCGGGCCATCGCCGGAGATCCTTCCCAGATGCAGATCATGTACGGCGCCGGGGGCGAGCGCCGCCTCGACGAATGGGAGATCGATTGGCTGCCCGGGTACGAGCAGTCCGAACCGGTCCGGATCGGCAACGCCGCGGCCGGACAGTTCCAGCTCGACGTCTACGGAGAGGTGATGTCCGCCCTCTACGAGTCCCAGCCCGAGGGCGAACCCGGGGACAACCCGACCTGGCAGTTCCAGCTCTCGCTGATGGACTTCCTCCGGGACGGCTGGCGCGAGCCTGACGACGGCATCTGGGAGGTCCGGGGACCGAGGCGCCACTTCACCCACTCCAAGGTGATGGCCTGGGTGGCGGTCGACCGCGCCATCAAGACGGCCGAGGAGCATGGCTTCGACGGGCCGATCGACGAGTGGAAGGAGACCCGCCAGGAGATCCACGACCAGGTGTGCGATCAGGGCTTCAACCTCGACAAGGGATCGTTCACCCAGTTCTACGGGTCCGACCAGCTCGACGCCAGCCTGTTGATGATCCCGCTGGTCGGCTTCCTGCCTGCCCACGATCCCCGGGTGCGGGGCACCATCGAGGCGGTCGAGCGGGAGTTGGTCGACGGCGGCTTCGTCCTCCGCTACCAGACGGCAGACACCGGCGACGTCGACGGGCTCACCGGCCGGGAGGGAGCGTTCCTCGCCTGCTCATTCTGGTTGGCCGACTGTCTGTCGATGCTCGGCCGCGACCACGATGCCCGCCAGCTGATGGACCGACTGCTCGGCCTGCGCAACGATCTCGGGCTGCTGTCCGAGGAGTACGACCCGGTGGCCGGACGACTGGTCGGCAACTTTCCCCAGGCCTTCTCCCATGTGTCGTTGGTCAACTCGGCGTCCAAGCTGGCCGGCGAGGAGAAGCCCACGTCGAGCCATGTGGTGCTGGGACTGGCCCGACGGTCGATCGTCCGATCTGTCGGGGCGCGCGGCGATCTGCACATGCGGGGGGTCACTGCGGAGTCGATGCTGCACCGGCTGGTGGACAGCGCGAGCGTGAACAGCCCGGGCAGTACGGCCCGGGCCATCAGGTCTGCGGTCGGATCGACGAAGGTGGTCAAGCGGCGGAGCCGGCCGACGACCAAGCCCTCGGCGAAGCGCGCCGGAGCGCTGACGGCCAAGGCCTCCCTGAAGTCGGCCGCCGGGTCAGAGGCCGCGTCGAAGGCGACGACGAAGGCAGCGACGACGAAGGCAGCGACCAAGAAAGCGGCGGCAACCAAGTCCCCGGTCAAGAAGTCAACGGTCAAGAAGGCGGCGGCAACCAAGTCCCCGGCCAAGAAGTCAGGGGTCAAGAAGGCGGCGGCAACGATGACCGCCGACGAGAAGCTCGCAGCCAAGAAGACCTCCGCGGCGAAAGTCCCGGGATCGAAGACCCGGGCTGCCAAGACGGCGAAGCGCCGGTAGGCAGCGTTGAGCGGACACCGCCACTCGCACCCGCACTCCGACGGGGCGGGCGAGCCCGCCGGGCCGCGCCCCGGCGTGCGGGTGGCCGACGGGGTCATCGAGCTCGACACCATGCTCGGAGGATGGGAGCGGGTGACCGCCGGCTACCTCATCGAAGGGGAGAACCCGGTACTGGTGGAGACCGGAAGCCAGAGCTCGGTGCCGGTGCTCCTGGCGCAACTGGCCTCCCTCGGACTCGGCCCCGAGGATCTGGCCGGCGTGGTGGTCACCCACATCCACCTCGACCACGCCGGCGGGGTGGGAGACGTGGCCCGCGCGTTCCCCAGGGCCACCGTCTACGTCCACGAGAAGGGGGCGCGCCACCTGGCCGATCCGACCAAGCTGGTCGACTCGGCCGCCCGTGTCTACGGCCCGCTGCTCGACAGCCTCTACGGGCGGCTCGACCCGACCCCGGCCGAGAGGATCCACGTACTCGAGGACGGTGAGGCCATCCCTATCAGTCCGAGCCGGTCGCTCATCGCTGTGGACTCGCCCGGTCACGCCAAGCACCACGTTGCCCTGCACGACTCGTTGAGCGGTGTGCTCTTCGCCGGGGATGCGGTGGGTGTCAAGCTTCCCGACGCAGGAGTTCTGCGCCCTTCGACACCACCGCCCGACTTCGACCTGACCTTGGCGCTGCACTCGTTGCGGCGGTTCGCCGAGCGACGCCCCACCGGGCTGGCGCTGGCCCACTACGGGCTGCTGGCCGATCCGCTCGACGTGCTCGCCGAGGCGGACGGGACGTTGCGGGCATGGGCGCACGTGGCCGAGTCGGCCTTCCGCAGCGGAGCCGACGTGGCCGCCGCACTGTCCGACGCGTTCGAGTCCGATCTGGACGGCGTGCCCGACGAGCATCGCCAGAAGCTCGAGGTGATGAACGGCGTGCATTCCAACGCCGCCGGGCTGTCCCGGTGGCTCTCGACGCGCCCGACCCCCGCAGATCCAGCCGATAGCGTGAGCTGACCGGACGAGCAGCGGGACCGTTGGACCCGAGGCGGGTGCGCCGGGGACGAGCAGGACCACAACCCGGTGGTGGGCAGCGAGGAAGGCCGTCGTGAACATCTCGATCGTCTCTGGATGGCTCCCGCTCTTGATGTGCTCCCTGGCCGTCGTCACCCTCGTGCTGGCCCTCGACTGGAGCGGCGGAGGATGGAGGCGCCAGCTCGGCAAGGGCGTGCCCGTCGCCGTGGTGGTGACCGCGGTGGCGGTGCTCGTGCTGACGGTCGCGTCCGCGCTGCCCTCCGGCGTCCTGTGGGCGGTCTACCTGGCCGGATTCGCGCTCGTGCTGTCGGTGTGGGTGGCGGCCACCGGGTGGTCGGGTGCGGGCTGGGCCCGCCATCTTGTGGCGGTCATCGCGGTGGTCTTCACACTGCTGGTCACCCTGGGGGCGATCAACCGGCAGGCCGGCTCGTTCCCGACGCTGGACCGCCTGATCGCGCTCGACCCCGAGGACGTGGCGACCAACCCCCAGCTCCAACAGATGCGGGACCAGGTGGTCGCCTCCGGCGAACTGCCCGACCATGGCGTGGTGATCGCCGAGGCGATTCCGGCGACCGTCTCGCACTTCTCCACCCGTCCCGCCTTCGTCTATCTGCCCCCGGCCTGGTTCGCCAAGGTGACCCCGTCGCTGCCCACCCTGGTCCTGTTGCCCGGGGAGCCCGGCAGCGCCTCGGACTGGTCAGGGGCCGGGGACGCCGACAACACCGCCGACGCCTTCGCCCAGGCCCACCACGGCGTCGCCCCGATCATCGTGATGCCCGACCCCAACGGATTCGCCACCGAGGACTCCGAGTGCGTCAACAGCAAGTTCGGCAACGCCGAGACCTACCTCACCGTCGACGTGCCGGCCTTTGCCCGCCAGCGGTTCAGCGCGTCGAAGGCACCTGGGTCGTTGGCCATCGGCGGGCTGTCGGCCGGGGGCACGTGCTCGATCATGCTGACGTTGCGCCACCCCGAGGTGTACCCGACGTTCGCCAGCTTCTCGGGGTTCGCGTCACCGCAGTACAAGGAGACCGACCTGTCCGAGACCATCGACGACCTGTTCGGTGGGTCGCGTGCCGCCTTCGATGCCCACGATCCGGCTCAGCTGCTCCGCAACGGTCACTTCGACGGCGTGGCCGGATGGTTCGAGGTGGGCGAGCAGGACGCAGACCCGCTCACTGCCGCCCACCAGCTTCAGCCGGCGGCGTTGGCGGCCGGCATCGCCACGTGCATCCTGGTGGACCCGGGAGGGCACGACTACGACCTGTGGAGTCAGGCCTTGCAGGATGCCTTCCCCTGGCTGTCCTGGCGACTCGGCCTCACCGCCGAGCCGAAGACCGAGCCTGCTCACTGCCAGCAACCATGACCGACAGGTGAGTCGCACGCCGGCACCATGGTGGCGCCCGGGGTCCCGGGCATGACCGGGTCCGAAACAGGGAGCGAGACAACCGCCACCGTCGAGACCGCCGCCGAAGCAGGAGGGAGCACCAGGTGTTGAGCATCGGCTTCGCACTGCTCGGCGCGTTCAGCCAGGCGCTCACCTCGGTCCTGCAGCGGCTGGCCAATGTGTCCGGCGGCGTGGAGAAGCGCTCGCCCTGGCAGACCACCCTCTACCTGATCCGCCAGCCGATGTGGCTTCTCGGCATGGTGTCCATGGGCGGGACGTTCGTGTTCACCGCACTGGCCCTCTACTTCGGAGCGCTGGCCACCGTGCAGCCGATCCTGGTCACCGAGTTGATCTTCACACTGGCGCTTCGGGTGCTGTGGCTGCACGACGTCATCGCTCCGCGGACATGGGGAGCAGCCGGGCTGCTCTGCCTCGGACTGTTCGGCTTCCTGATCGCCGCACACCCCCAGGAGGGTCACGGCCATCCCACCGCGTCGAGGTGGGTGGTGGCGGTGGGCAGCCGCACGGCGATGATCCTGGTGCTCCTGGTGTTGAGCCGCTGGGGGTCCCCGGCCCGGCGGGCCGCCCTGCTCGGCGGCGCCGCTGCCCTGGTGTGGGCCATCGACGCCGCCTTCGTCAAGTCGGCCACCGAGGTTCTGGCCCACGACGGCTGGGTCGACCTGTTCCTCCACTGGCCGGTCTACGCGGTGGTGGCGAGCGGTGTGCTCGGGACGGTACTGCTCGAGTCGGCCTTCGCGGTGGGCCCGTTGGCCGCGTCCCAGTCAGCGCTGCTGATCGTCGACCCCCTGGCCAGCATCACCATCGGGGTCGAGCTGTTCGGTGAGCAGCTGCGGTCCTCACCACTGGCCATCGCCGTCCAGGTGTTCTTTCTGGCCGGGATGTTCGTGGGGGTGATCCTGCTGTCGCGGTGGGCGCCCCCGGAGATGGAAGCTCGGACCAGACGGTCCCCCCGCGGGGTCTCCTCGGGCGACGCCGGCGGCGAAGTCGCCCCCGATCCGGCTTGAGGCGCCAACGGACGCCGACCGTCACGCGACCCGGCCGCGGCCGTGTGTTCAAATGGCGTCATGCCACCGAGTCCGGACGACGGGGTCGCGCCCCATGCGGTGCCGGACCTCCACCCGGAAGCGGTGTGGGAGTGGGAGTGCTGGTCGTGCCCTCCCGACACCGTGGCCGGCCCGGATGCCCTGGCGGGCGGCGACAGGCAGTGGATCCCTGCCTCCGTCCCGGGGACCGCCGCCTCCGCCTTGCGCGCACAAGGAACCTGGACGTGGGGCCAGGAGGACCAGGAACTCCTCGACGGTAGGGACTGGTGGTTCCGGTGCCGCTTCGACCGACCCGTCGACGCGGGCACCGGACCCTGGCAGTTGGAACTCGACGGGCTGGCCACCATCGCCGACGTCTGGCTGAACGGCGAGCACCTCCTCCACGCCGACGACATGTGGCTGGCCCATCAAGTCCGGGTCGACCATCTCGAACCCGACAACGAGCTGGTGCTCCGATTCGCCGCCCTCGAGCCGTTACTGGCCACGAAGCGGCCGCGTCCACGGTGGCGGAGCCTGTTGGTCCGCACCCAGAACATCCGCTGGTATCGCACGACGCTGCTGGGTCGAATCAGTGGCTGGGCATCCACGGGAGCGCCGGTCGGACCGTGGCGACCCATCCGCCTGGTGCCGGTGGCCGCGGGTGTGTCCGTGCGGGACCGGCACCTGGTGGCCCGGTGCGAGGGGGCCGACGGCGTGGTCGACGTCCGGCTGGTCCTCGACGGCGCCGATGCAGCCGACGACGGCTCGTTCGAGCTGCGGGTCGGCGATCAGCGCGCCGCCGTGCCGGTGACCCGGGCGGACGACGGGGCCGGTGCCGTGGTGGAGGCGAGCATCCGGGTGGCCGACGTGGAACGGTGGTGGCCGCACACCCACGGCAACCAGGCGCGCTACCCGGTCCGCCTGAGTGCCGGCGCCACCGACATCGATCTCGGCACTGTGGGCTTCCGGACCGTCGAGGTCGACCGTGGGGACGGCGGGTTCACCCTCTCGGTCAACGGGACCCCGATCTTCTGCCGGGGGGCGTGCTGGGTGCCACCGGACATCGTCACGCTCGGCGCCCCTCCCGGAGTGGTGCGTGGGTCACTGGAGCGACTGGTCGAGGCGGGCATGAACATGGTCCGCATCCTCGGCTACTCGAGCTACGAGGACGCTGCCTTCTGGGACCTGTGCGACGAGTTGGGCATCCTGGTGTGGCAGGACTGCATGTTGGCCACGTTCGATCCCCCCGAGGAGCCGACGTTCGTGGCCACGCTGTCCACGGAGCTGCGCCAGGTCTTCGGCGGCCTCCAGGGCCGACCGTCCCTGGCCGTGGTGTGCGGCAGCAGCGACACCTACCAACAGCCGGCCATGTACGGGCTGTCCAGCGACCGGTGGCACTCCCCGCTGTTGGAAGAGACCATTCCCGGCCTCGCCGAGCGGCTGCTCCCCGGCATCCCGTATGTGGCCTCGTCACCCATCGGTGGCGATCTCCCCTTCGACCCGGCGCAGGGGGTCACCTCCTACTTCGGCGTCGGGGGCTACCTGCGCCCGGTCTCCGATGTCCGCACCGCCGGCGTGCGGTTCGCCAGCGAATGCCTGGCCTTCGCCATCCCGCCCGAACCGGCCACCGTCGAGTTGGCCTTCGGGTCGGCGGCCGTGGCCGGCCACCATCCGTCCTGGAAGGCGGCCCTTCCACGGGACGCGGGTGCCTCCTGGGACTTCGAGGACGTCCGCGACGAGTACGTGCGCCAGGTGTTCGGAGCGGACCCGGTCCAGCTCCGCTATGTCGACCCGGAGCGCGCTCTCGATTACGGGAGGGCCGCGGTCGCCCAGGTGATGGCCACTGCGCTCACCGAGTGGCGGTGCCGGCGGTCGACCTGTGCCGGTGCACTGATCCTCAACTGGCAGGACCTGGTGCCCGGTGCGGGGTGGGGACTCCTCGACGCGTGGTCGCGACCCAAGGCGCCCTGGTACTCGCTGGCCCGGGTGCTTGGCCCGGTGGCGCTGCTGCTCACCGACGACGGGCTCTCCGGGCTGACCATCCATGTGGCCAACGACCGGGCGACGCCGGTCCGGGGCGACCTCCGCCTCACGCTCTACGACCTGTCCGGGGCCGCGGTCGAAGACGCCACCACCACCATCGAGGTCCCTGCCCGCATGCAGGAGTCGTGGAGCACGGCGGCCCTGCTCGGCGGGTTCCGTGATCTCACCGATGCCTACCGGTTCGGACCTTCGTCCACCGACGTGGTCCGAGTGGCCCTGGACGTCGACGGAACGGTCAGCGAGACGATCCACCTTCCCGGCGGGTCCGGACGACCGGTGGAGGCCGCACTGGGACTCGGGGCAACGGCCATGTCGGTGAAGGACCAGTGGCAGGTCACCGTGAGGGCCGAGCGGTTCGCCCAGTGGGTGGCACTCGATACTCCCGACCACGTGCCCACCGACTCGTGGTTCCACCTGGCGCCCGGCGCCGAACGCACGGTCACGCTGCAGCCATTCGAGTCGCCGGCAAGGAACGGAGCGACGGGGGACCGTGCCATGGACCAACCGCCCAAGGGACGGGTCCGGGCCCTCAACGGCCTGCACTCGGTCCCCATCGTCACCGAGCGCTGACCGACAACCTCACGTCCGGGTGTCGGCGGCGACAACCCGGTCCAACCAGGAGCGGATCGTCGACACCACTCCCTGGCGGCGCCAGTGGCGGTGCATGGGATGGTCGATCTCGTCGATGACCGCCTCCTCGATGTGGCCGTGCCGACGGACCAGGCCCCATGTCCTCCCCGTCCGATCCTCCAGGAACTCGAGGCCGTCGTCCCCCTCGGCGAACAGGGCCATCACCGGCACCCCCCGCCGATCCAGCGCACGCAACCATGTGGCGCCCGGGTGCCGCACCCCCAGCGCGTCGAGGGTGGACCAGACCCCCCAGCGCTTGAACTGCTTGATCCGGGCGATCTCGTCGTGACGTCGGACCCGGGTCTCCGCCACGATGTCCGCCTCCACCGGGTCACCGGGCTGCCAGTAGAGCTGTGGGTTGATGGCCACCACGCCATCGAGATCGACACTGAGCGCGGCACGCATGGCGATCCACGCCCCGGAGCACAAGCCGGCCACCACGATCCTCTGGTGGCCGAGCCCGCGCAGTCCGGTGACGATCTGGGCCACCTCGTCGATGCAGTGCGGGTCGTAGGGTCGACCGGGAGCGTGGTCCCCGTCCGGGCTCTCGCCCCATCCCGAGAAGTCCACCCTCAACGAGGCGTACCCCTCCAGCGCAAGATCGCGTGCGTACTCCACCCACGCCCGCCCGGGGCCGATGTGGTGCTCGGAGCCTGAGTTGAGCCACACCACCGTGGCCCGCGGATCGACGGCCGGCAGAGTGAGGACGCCCACCAGTTGGCGTTCACCGATGCGCACCACCTGTTCGCTGATGGTGCCGCCCTGCCACGTCAGTGCCGAGCTGACCGCCGGCGGGATCGTCCCCTGACGCAGATCGCCGGATCCCACCCATGATGCGATCTCACCGATGACGCCTTCGGCCACCGTGGCGTACTCAGTGGGTTGGTCGAGCACCGATTCGGTACCGCCGAGCACCCGATGGTCCGGACGCGTCCCCAACTCGGTGACCCGGTCGATCAGTGCGGTGCTGGCCGGCTTGTCCTCGCGGTCGATGATCAGGATCCTGTGAGCCGGTGACTGCCCGATCGTCGCCAAGTCGAGGGAGGAGATGCCGGCCAGGGTGGTGGACGAGAACACGGTGCCTGCATGCACGAGGGCACCCGCCCGCTCCGGCCGGTCCAGGTCCTCGGGTACCGGGAGACCCAACATCTGCAGTTCACGGACGTAGCGCCGGCCGCGCACCACCGGGGCCCAGGCCACCACGGCGTCGGTACCCAACCTGGCACCCTCGGCCACGGCCAGAGACGCCCCCATTCGGAGTCCGATCAGCACCAATGAGTCGACACCGACCTCACGGACGGCGGCCACGGCCACGGCGACATCGCGCCGCCATGCCTCGAGCCGGTCCGCGTCCCACTGGGCCCCCGACGAGTCGCCGGTGCCGGCGAGGTCGAAGCGCACCACGGTGCATCCCTGTCCGGCCAGCCGCTCGGCCAGGGTGCGGAGAGTCCGGTAGGAGGTCCACAGCTCGTAACCGAGTGGTGGGACGATCACCACGCCCACCGTGCCGGTGTGGCCGACCGGTGTGGTGAACCAGGCCATCAACGGACGGTCAGGTGGACCGATCCATCGACCGACCGTCTCGACCGGATGGGTGGTGGTGACCGACTCGTCGAGGTCGGTCACCGGGCACGCCGCAGGGCTCGAGTGATCCGGGACACGAGCATCAGCTTTGCACCGATCGTTGGCAACATCGGGCCTGCGGTACCTGGATCGCCCATCAGCGCACAGGGACCCCGGGGCGGCATATGGCCGTGACCGACACTGCCGGCATGGCATGCTTTCGGACTGTGGACGGCAGTGCTTCCCAGGGTTCGGTCGACGATGTCAACCGGCCCACGTGGTCGGAGGTGGCCGACGAGTACGCCATCGAGGGGTGGAGCGACCCCGGCGAGTTGGGGGCCCTCACCCATGTGGCCGACCGGGTCCGCGGTCTTCCCGTGCTCGATCTCGGAATGGGTGGCGGCCGTACGGTGGCGCTGCTGCAGCTGCTCTCCTCCGACTACCTGGGCATTGACTACACGCCCGAACTGGTCGAGCTGTGCCGGGCCCGACATCCCGGCGTGGATGTCCGGGTGGGGGACGCCCGCGACCTGAGCGGGCTCCCTGAGCAGTCGCGAGGACTGGTCGTGTTCTCCAACAACGGGATCGACGCCGTCGACCACGAGGGGCGTCAGCAGGTACTGGCGGGCATCCACCGTGTTCTGCAGCCGGACGGCACCTTCCTCTTCTCCACGCTCAACAAGGACAACCCGCTGTTCGGGGCCCACCCCGGGACGGCCGAGAAGATCTCCTGGGTCCCCGGTTCGCTGTTGCCGGCGCCGACCGAGAGCGCATCTTCCGAGGACGGCACACCCTCGGACGACCCGGAGTGGATCCGTGCCATCCGGAACTGGCGCCGGCTGAAGGGCGAGATGCGGGACGAGGGCGAGTGGGGCCTCGCCCCGTTCGCCGCCCACCAGTTCGGCCTGGTCACCCACTTCATCACCCTGCGGGGTGCCGTGGAAGAGCTGGACAGGCACGGGTTCGACGTCGATGCGGTGTTCGGTTGCGATTCGAGCACGCTGCACGTGCCGGACGAGCCGATGACCGCGCAGTACATGCACCTGGTCGCCCGACGTCGGGAGTAGCGGTCGGCGCCGGTTCATCCGGCGGTGCTGACCGCTGGCTCCTCCGCGGGATCCTGGCGGGCGAGGGGCGAGTAGGTGCCAGCCTCCTTTGCGAGGTACATGTCGTCGGTTGCCGCACGGAGTGCCTCGGCGACGGACTGGCCCGGGGCGGCCAGGTGAGCACCGACGCTCCGTCCGACGCGCACCCGCTGACCATGGATTCGATAGGGCTCGTCGAGTGCAACCCTCACCCTCTGGGTCAACTCCTCGAAGGACCTCTCGGTGATGGACGGCGCGCACACGGCAAACTCGTCGCCACCGAGTCGCCCGACTGTGTCCTCGGCCCGGATCGCCGACCGGAGGCCCCAGGCGGCGTGCAGGAGGACGTCGTCCCCGGCGTCGTTGCCGTAGGTGTCGTTCACGTGCTTGAACTTGTCGAGGTCGATGTAGAGCACTCCGACGTTGGCGACATGGCTCCGGTCCGGACGGTGGCGCAACGCTTCCTTCAACCTGTCGGTGAAGAGCAGCCGGTTGGCCAACCCGGTCAGTGGATCGTGAGAGGCCCGGTACTCGAGCTGCCGCTCGGACGCCTTCCTCCGGCTGATGTTCATGTGGGAGACGACCGCTCCTCTCGTCGCCCCCGAAAGGGGGACGATCCTCGAGTTGAACCACCGACCGACCTCGGGTGACGGGCAGGGGTACTCCCGGTCGCTCTCGGTCGTCTGGCCGGTCAGGACGGCCTCGAGTCCGGCCACGACATCGGCAGCTTCGGGGCACCCTGTCGCGGCCGAACGTTCGCACACGTCGAGATAGTTGACGCCGACCCCGGTCGTTTCGGGGCGACCGCCGTTGTCGAGGGCGAACATCCTCCAGGCCCGGTTGACGGCGATGATCGTTCCCGAGACATCGACCACTGCGGTGATGTCCGGCAGCGCCTCCACGACCTCTGCCGCGAGCACACCACTCAGGGGTGGGGCGGACTGATGCCTCATCCTTCACCTATCGGCCGAACCCGCTTCGTACTGAAGGGGTCGATCCATCAGCGGACAGAGCCTGCCGGGCGCGATTCCTCCTGGTCGGATGACCGAACGGGCGTGGCGACGGGTCGTGGCGGGCTGCTCGGACCCTCTGATCCCGAGGCCTGGTGGAGTAGCATCGCAAGGTGAACGACAGGGCTCGAACTCCGGCCTCGTCGTTCCGGTAGCCCAGCAAGGCGGTAGTGAGCACTCATTCAGTTGCGACCACACGGCACCAGTGAATCTCATGGTCGGACGCATTCGGCACCTGGATCCGAACCTCGTTCGAGCGACCTCGGGTCGCTGAGGACGGCTCGGCCGCGACCACGATGATCGATGACTGCGCCACCGTGCCCGTGTGCCCCGGTCCGAGTCGGAAGGCGAGGTTGCCGTGATGGAGAGCCAGTCCGCCGCAGTGCTGCGAACCGATGCGCAAGGGATCCTCGAATGGGCCTCCCCCTCCGCCCTGACGATGCTCGGTTGGAAGGCGACGCAGCTCGCCGGGTCACCGGTGGCCGATCTGCTCTTCGACCATCCGACCACCTGCTGGGATGCCGCCGGACTGGCGGCAGCGGGCGGTGCGAGGGGGCCCGTCGAGGTCAGGCTCCGAAGCGCAGAGGACTCCTTCCATTGGTGCTCAGTTCGTGTCGAACCGATCCTCGACCCGTCCGCGTCAGTGGTCGGATACACCCTCATCCTGGTCGACGTGCACTTCGAGTTCACGAGCCGGAGGGCACTGGACGCGCTGTCTGCCGGCAACCGCATCGTGGCGACCGCTGAGCAGGAGCACCAGCTGCTCGTCGACATGTGCAACTCGGTCGTCGACGATGCGGGCTTCTCGTTCTGCTGGTACGGCCGACCCGTTGACGACGCTGCGCAGTCGGTCGAGAAGGCGGCATCGAGCTCGGATCATCAGGAGTACCTCGACGTCATCGAGGTGTCGTGGGGCACGGGCCCTCTGGGCCTCGGGCCGACGGGGACGGCGTTGGCGACCGGTGTCCCCGTGGTCGCCGGGAACCTCGACGTCGCCGAGGAGTTCAGACCATGGGTCGACGCCGCTGCGACTCACGGATTCCGGTCGTCGATCGCCATACCCGTCGTCGTCGATGACGCGGTCGACGGAGTGCTGTCGGTCTATGCGGCCGAAGTCGACGCATTCAACGATCTTGCGGCCGGCGTGCTCAAGGAGCTCGCCGTTCAGCTCGGTTACGGACTGCGACGCCTGAGGGACGCGGACCGACTGCGTAAGGCATCGGACGACCAGGCCCTGCTGGTGGTGGCAATCGAGCATGCTTCCGAGTCGGTCATCGTGACCGACCTCACCCCGACCATCCTGTATGCCAATCCGGCCGCCACCGAGTCGAGCGGCTACCCACTCGAGGAGATCATCGGCCGGAACCCGAGCATGTTCAAGAGCGGAGTCCAAGACGACTCGTTCTATGCGGAGATGTGGTCCCAGTTGCTCCAGGGACTTCCTTGGCGCGGGATGCTGGTCAACATGACCAAGAACGGGGAGCACTACCAGGAGGTCGCCAGCATCACCCCGGTGCGGGACGGCAACGGTGCGGTGAGCGGATATGTCGCGGTCAAGGGCAATCTGACCCGAGAACGACGACTGGAGGCCGACCTCCTGGGCCAGCGCAGACGGCACAACTCGGTGCTCGAGCTCATGCAGACGGTGCGTGTGGCCGCGACGCTGGAGGCGACGGTGGCCGCCTTCTGTGAGGCGGTGATGGAACTGGACGACATGGACGCCGTGAGACTTCTGGTGTCGGAGCCCAGTGGGGGCATCGTCCCGCTGGGGATCGTGGGCCCGCACGGTTCCGAGTGGGACGTGGGTGTCCCCCTGGACCTCAACCGACTCGATCAGCTGCTCGAAGAGACTCGGAACGGCGCATGGTGGTTCGAGCTCACCAGCCTCGGGAGCGGCGGGGGATTCAGCCCGGCCCTCAGCGCGGTGATGCTCGACGCCGGGTACGCCTCCGCTGCCCTGGCGCCGGTCCGGTGGGAAGGGCAGATGGTCGGGGTGCTGGTCGTCGCCAGCCGCGACGGCTCACCGGGGGAGTGGAGCGGGGTCCGGCTCCAGATGCTCGACGAGCTCGGTTCATACGCGGGGACTCTCTTCGGCGCCCAGATCGCGCACTTTGCACAACGAGAACGCACCCGTGTCGCCCTCCATGACGTCATCGAGCACCGGCAGTTCCACCCCGTGTTCCAACCCATCGTCGCCCTCGCCTCGGGTCAGGTCATCGGCTTCGAGGCGCTGACCCGGTTCGACGACGGGTGCCGCCCCGACATCCGATTCGCCGATGCCCACGCGGTCGGACTCGGCCCCGAGCTCGAGCTGGCCACCGCCATCGCCTCGGTCGATGCCGCCCGACAGCTGGACCCGGGCCTGTGGCTCAGCGTCAACCTGTCTCCCGCCGCCATCCTCGAGGGTCATGCGGCCACAGTGATCGCCGCCAGCGATCGGCCGATCACCATCGAGATCACCGAACACGCCGAGGTGGAGAACTACCCCGCCGTCCGGCGGGCTCTCGAGATGATCGGTCCCGTGCGGATCTCGATCGACGACGCCGGTGCCGGCTTCGCCAGCCTCCGCCACATCCTCGAGCTGCAGCCCGACGTCGTGAAGTTGGACATCGGCATCGTCAGGGGCATCGACGGGGATCCGGCACGCCAGGCGCTCGCCGCCGGGCTCTGCCACTTTGCGGCCCTCACCGGAACCGTGTTGATCGCCGAGGGCGTGGAGACCGAGGCCGAGGCGGAGACGCTCCGTGGACTGAGCATCGAGCTCGTCCAGGGGTATCTGTTCGGTCGACCCGAACCGCTCCCGCCGGTCGGCTGAACGGGCCCACGACGACCCGATTGCCCCTGCCCTCCGGGAGCGGGGGCCGTTCGCCTCTATCGGGAGGAGCTGGGTTGATTGAGACTGGCGGGAGCAGGATCGAGTCCGGGAGGCCGCGGCCATGATGAGATACGGATACGGCGACGGCGGCGGGCACTGGGGGATGTGGATCCTGATGATCGTCGCCATGGTCGTCTTCTGGGGCGCGCTGGCGTGGATCATCGTGACCCTGGTGCGCCAGCGAGGTGGTCCAGCCACTCCCCACGCGCCACCGACCGCCGGGCACACCTCGGACGGGTTGCGCATCCTCAATGAGCGTCTGGCCCGTGGGGAGATCGACGGGGATGAGTACAAGCGCCTTCGCGACCTGATCCAGGGGACCGGTTGAGCGGGCGACCCGCACACCGTGGACTGATCGTCGCATCGGTCATCGCCGCCGTGGGTCTGGTCGTCGGGTCGGTGACGCTCGTGCTCCTGGTAGCCGACCGAGGTCCCACCTCCAACTCCGGCGCCTACGGGGCCATCTCGTGCTCGGCCCCCCGTCTGCCCGGATCCACGGTCACCGTCCGGGTGACCGATGCCGGTGATTCGATGATGAGCCAGGCCCCGATGATGGCGACGCTGGGGGTGGACCGCACCTCCGTTCCTGCCGGCAGAGTCTCCTTCGTCGTGCCCAACGCGGGTGCCCTCGTGCACGAGCTGGTCGTGCTCCCGCTCCCTACGGACGGTCCGGGTACGAGGCCCACCGGCGCAGACGGCAAGATCGACGAGTCCCAGAGCCTTGGCGAGGCATCGCGGTCCTGTGGATCGGGAACCGGTGACGGCATCGCCCCGGGGAGCACGGGCTGGACCACGATCAGCCTGCAGCCGGGACGCTACGAGCTGGTCTGCGATCAGCCATGGCACTACGCGGCGGGGATGTTCGACGTCCTCACCGTCACCTGAAGCACCCGGTGACCGCCATGTGCCGGCCCGCGGTCGCCGTCGTGCGCCGGCTCCGGTAGGGTGGGTAGATACACCTAGGGGGTATAGGTATGGCTGACAACTCCGTTCCGGGCTACAGCGACGAGAAGGCTCTGGTCCAGAAGCGGCTGCGACGGATCGAAGGCCAGGTACGCGGGCTCCAGCGCATGGTGGACGAGGATCGCTACTGCATCGACATCCTGGAGCAGGTGTCGGCGGCCACCCGGGCGCTGCAGTCGGTCGCTCTGGTGCTCATCGATGAGCACATGGCCCACTGCGTGTCGGATGCGGTGCGCCAGGGTGGCGACGAGGCCACGGAGAAGCTGGCCGAGGCGTCGGCAGCCATCGCCCGCCTCGTGCGGTCGTGAGTGCCGTGCTGGTGGCCGGGGTGCCGGTCCTCGATTCGATAGGGAGGAGCCTCCGCGAGGGCTTCTTCATGTTCTGGGAGACACTGTGGCCGCTCATCCTCGGGTTCGGGCTGTCGGGAGCCGTCCAGGCGTTCGTGAGTCGGGAGTCGATGCAGCAGAAGATGGGCGACCACGGCCCTGCCTCGATCGCCCGCGCCAGTGGGTACGGCATGGTCTCCTCGTCCTGCTCCTATGCGGCGTCGGCCATGTCGAAATCCCTCTTCGTCAAGGGAGCCGACTTCGTGGCGTCGATCGTGTTCATGTTCGCCTCGACCAACCTCGTCCTCGAGCTGGGCATCGTGCTCGTCGTGCTCATGGGCTGGCAGTTCGCTGCAGCCGAGTTCGTCGGCGGCGCGATCATGGTCGTCCTGCTCGCCGTGCTGGGTGGCCTGTGGTTCCGGGGCCGGACGATCGCCGAGGCGCGGGTGCGGCTGGAGGCGGAGTCCGCCGGCGCCCACCGGCACGGACCCGAGGAAGACTCCGAGCTCCAGAGCGAGCCATGGGGAACGAAGCTGCGTTCCAAGGGCGGCTGGGCGAACGCGGCCACGTACACGATGGCCGACCTGACCATGCTCCGCAAGGAGTTGGTGATCGGCTACACCGTGGCGGGCTTCTTGGCCGTCCTGGTCCCCACCCACGTGTGGAACGTGGTGTTCCTCCACGGGCACGGGTTCTGGACCAGTCTCGAGAACGTCATCGTGGGCCCGTTCATCGCCATCATCAGCTTCGTCTGCTCGATCGGCAACGTCCCGCTCGCCGCTGCGTTGTGGCACGGCGGAATCTCCTTCGGCGGTGTGATCTCCTTCATCTTCGCCGACCTGATCGCCTTCCCCCTCCTCCTGATCTACCGCCGTTACTACGGGACGAGGATGACACTCCGCATGCTCGCCCTCTTCTGGGCGGTGATGGCCACCGCCGGCCTGATCACCGAGGGCATCTTCATGGCTGCGGGGATCATCCCCACCACCCGTCCGGTCACCGTGGCGCCGTCTCACTTCCAGTGGAACTACACCACCTACCTCAACATCGCCTTCCTCGCCCTGTTCGGGGTCCTCTACTGGACGTACCGGAACCGCGAACGCCTCGGGGGTGGCACCGGCTACGCCCTCGACCCGGTCTGCGGCATGCAGGTCCAGACGGCCAACAGCCCGGCCTCCGTCGTCCATGCCGGTCACCCGGTCTACTTCTGCTCAGACCACTGCCGCCGTCGGTTCGAGGCCGATCCGGAGCGATTCGCCGAGGCGGTGGTCCCGGCGGTGACGCACTCCGACGGGATGGCTCGGATCGCGGATGTGCCATCCCGTCCGAGCACGGGAAGTGCTCGTGGTGCCCACCGGGACCCGGTCTGCGGGATGACGGTCGATCCGACCCATGCCGGTGCCCACCTGGTTCACCACGGCTCAGACGTCTACTTCTGTTGCGCCGGGTGCGCGCAGGCATTCGCCACCGATCCTGCAGGGTTTCCCCTCGACGCGAGCCTCTGAGTCGGTGGGGTTGCGAGTCATCGGCTCGGACCGTGCCGAGTCGGTGCGCCGGTGGACCGCCGCCGCTGACCTCTGTCCGCTCCCAGACCTCGAGCGAACCCTCGGGACCGAGGCGAAGCTCGACCTCATCGTTCCACGTCACCGACGGAGCGAACATCCCGTCGGCCCCCAAGCCAGCGAGAGACCGTTGCGCACCAGGGTCCAGGACCACCTCGACGGTGCCGGCAGCGTTTCGGATCCGGAACGGGGATTCACGCTCGGCTGCCGCCTGGTCATCATCATCGGGGCCGTCCGCCACGGCATGCACCCGTTGAAGCAGTGAGTGATCGTGAACGGCATCTCGGGCAGCGCCAAGCCGACGTCGGCGTTGAGACGGGCGCTGTCGAACCGCCCGGCTGACGTGCGCGGGACTCGATCGAGCTCCGGGCCCCGGAGTGGCTCGACGGGATGATCCAGGCCCTGCCTGGCCACTGTTGACCGAGTATCGCTGCCAGGGCGTCACGCTCCTGGCCCGCCACGCCGGCCTGT
>JADGOG010000189.1 GCA_017883065.1 Acidimicrobiales bacterium | reverse complement strand
ACCGACATGCAGTCGCTCATCCGGTCCACTCCCGTCGAGAAGTTCCCCAGTGCCGGACGGTTTCACCGGATCCACGAGGAGGACGGGTTCAACTCGGCAACCTGGGTGGCCCGTTTCATCCTCGAGGAGTTGGTCGACAGGGATCTCGACGCGAGCAGCGACGTCGCCCAGGTGCGTCTGCGGGTGCCCGATGATCACTAGTCCCAGGTGGGTCTGCGCCCGGTGCATCGGCTCCACGGGCGGCGAACCTGAGGCCGGTACAGTGCAGCCCGGCTGACCCTGCGGGCACCCGCCGTGCCCGGCAACCCTTGGTGACAACTGTGTTGCAGTCACCTCGCCGACGGGGTGCGGCGATTAGTTTCGCCCCATGGCCACCACCACAGTGACGCCTCCCGCCGGCCCGACGGAACGGCCGCGATCACAGCAGGCAGAGGAGAGCGGCCTGGCCCGCATCGCCGGCTGGTGCCACGACCATCGATGGTGGGTCTTGATCATCTGGCTGGTCGGGCTGGTCGGGATGAATGTCGGCGCGCAGCTGGCCGGGAGCAACTTCTCCAACAATCTCTCGGGCGGTTCCCAGCCAGTGCAGCACATCCTCGACCAGGCCTTTCCGAATCAGTCGGGGAGCCCAGCCCAGGTGGTGATCACGTCCCCCGGTTCGATCACCGCCGCCTCGGTGCAGGACCGGACGGCCAAGTTGGTGGCCGCCCTCGGCCCGCTGGCCCACGTGTCCGAGGTGGTGAGCCCGTTCTCGGCGGCCGGGGCCCAGCAGATCTCCAGGGACGGCCACATCGCCTACGTGCGCGTGCTGTTCGACCAACAAGCGGGTGATCTCCCCCAGGGCGCCATCAAGACGGTGGTCACCACCGCCCAGTCGTTCGCCGCCCCCGGATACCACGTGGCCCTCGGTGGTCAGGCCATCAGCCTGGTGGCAGGAGCGAAGCCCGGCCCGAGTGAGGGGATCGGCATCCTGGCGGCCATCATCATCATGCTGCTGGCCTTCGGCTCGGTGGTGGCCATGGGCCTCCCGATCATCACCGCGCTCTTCGGCATCGCCATCGCCTTCGCCGTGCTCGACTTGTTGTCCCACGTGATCACCACACCGGTGTTCGCTCCCGAGATGATGGCCATGATCGGTCTCGGCGTGGGCATCGACTACGCCCTCTTCATCGTCACCCGCTACCGCCAGGGGCTGGCGGAAGGACGCACTCCCCGACAGGCGACCGCGGTCTCCCTGGCCACGTCGGGACGGTCGGTCGTCTTCGCCGGCACCACGGTGATCCTCTCCCTGCTGGGTCTGTTCATCCTCCAGCTGCCCTTCATGCGGGGACTGGCCGTCGGGGCCATCGCCGCGGTGGTGCTGGTCATGCTGGCCGCGGTCACGCTCCTGCCGGCCATGCTCGGCTTCGCCGGCCGGGCCGTCGACAGGCTGCACGTTCCCGGCCTGCTCCAGAACGCAGCGGAGCCCTCCGAACGGGGGTTCTGGTACCGATGGAGCCGGACCGTGCAGCGTCGCCCGATCGTTGCCGCCCTGGCCTCGCTGGTCTGCCTGATCGTGCTGATCCTTCCTTTCTTCTCGATGCGACTGGCCTTCACCGACGCCGGCAATGACCCGCCCAACACGACCACCCGCCAGGCATTCGACGCCCTGGCCGCCGGATTCGGGTCCGGTTTCAACGGTCCGTTGATCGTCGCCGCCTCGGTGCCCGAAGGGCAGAAGGCCACCGTCGACGCGTTGCAGGCCAAGGTGGCGGCGACACCGGGTGTCGCCTTCGCCACGCCGGCCCAGTTCTCCAGGTCGGGCCACGACGCGGTGATCGTCGCCTACCCGACCACGTCGCCCCAGTCGGCGAAGACCGAGGCCATCGTCCACACACTGCGCAACGGCGTCATCCCGGCGGCAACCTCGGGTACCGGGGTGGCCGCATACGTGGGTGGCGAGACGGCGGGGTCGGTCGATGCCTCGTCGTACCTGTCGGCCCGACTGGTGTGGGTGATCGGCGTGGTGCTCTTGTTGTCGTTCCTGTTGCTGATGGCGGTGTTCCGATCGCTGGCCATCCCGCTCAAAGCGGTGGTGGTCAACCTGCTGTCGGTGGGTGCCGCCTACGGGGTGATCGTCGCCGTGTTCCAGTGGGGCTGGCTCGGAGGGCTGATCGGGATCGGGGCCACCGCCCCCATCGATCCGTGGATCCCCTTGATGATGTTCACCATCCTGTTCGGGCTGTCCATGGACTACGAGGTGTTCTTGCTGTCGCGCATCAGGGAGGAATGGCGGCTCACCGGGGACAATTCCGGTGCAGTGGCCGACGGCCTGGCCAAGACGGCCCGGGTGATCACTGCAGCGGCGGCCATCATGATCTGCGTGTTCGGATCGTTCGTCATCGGCGACCCGCTCCACGTGCTCAAGGTGTTCGGGCTGGGCCTGGCCGCGGCCATCCTCATCGATGCGACCCTGGTGCGCATGGTGTTGGTCCCCTCGGTGATGGAGCTCCTGGGCAGCTCCAACTGGTGGATGCCCGCCTGGCTCGATCGCATCGTGCCCCATCTCGGCGTCGAGGTCGACGTGGCCAAGCCGGAACGGACACCGGCGGAGGCAGCTGTCCCTACGGAATAGCGGTGCCTACGAGGGATCCTCCGGCGAAGGGTGCCGGTTCGCCAGGTGGCTGAAGTTCGGCCAGACGCTCAGATCGATCTGAGGATACCGAGTAGTGAGCGCGACGACGTCGGGTTCGTAGAGCTGCACCAGGAGCCGTTCGATGTTGGGGTCGATCGTCCGTTTGACCTTTGTCTTGTTCACCGGCGTACGGATCTCGGGCGGGCGAAAGGTCTCGTCAACCCCAAGGAATCGGAACGTCTTCTCCAGCATCTCCACCGGCGATTGCAGACAGGTCTCGAACTGAAGCAGCAGGATCTCGGACGGGTCGAATGCCGCCTCCCACGGCTGGAGTGCAGCTGAGTAGAAGCCCCGTGCCATTCCGCGGTAGCGGACGACATTCAGCCGCTTGCGCGAGGTGCGTCGGGAGATGTCGGAGCGATAGCGCTCGACCGGGTCCCGCACCATGACCAGGAGCTTGGCATCGGGAGCCGCCGCCTTCAGAATGGGGGGGAGCTGGTAGAAGAACACGTAGTTGGGAGTCCACTCTCCCGAGATCGTCCCCGCGGGCCTCGGGAACCAACGCCGGTAGGCCTCGAGATCTTCCTCGCTGGCTCCCACGTCGTTGACGTGACGGAAGAAGCTCTTGTTGAAGAAGAGGAGCTCCTTCTGATTCTGGACGTGGATCTCGGGGTGCGCCATCACGAGGCTGAACCACCATGTGGTCCCGCACTTGGGTACGCCGACGCCGACGAAGTCGGGCGGAGCGACGGACATTCCCATTGGCGCAGCCGGCGCCTCGGGCGCCGATCCCGAATTCCAGGGCCCACGTCGATGGAGTGCGTGCAGCACCCGCAATTGAATGGGATCGGGGAGTGTCTTGAAGATGTCCCGTGCCTTGTCCCGGATCTGCTGCCCAGCCGCACTGCTCACGACTGAGTCGGTCCGCCTGGCCACCAGGTCACGTCCTCGAGGAACAGGACCCTGGTGCCGGTCATGAGGGAGGTCCGGTTGCGCACGAGACGACATGGTATCCGGGTCCCGGGCGAGCACTCTCCGATCAGTGCCTGCTGCGGTGCCGTCGCGAGGGATGGTCGATCAGAACCGGAATCCCCCCTGGCCCCAACCCCGGAGCTGTTGGCACCCCCGCGGGGTCCCGCACCAGATTCCGGCCCGACGATGCCCAACAGGCGGCCAGCCCACGGGAGGCCCTCGCAGGAGGCCCTCGCCCATGCCCCCGGAGGCCCGGCGGGGTTCGGGATCCCCGTGGGGGCGGGTAACGTCGGGCGCATGTCAGATCGATCTCGCAAAGTAGCGAAGCCGGCAGCAGCAGCGGGCGTCCTCGCCACCATGGCGAGCATCTGGTGGTTCGCCCTGCGCCCCCGG
>JADGOG010000099.1 GCA_017883065.1 Acidimicrobiales bacterium | reverse complement strand
CGGCTTCCTCGACGTCGGCGACGAGGACGCCGTCTTCACCGAGATGGATGTCGAGGCGGTCCGACTCTTCCAGACGATGATCGCCATGGACCTGGTCGACCTGGATTCCGCCGTGCAGATGGCCCGGGTGATCGGCTCCTCGATGGCCCGGATCGCCGAGGCGGAGGCCGCGCCGGGCACCACGCCCATCCTGATGGCTACCGGGGACGCCATCCTCGATGCCGATCAGTTCGCACGCCAGGCGGGGACATCGATCCCGGCCATGGCCCGGCTTCTCGAGTACGTCTGGCGCAGACACCTCCAGGCCGCCACCCGGCGGGCGATGATGCTCCGCTCGCGTGGAACCGACGTGGGGATCAGTCCGATCACCGCGGTGGGCTTCGCCGACATGGTCGGCTACACGATGCTCAGCCAGCATCTCGGTGACGAGGAGTTGGCCGCGGTGGTGGCGCGGTTCGAGGAGTTGGCGCACGACACGGTGGTGGCCCTCGGTGGCCGCGTGGTCAAGATGATCGGTGACGAGGTGATGTTCGTGGTCCAGACCGCGTCCAGCGCCGCCGAGATCGGCTTGAGCCTGGCCGAGGCCTACGCCGGGGACCAGCTGCTCTCCGACGTCCGGGTGGCCCTGGCCTTCGGCCCGGTGCTCCTCCAGGACGGAGACTTCTACGGACCGGTGGTCAACCTGGCCAGTCGCCTGGTCGGCGTGGCCAACCCGGGCACCGTGCTCGTCTCGGATGAGTTCCGGACCTCACTCGGTGGCAAACAGGCCGACGGGTACGAGACCCGGGCGCTTCGCTCCCGGACGCTGAAGAACATCGGCAGGGTCCAGGCCTGGAAGCTGACCCGGGCCGGCAGTGACCCTCACCTCGACCAACGTCGCAACATGCGCTGGGACCGCCTCAACAACGTCCTGCGGGAGCTCGATGAGCTTCGCGACCGCGGCGAGCAGCTCCAGGTAGGCCCTTCGACGCCCGGTGACGCACCTTCCGCTGCGGCTCCGGTCCCCTCTGACCGTCTTGGTGACGGCCCCGGTGACGACCCAGGCGACGGGGAGATCTCTTCCTCAGTCACCGTCGAGTCTGGCCGTGGCGATGCCCTGGGCCCGGAGCTCGAAGGTCCCTTCGAACGGGACGATCGGCCGACCACGTAGGTCGACCAGCCATCCCGAACGTCCGGGCAGCTCGACCTGGGTGGCGCTCGGCTCAGGATTGAACACCCGCACCTCGAGCTGGCCGGCCTGGCGCCGCACGGCGGACACCTCGGCGCCCCGAACGGTGAGGGCAGAGCCACGGTCCGGTCGGTCACCGCCCCCGAAAGAGGCGGAGGTGGCCAGCGGCACCAGGACGTCGTCCGCCATGGCGAACGGATCGATCTCGCTGACGGCGAGCGCATAGCTGACGTCGATCGGTCCCAGCATCTGGGGACCTTCCAGCGGCGTCATCGGCCCCGCTGGCAACGGACGGGTGGCCATGCCCAGGCGGGACAGCATGCCGGTGGAACGCAGCAAGGTGAGTGCCAGCGTCCTGGCCGCCGGACCACCCGACCCCGTAGCGTCGATGTCGACGAGTTCGTACTCGAGCAGGCCGTCATGGACCACGGTGAGTCCTCCACTGGAGACGAACCGGCGGGAGGGGAAGGTCGGGGTGCCGAACTCATCGGGCCGGCCTTCGGCGGTGAGACCCCGCTCGACGACGGTGAACGCGCATTCGGCGCGCGAGGTGGTGGCGGGTTCGGGGAGGGGAAGCTCCACCCGCACCCGATGGTCACGGGACGGATTCACGAACCGGGAACGGACCCGGACAATGGGCTCGTCGGCTCGCAGTTCGAGCGAGGTGACCACTTCGACCGGGTGGCCGCCCACCCGTGCCTTGGTGGTCTCGTCAATCCGATCCGGCCAGGTGAACGTCGAGGTGATGGTGATCTTCACCCGTACCGGCCCGCGTTCGTCGATGGTGATCGCCACCCCGTCGGGACGGTCGACCACCGAGTCGACCGCAGGAGGGGAGTAGTTGTAGGTGTCACCGTGGTCACCGGAGTCGACGAGCCGGCCGTAGCCGGGGACCCCGTCGAGGGAGAAGGTGCCTTCGACCGGGTCGACGACCACCGTGACCAGTCCGTTGGTAGCCGTCACGGCGCCGTGACCGGGTGGGCCGCCATCCGTTGTGGCCTCGAGGACACTGACCGGATGCTCGAGGGGGGAGGGATCGAAGTGGGCCCACCCGAAGCCCGGTACCTGGTGCTGACGGGCCAGGATGCGCCGCACCGGAGGTTGGTCGAGCACCATTCTGACCTGGGTGTCCGGTCGCGCGGTGAGACGCGTGTAGAGCTCCCTCTTGATCTCCTCCACCGGCACGCCGTCACGAGGCTCAGTCCCGATGACCACGGTGATCTCGATGCCGTCCTCGTCCTCGGCCAACGACACGTCGGTGACATAGGAGTCGGCGTCGATCCGTGCCCCTTGGATGAGGCCGAGCATGTTGCGGACCGTCTCGCCGTCGAGGGTGAACGACCCAGGAAGCCCGTAGCGCTCGGAGAGGACCTGGACGTCAGGCCCCGCTTCACCCGACGCGGTCACCACCAACTCGACCATGCCGCTCCGTTCACGGGCGGTGGGGTTCACCGCCAACGGACCGCTGCTGCCCATCGATTTGGCCACGGCGGCGAGAGCTTCCTCGGCCAGACCCTCGCCGATATGGCGGGCCTCCGCGTAACGGTGGAGGACGGCATCCACCACGTCGTCGGTCGAGCAGGCACAGATCGAGTCGTGGGCCGAGTTACGAATCATCAGCGTCCAGGCCAGGTCGAGAAAGGCATCCGGCCGTGCGTGTGGGGGAAGGAACAGTGCCGACAGCGGTTCGGCCATGCGCTCGAGTGAGCGCTCGGCCCGGGCAGCCGCCTGCTTGACGTCGACCCGGTTGGAGCCGACGCCCATCAGGAGATTGGAGCGAGCCCCGGAGCGGAGTTCGCCGGAGTGGGTGGGCAGTGGCTGGTCGGGGACGTGGGCCAGGTAGTCGGGGAGCGAGGTGATGGCCAACTCGAGCTCGCCCTGGAGCTGATTGGCCTCGGCCACCACCCTGCCCAGCCAGGCCTGCGGGCGGTGGTGATCCGTACCGTTCATCAACAAGAGCGGGTCGTCGGGTCCGATGAACTGGTCGAACTCCTCGAGGAGGGCGTGCAGTCGACGCACCAGGGCCTTGGCGTCATTGGGGAGGGCGGCACCGTTCCCGTAGCCGGCCACCAGATACTCCGCCCGGACCGCGGATCCGTCCGGGGACTCCCACCGGAAGGCGGTGCGATCCACCGAGGAAGGGACACCCCTCCACACCACGGTGTGCTCGAAGCCCGCCTCCGACAGGATCTGCGGCATCTGGGCGATATGCCCGAACATGTCGGGCAGGTACCCCACCTCCATGACGCCCCCGAACGCGGTGCCCCGCTGGATACCTGCCTGCAGGTTCCGGACGATGGTCTCGCCCGACACCAGGAACTCGTCCATCAGGATGTACCACGGCCCGACCGAGAGGCGTCCGGCCGAAGCCAGGGCCCTCAGCCGCTCCTCGTTCTCCGGTCGGATCTCCAGGTAGTCGTCGATGACCGCCAGTTGGCCGTCGAGCATGAAGTGCCGGTACGAGCTGTCCCGCTCCATTTGGTCGAGCAGGTCGTCGACCAGCCGCACCAGCTTCAGGCGAAACGTCTGGAACGGGTCGTACCACTCGCGGTCCCAGTGGGTGTGGGGCACCACTGCGATGCGACGGGTCATGGCACGAGCGGCCCGTACTCTGCCTCGTAGGCCTCCAGCTCGCTCACGATCCGCTGAGCGTCCTGGGTGGTCTGGTCGGTGCCCTTGCCCTGGTGGTCGGTGTAGGCGGCCATGCCGAGATCCTTCAACAGCCCGTCAGCCTTGTGCTTGGCCTGGGCCGCATCAAGCTTGGCCTGTCCCGCCTTCCCGGCTTCAGTGGCCTTGGCCAGGCCCACTTCGGCAGACGCCTTAACCTTGTCCATCAATCCCATGGATGCCTCCTGGTTCGAGCCGGTCCTGGCTGGATCGGTGCAGTTGCCGCTCCGATGGTCCAGACTACGCCGATCGACCGTACCGCTCGGGTTCACGACGGAGCGGGCCAGCTCGATGGTCGACCACGCTCGAGCCACGCCCGCGACGGCACCGGAGTCGATTGACGAGGAGGAGGACACCGTGTCGCCACGGCGCATCAGCACCAGGGCCCACGGTCCCGACGCCGCCCACGAGCTCTCCCTGCTCAGCCTCGGGTTCGAGCGGGTGACCGGGCTCGACGAGGTCGGTCGCGGGGCCTGGGCGGGTCCGGTGTCGGTGGGCGTGGTGGTCTTCCCCCCCGAGGGTGACCCGCCCGAAGGGGTACGGGACTCGAAGGAGCTCTCCGAGGACCGGCGCGAGGCGCTCTTTCCGCTGATCACCACCTGGTGCGCGGACTGGTCGGTGGGCCATGCCGACCCTGGTGAGTGCGATCGCCTCGGAATGACCGCCGCACTCCGGTTGGCGTCGGAACGGGCGCTGTCGGGTCTCCGGTCCTCTCCTGGTGCCGTGCTGTTGGACGGGGGATTCGACTACCTGTCCGGTCCGGGGCCTCGTTCTGCCACGGCACCGCACATCCAGACGGTCGTCAGGGGCGACTCCGCCTGTGTCTCCATCGCTGCCGCCTCAATCGTGGCCAAGGTGACACGGGACCGGTACATGCGTTCGTTGGCGCCCAGCTTCCCCGGCTTCGACTTCGACCGGAACAAGGGCTATCCGTCCCCGGTGCACCGTCGGGCGTTGGCCGGAGCCGGACTTACCTCCATCCACCGCCGGTCGTGGTCGTACGTCGACGACCTGGCGTTCCGGTGAGCCGCTCGCAAGAGTGCGGGTCCGGAAGGACCTGATCACCGGCCCCGGGGCCCAGTGTCTCTTCCGATCACATACGATCCGTATGCGTATCTCAGAGTGGCGGCGCATACTAATGGTAGGAAGATGGAATTCGCGATAGGCCGACGGCTCCAGGCTCCAGGCTCCAGGCACCCGAGCTCAGACCTCAGGACCCCTGACCGACGCTCTGGGTCGGAGTGGGCTCCTTGGGAAGACCGAGGACCCGTTCTCCGATGATGTTGCGCATGACCTCGTCAGAGCCGCCGGCGATGCGCATCCCTGGCACACCCAGGAGGAACTCCGACCAGGCGTACGTGCCCCAGGCACCACCGTCGGCCACCAACGCAGGCCCGAGGACGGACGAGGCCAGTTCGTAAGTGCGCACCATGTTGGCGGTCAGGGACAACTTGGCGAGGGACATCTCGGGCCCGGGCAGCTGGCCGGCGGCAATCTTGGCCATGGCCCGGAGGTTGGTGTACCGGGCCACCCGGTCGTTGATGATGATGGTGGCGAGCTGTTGGCGGACGAGCGGGTCCTGCGAGCGGCCCATCGCCCGAGCCACTTCGACCAGGCGCATGGAAGTCGGCAGTCCCACGCCACCACCACCCCCACCGATGGCCGCGCGCTCGTTCATCAGCGTGGTCAGGGCGACCGTCCAGCCTCCGTTGACGTCTCCCAGGCGGTGGGAGTCGGGCACCCGCACCTCGGTGAAGAAGACCTCATTGAATGATGAGCCCCCGGTCATCTGTCGGAGCGGCCGGACCTCGACCCCGGGTGCGTGCATGTCGACGATGAAACCGGTGAGCCCCCGGTGCTTGGGCAGGTCGGGATCGGTCCGGCAGATGATCTCCCCGATGTCGGACACCTGGGCCCCGGACGTCCACACCTTCTGGCCGGTGATGATCCACTCGTCGCCGTCCCTCACCGCTCTTGTCTGCAACGAGGCCAGATCGGAGCCCGACGACGGCTCGCTGAAGAGCTGGCAGCCGACCGTGTCGCCCCGGTGCATCGAGCGGAGATAGGCCTGCTTCACCTCCTCGGTGCCGTGGGCCAGGATGGTGGGGGCGACCATCCCGAGACCGATGCCGTAGATCGACTGCGACGGCGTGGCATAGCCCGAGGCGACGGTGTCGTAGATGCGCTGGAACTCGCGGGGCAGTCCTCGACCCCCATAGGAGGCTGGTCCGGCGATCCAGCCGAAGCCGGCGTCGAACACGGTCTGAGCCCAGGAGCGGGCGGCGGCCACGTCGGCCTCTTGCTGCTCGGGGGTCCGCTCGGGGAAGAGACTCACGTTGTCGGAGCCCTCGCCCCACACGAAGGTCTCTTCGGACCGTGGGGTGGCGTTGGCATCGAGAAAGGATCGGGCCTCGGCCTCGAACTCTTCGGGTGTGGGGCTGTCGGTATCGACGAGGCCCTCGTTGCTCACAACGGTCGCTTCGGTCATGGTGACGTCCCTCTCAACAGTCGCATATGGCGGGCTGGCTCGACCGTCCGGCGCCCCACTTCAGTCGGAGCAGGAGGCCTCGGGCCGTCGACAGGTTAACCGTGGCGGGCCGGCCTGCACTAGACCATCGACATGGCGTACGCCTTGGCCGTGCTGGCTTCCTTTTCCAACGCCCTGAGCGCGATCCTCCAACGGATTGGCGTGCAGAACGCGCCGAGCGACACCACCATGAGCCTCAGCCTGATCCGCTACGCCTTCCGCCACCTGGTGTGGTTCGTGGGGTTGGTACTGATCGGTGTGGGGTTCCTCCTCCAGGCGGTGGCCCTGCGTTTCGGCCAATTGAGCTCGGTGCAGCCCATCGTGACCGCAGAGCTGCTCTTCTTGGTGCTCATCCTGGGCGTGTGGTTCCGCTACCGCCTGACCTGGCGGGAGCTGGTGGGAGCTGCTGCTGCTGCCGGGGGCCTGGCCACGTTCCTGGTGGTTGCCCATCCAGGGGATGGCACGGTCGTTCCCGGGGCGCGGAGCTGGACCGAGGTGTTCGTGGTGGTGGGGGCCCTGGTGGTGGGCACGTCCGCCCTCGGCTTCACCGGACCCCGGTGGTTCCGGGCGTCGATGTTCGGCGCCTCGGGAGCGTTGATGTTCGCCCTCTCGGCTGCGCTGACCAAGCAGTTCACGACGCTGATCTCGCAGGGATGGGGTCACGTGTTCACCGACTGGGATCCCTATGTGCTGGTGGCCTGTGGGGTCATCGGGCTCTTCCTCACCCAGAGCGCCTTCCATGCCGGGCCGATCACGGCGTCACAGGCCACGCTGACCATCGTGGACCCCCTGGCCAGCGTGTTCATCGGCATCTGGCTCTTTGACGACCGTCTGCACACGACCGGGTGGCGGTTGCCGGTGGAGCTGGTGGCCATGCTGGTGGTCGTCGCCGGGGTGATCATCTTGTCCCGGTCCCCGCTGGTGGCCGGGGCCAAGGACGATTCGGAAGGTGGTGACGCCCTGGCCCGCCAGCCATCGCGGAAGCCGATGCCCGCGATCGAATGACAGGTCGCCCCGAGGACCCGAGGACCCGAGGACTCAGGCCGGTGCCAGGACCGAAGCCACGGCCTCGCCAAGATCGGAGTGGGCGAAGGTGAACCCCCGAGCCGTCAGGACGGCAGGCAGGACGCGCTGACCCCCGAGCACCAACTCCTCGGCCATCTCCTTGCCCAACACCAGGCGCAACGCGGCCGCCGGAACGGCCAGCACGGCGGGCCGGTGCAGTGCGGCGCCGATTGCCTTGGCCAACTCCCCGTCGGTGGCTGGAACCGGGGTGGTGGCATTGACCGGTCCGGATAGATCGGCATCCTCGATGCAGTGCATGATCACGCGTATCTCGTCGTCGAGGGTGATCCAGCTCCGGAACTGGTTCCCCGACCCCATGCGTCCGCCGACACCCAGGCGGAACAGGGGAAGTTGCTTGCCCAGCGCGCCCCCCGAGGCGCTGAGGACGATACCGGTCCGGATCACCACGGTCCGGATCCCGCCACGTGACGCCGCCACCGCCGCACCTTCCCATGCCCGGCACACCTCGGCCAGGAAGTCGGTTCCCGCCGATGACGACTCGGTCAGCTCCTCGTCGCCCCGGATGCCGTAGTAGCCCACCGCGGACGCGCTAATCAGCACCGGAGGCGGGGCGGAGAGCGCCAGCAGCGAGTCGACGAGGAGACCGGTCGACGCGGTGCGGCTCTCGAGGATGACCTGCTTGCGCGCCGGAGACCACCGCTTGTCGCCGATTCCCGCACCGGCCAGATGGACCACAGCGTCGAAGGGTCCGGCTCGATCCAGGCCGGGGAGGTCGATCGTCCCGGCGTCGGGATTCCACGACACCCGGCCGGTGTCCGAACCTTCGGCGAACGGATCGCGGACCAGGCGGGTGACCGAGCGGTGGGCGGCAGTCATCCGGTCGATGAGGGCGGACCCGATCAATCCCGAGGAGCCCGAGACGAGGATGTTCACCGCTGCGTCCCCGTCGACGCCCCCGGCCGGACCGTCGCCGATCGGGTTGATGCCGTTCGGGTCAGTGCCGATCGGGCCAATGCGGCGAAGGCATCGGGATGGGTCAGATGGGCCCCGTGGTCGGCGCCAGGGATGATCGCCTCCTCGGAGTCGGGCGTGTGCTCCACCAGCCAGCGAACCGCGTCGCGGCGTCGGATCATGGCGTCACCTCCCATGCCGTAGATCACCGGGACGCGCATGGTGGCGACATCGAATGGCGCCTCGGTGACACGGATGGCGTTGAGCTCGGCGGCCAGGGCGGGTCCGTCGGCCCTGCGGTCGTCCTTGGCGCCGTCGGGCAACCGATCCCAGGCGGCGTCACCGACCATCCGTCGGAAGAAGCGCTCGGCTTCGGCCCCTGCCTTCTGGGGATCGTTCGGGTCGACTGCCGCCCAGGCCGGACTGGTGGCCGTCCGACCGGGAATCCCCATGGCGTGCTCCAACCAGGGCATGGGCGGCTCGTAGGCGACCACCGCCCGGATCGGGGACGGTCCCGGCCGCAGTGCGGCACCGAGGGCGATGCTGCCCCCGTAGCTGTGGCCGACCACCACGGCGGGGCGTCCGCCGATCACCGACAGGAGGTCGTCGACGTGCTCGTCGAGGGTGCTCCCGAGAGGAAGCACCTGTCGAGAACGCTGGTAGCCGCGCCGGTCGTAGGCGACGGTATGGACGTCACCGAGGCGACGGAGCACCCGACCGAAACTCCGCGAACTGTCGAGTGATCCGTGGACCAGGACGATCATCGGCCCCTCGGTACCGGACCCTTCCGGGCGGTGTTCGGTGATCGACAGCTGATTGTTCGAAGGCATTGCGATCCAGCCTCTCAGGTGTGCTGCAGGCATGCCATACGTCGCCGTGACGTGCACGAACGTGGCGGTCCAGCCCGGGGCGTACGGATCCTGAATCGGCCGTATCGGGCCGGAATTCGGGGCTTTGCAGCGCAAGATGCACACATGCACCCTCCAGATCGTGCATTGTTATGGCTCCCAAAGACGAAGGAGAGACTGTGCCCCTTACCAAGACCGATCTCATCGCGGCGGTTGCCGCCCACACCGGATCGACCTCGAAGGATGTCGCCACCGTGCTGGCGGGCATCGAAGATGTAGTGGTGGCCACCGTGGCCAAAGGCGAGAAGGTGGTCATCACCGGATTCCTGACCTTCGATCGCGCGCAGCGCGCCGCTCGCACCGGTCGGAACCCCCAGACGGGTGAGACCATCAAGATCAAGGCGTCGAAGAGCCCCAAGGTGTCGGCCGGCGCTTCGTTCAAGAAGGTCGTGAACGGTCAGGCTCCCGCCCCCAAGTTGACCAAGGCCAAGTAGCCGAACGGTCGCAACAACTCGATGCGTACGACGACGGCGGTCCGGGAAGCTCCGGGCCGCCGTCGTGTGCCGTCCGGGCTCAGGGACAGGACCATGCTCGGGGCCGGTTCAGAGTTGGCCGATGTGCTTGTGGGTCTGGGGCACGACCCGGACCCATGGGTAGCGCCGTAGGGCCCGCTCGTGGAGCTCGAGCACCTGCGTCGGTGTCGGGGCCGACGCAACGGCTGCGAAGGGTGTCACCGGTTGGAGGAAGATCTCCGGCATGGCTCCCGGCGATCCCGCAGAAGGAATTCCTCCTGAAGGCAGGCCCACCGCAGGTGATCCCATAGGCGCCCCCGCACTTTCAGCAGCGACCGAGGCCACCATGTCGACGGCCCGGTCGAACTCGTCGAGGTCGGTCGACGGCCCGATGACCACCTTGGCCCAGGTGGTGACGCCCGATTCGACGGCTGCGGTGAGGAACCGCCGCTGCGTCTCCGGACGCACCTGTTCGGCGTCCACGCTGGGCAGCTTGATGTCCATGCTCACGTAGGCGAGCCAGGGCAGGGTCCTCCGGAAGGCGCCGAGCAGTGTCCCGTTCGTCTCCAGCATCACCGGACGCCCGGCCTCGGCCAGCAGGCGTGCCAACTCGGTGACCCGGTCGCCCTGCATCAACGGTTCGCCACCGGTGAGGCTGATCGAGTGGTGGGGGAGTGCACCCCACAGGTCGTCGACCAGCGCCACCAGCGTCGAGATCCCGAGCGGGCTGGCCACTGTCTTCCAGTCCCTGCGCCCCGGAGTCTGCTCGATCCGACACGGGCCGGGCACCTTCTCAAGGGCCTCGGGCTGGTCGCAGTAGGCACAGCGAATGTTGCAGCCGGTGAGTCGGACGAAGATCTGCCTGGTGCCGACCAGTGCCGCCTCGCCTTGGATGGCCGAGAACACTTCGGTGGCCAAGATGTCCTCGGGCCCGGTCCGTCCGGCCGCGGCGCTCCCCTCGGCCGCGGCGCTCCCCGCAGACGCTGTGCTTTCCTCAGACGCGGTGCCCCCGCCAGACGCGGTGGTCACCGGAGAGCGGGATCGGCCACGCCGGCAACGGCGAAGCCCTGGGCCCGGAGCCGGCAGGCGTCGCAGATCCCGCAGGGCGCCTCGCCACCTTGGTAACAGGACCAGGTCAGTTGGAGTGGTGCCTCGGTCTCGATGCCGAGCCGAACGATCTCGGCCTTGGTGGCATCGATCAGCGGGGTCCGGATCTCGATGGGATTCCCCTCGACACCACGCTTCTGACCGGTGGCCGCCACTCCCCGGAAGGCCTCGATGAACTCGGGTCGGCAGTCGGGGTAGCCCGAGTAG
>JADGOG010000021.1 GCA_017883065.1 Acidimicrobiales bacterium | reverse complement strand
CGGTTGAAGCGGTCGGCCCGCTCGCGGAGATGATCGAGCAGTGCAGGCGGGGACACCACCTCGAACTCCGCCCCGGTGGCGCCGAGCGCCATCACCGGCCAGTCCAGCGACTCCGCGGTCATCCGCAACAGGCACCGGTCGCCGTCGAGCTCCTCGACGGTTCCCCACCGTCCGATCCGCTCGCGGACGTCCGCCGCCGGGGCGTGGACGATCACCTCGACGTCGTGACGGGCGGCCATGGTGTCGATCCCGTCCCGCACGAACTGGGCGGCATCACTGGTCGGGAGCACCCGTGGCGGGAAGTGCGCACCGGTGCCTCGCGGGTCAGAGAGGCGGTCGAGTCGGAAGGTGCGCCAGTCGAACCGGGTCAGATCCCAGGCCACCAGGTACCAGCGGCGGCCGAGCAGGACCAGCCGGTGGGGATCGACGTGGCGATCGGTGGGCTCGCCGCCACGGGGGGCATAGGTGAACTCCAGCCGTTCGCAGTCGCGGCAGGCCTGGGCGATGGTGGTGAGGACGCCGGAGCCGACGCTCGGTGTGTCGGTCCCCGTCACCGCCGGGACGGTCATGGCCGCCAGCGCGTCGACCCGGTGGCGCAGCCGTCGCGGCATCACCTGGACGATCTTGCTGAGCGCACGGACCGAGGACTCCTCGATCCCCACCACGCTGCCGGACTGCACGGCGGCCTGCACGCCCACCGCCAGGGCCACCGCCTCCTCGTCGTCCAGGACGAGTGGCGGCAGGGCAGCTCCGGCCGCCAGCTGGTAGCCGCCGTCGAGTCCCCGCTGGGCCTCCACCGGATAGCCCATCTCACGGAGCCGGTCGATGTCCCGGCGAAGGGTCCGGACGGAGACCTCGAGGCGCAGGGCCAGTTCGGGGCCCGCCCAGAATCGGCGGTTCTGCAGCAGGGACAACAGCTGCAGGGTCCGGGAGCTCGTCGTGGACATTTCTTTCATTCTCGCGCCATTCAGGACAAAAACTGACCGCTACTGGCGTCATGATGATTCCAGACCCCGAGGAAAGGTGAACCGATGCACGCTGACGACACCGTGGAGACCACGACCGAGCGGGCCGATCTGGTCGAGGCACTGGACAGGCACCGCCAGTTCCTCCGCCAGACCGTCCGCGGACTGACCGACGAGCAGGCCGCCCTCCATCCGACGGCCAGCCAACTCTGCCTCGGCGGGATCATCAAGCACGTGGCCCTGGTGGAGTCGAGTTGGGTCGACTTCATCCTGGAGGGGCCCGATGGCATCGGGTCGATGGACGCGGCAGCCTATGAGGCGCACGCCCAGGGGTTCCGCATGCTGGAGGGGGAGACCCTTGCCGGCCTGCTGGCCGGCTACGAAGATGCGGCCCGGCGCACCGACGAGCTGGTGTACTCGTTGCCCTCGCTCGATGCCTCCCATCCTCTGCCGGAGGCTCCGTGGTTCGAGCCCGGAGCTCGCCGGTCGGCACGCCGGGTCTTCCTGCACATCATGGCGGAGACCGCCCAACACGCCGGACACGCCGACATCATCCGTGAGTCGATCGACGGCGCCAGAACGATGGGGTGAGATGGCGGAGCTGTCGCACGGACAGGTGGGGATCCATGGTTGCCCACCGGAGTGGGACGCCCTGACGCCCGGCCGGGACCTTCGGCCCTGCCCGTCAGCACACCGTGGCTCTACCATCGAGCGAGGAGGTCGTCGCTGCGGACAGCGAGACCGTGTTTGCGATCTTCAGGATTCGGATTGCGACGAAGGAGGAGATGGATGGCGATCGACAATGACGTGGTGTTCCAACGGATCGATGAGCTCGAGAGGCGTCTGGAGGCTCTCGAGCAGCGGATCGTCGATCGGCCCGCTCTGGACGAGGAGATTCGAAGCCTCGAGCAGCGACTGACCGAAGTCCGGGAGACGACGGAGGGCTAGTCGCCGCCGTTCTCACCGGCCAGTGCTCCGTTCCGGAATGTCGGCCCGATGGGGACAACGCGATGCCGGGAAAGGATCGGCCGGTGGTCGTAGTAGTGGTGGCGCTGGCGGCGGCTTTCGCGGTGGCGAACGGTGTGCACGATGCCGGCAACGCCATCGCCGCGCCTGTGGTCACCGGTGCGATCCGTCCCGGTCCGGCGGTGGTGGGCGCCGCGGTGCTGCATGTGATCGGTGCACTGGCCGTGGGTACGGCCGTGGCCGCCACCATCAACAGCATCGTCGTGGTCCCGGCCGGACAGATGCTCGAAGTGCTCGCCGCCGCCACGCTGGCGGCTCTCGTGTGGAGCCTGTTGACCCTGTGGCGGGGCCTACCGTGCAGTTCGGGCCACTGCCTGGTGGGGGCCCTGGCCGGCGCCGGACTGGCCGAAGGGGGGAGCAGTGCCGTCAACTGGGGAGGGATGAACGGATTCCGTCCCGTGGGCGTGGTGGGCTCCCTGCTGTGGCTGATGTTCTCCTCTGCCGTCGTCGTGCCGATGGCTCTGTTCGGAATCCATCTGGCCAAGCGGGGACTCCGGCGGGCCGACCGGTCGATCGAGGGTCCGGTGCGCCGTGGTGAGTTGGTGGCGTCTGGAGGACTGGCCTTCGCCCATGGTTCCAACGACGCGCAGAAGGCGATGGGACTGATGACCGCGGCGCTCGTCGCCGGGGGACACCTCTCCCACTTCGCCGTACCGTTCGCCGTGGCCATCGCCTCCGCCCTGCTCCTGACCGTGGGAACGCTGATGGGTGGGTGGCGGGTCGTCCGTACGCTGGGTCGGAGGATCTATCCCATCCAGGCCCTCGACGGGTTGGTCAGCCAGAGCTCGTCGGCGGCGGTGGTGCTCGTCGCCTCGTTGGCCGGCGCTCCGATCAGCACGACCGACGTGGTCGCCCCGGCCATCGTCGGGGTCGGCTCGGGCGAGCGGTGGCGCCACGTGCGGTGGTTGGTGGTCGGCGAAGTCGGCCTGGCCTGGGTGGTCACGCTGCCGGTCAGCGCCCTACTGGGAGCAGCATTCTTCGAGGTATGGAGGTGGTTGGCATGAAGCGCTGGTTCCTTCCCGAGTCACCGGATCTGCTCGGCCTGCTGGGACGGCAGGGGGAGATCACCATCGCCGCGGTGGACGCACTGTGCGCGTGGGCGAGGGGAGACCCATCGGCGGCGCTGAAGGTCCAGTCCCTCGAGCACGACGGGGACCGGGCCAGCCGCGAGGTGCTCGCTGCGGTCAAGTCGGCATTCGTGACCCCGATCGGTCCCGAGGACATCTACGAGATCTCGGAACGGCTGGATCACGTCCTCAACTCGGCCAAGGACCTGGTGCGCGAAGCCGAACTCGTCGGGATGGACCCCGATGGCCCGATGGCCGAGATGACCGACCTGGTCTCCCTGGGCGTCAGAGATCTGGTCAAGGCCTTCCCCCACCTGGCGGACGAGCCGGACCGGGCCACCGGCTGCGCCGACGCCGCTGTGCGCCAGCAGCGAGCCGTCGAGCACGTGTACCGGAAGGCCATGTCGGCGCTGCTCCGGATCGACGACGTCCGCGAGGTGGCCGGCCGCCGCGAGCTCTACCGACGGTGCGCACGGATGGGTGACGCCATCGAGGGAGTGGCCCATCGAATCTGGTACGCGGTGGTGAAGGAGAGCTGAGTCCGGGCCGGTCCCAGCCGACCTGACGAACTCCTGGGATCCGGCGATCGAGGTCCGACGCGCAGGCGGCAGCCGCCGTTCCGACGCCGTAGCCTGCGACGGTGGCAGTGGATCTCATCAGCCCGGGGACGGAGCGTGAGGAGGCGCGGGACGTCCCCGCGGTGTCCACGTACGTCCGACATCGGGTCCCGTGTCGAGCTCCGCGGCAGACGGCCGCCCTGATCGTGGGGGCCCTGCTCGCACTCTCGGCTCTGCCCACTGGCTGCTCCACCGCTCGTTCAACCGCGGCGCCGCCTCACCCCTCTTCGGCCGCCAACCCGTACTTCACCGGTCGATTCACGACCACGGTGAACCGCTTCACCTTCGGACAGGATCCGTCGTGGACGGCGGACGGCCGGGTCCTCTCCAACGAGAACGAACGATCGGGGACCTCCCAGATCTACGTGTCCCATCTGGACGGCTCGGGGATGTCGTGCCTGACCTGTGGCCAGCCGGGGCCGAACGGCTTCCCCCAGGAGCGTCCCCAGGGGGATTGGATCCTCTTTTGTTCGTTCCGCGGCCAGACGGTGACCTTCGGCGCCCCCTGTCTGGGCGGATTCGGCAGTGACCTCTACCTGATGCGTCCCGACGGCAGTCACGTCACCCGTGTGACCGGCCCGAGCTCCTCATTCGAGCGCGGGGGCGATCCCTACGACAACTACCACCCGAGTTGGTCACCGGACGGTCGCCACCTGGTCTGGACCCACGTCGACTACCGCACCCACGCCCGGGGAGGCACGCAGTGGTCGATCCTGCTGTCGACACTGAAGGTCGACCAGAGGGGTGTTCCGTCCCTCAGCGCCCCGACCGAAGTGGCCCCGGGGGGAGACAACGCCTATGAGACGCAGGTGTGGGCGCCGGACGGGAGCGGCGTGCTGTACACATCGCTCAGCTCCGACGGGGACAAGCGCCTCGGTTGGCTGAACTCGGAGCTCCACTTCATGCGCCTCTTCGGGCACGGGGCCTCCCCCTCGCACCCCGAGGTCACCCATCTCACCGACGGGAACCCGGGTTGGGACGAGCAGGCGGTGTTCACCCCCGACATGAAGGATGTGGTCTGGATGTCGAGCCGGGGCACACGCACCTGGTACGAGACGACGGTCGCCGCCGCGCGGCGAGCTGGCTACGATCCTCCTTTCGAGAACGAGGTGGCGGGGCCGTTCTTCGTCCTGACCATCCTCGATCCGAAGTTCCGGACCGACCTCTACGAGCTGGATCTCACCACTCACGCCGTCCGTCGACTGACCGACCTGGACCAGGTGGTGCCCGAGTTCTACTTCGACCCCGGCGGCTCCCAGCTGATGTGGACGACCGGGGATCGCAGCCGAACCTATATCGGGAGGTTCGCCCGCAGCTCGGTATCGCCGATCCGGGCGAACATCCGCGTCGACCCGGCGTGGGCCGACGCCCCGGTGCACGGCGATCACTCCCCACCCGCACCCGAGGAGCCGACCTCGGTCAACCTCAAGGATGTGACGCTGCCGCCCCAGGAGGTGGCGGCCACGTCACTGCTGGAGAGTCAGCTCACCACGCTGGCCGATCTTGCCCGCCGTCCTCCCCGACACGGCTCGTGACGGCAGAACCGTCGGCCACGGATCGTCCGATCCGAGCGCGACCGGCCAGATCGGCCCACACGGAACCGCTCACGTCGTCACCCAGATGAGCACCTCCGCGCCTCCGGGTCCGGCGGTGAGCGTACGAGGCCCGGCGCCGGTGAGGCGGGCGGCATCACCTTCGGCCAGCACCGCACCCTCCTCCAGGTCGGCGGATCCGACGGCGACGAAGAGATGCACGTGCCGACCGTCTGGAACGGTGACCGATTCGGAGGCCTGCAGGCGCCCGCCCCACAACACCGCCTTCCGTTGGCGGATGGAGATGGCCGCGTCGTGGCCCTGTCCCGAGGCGATCGGGTGGAGTCCCCCCTTCCCCAGTTCGGCGTTGATGTCCAGCTGCTCGTACGAAGGACTGACCGCCTCGGTATCGGGCGGCACCCACATCTGGACGAAGTGCACGTCCTCGTGGGTGGAGGCGTTCATCTCGGAGTGCCAGATCCCGGTCCCCGCACTCATCCGCTGGGCCAGGCCGGGGTAGAGCTCCCCGAGGTTGCCTTCGGAGTCCTTGTGCTGCAGGCGGCCGGACAGCACCCAGGTGATGATCTCCATGTCCTGATGGGGATGGGTGGAGAAGCCGCTTCCTCCCCGCACCCGGTCGTCGTTCGACACCAGCAGCAGGCCGTGCCCGGTGTTCCTCGGGTCATGGTGGCTCCCGAAGCTGAAGCTGTGCCTGCTGTCCAACCAGCTGATCCTGGTATGCGGCCTGGTGTCAGCCGTGCGGATGTCGACCTCGGTGCTCATCGCTCACTCCCTGTCGTCGTCAGCTCCCAACCGGCGGGGAGCTCGCTCGACTGTACACAACATCTGTTCATATGGAACTATTGCACCTGTGCATAAAGCGACGCCGCAAGTCATGGCGGCCTGGTCGGCGCTGCTCGTCGCCCACAGCCGGGTCACCGCTGTGCTCGACCGGGAGCTGAGGCAACGGATCGGGATGACGCTGGACGACTACGACGTGCTCTACCAGCTCCGGGTGGCCGGAGCGCCGATCCGCATGGCCACGCTGGCCGAGCGCGTGCTGGTCTCTCGCCCGACCGCATCGCGGGCGGTCGATCGCCTGGTTGCCAATGGCTGGATTCGTCGGTGGCACGACGAACAGGATCGGAGGGTGGTGCTCCTCGAGCTCACCGATGAGGGCAGACGTCAACAGTCCCGGGCGGGGCGCGTGCACGTCGACGGCATCGCCAGGTTGGTCGGGGCCCCGCTGGTGGACCGGGACGTGGCCGCGCTCACCGACTCGCTCCGTGCCCTGGCTGCTGGCGCGGAGGAGGAGACCGGCCGGAACCGCACATCGAGCCCCGGGTGATCGTGGGTCGGGGACACCGGACGGAGCCGCGACCTGTTCCGCACACCGGGCCGAGGGATCGGGGCGGCCGCCATCACCGCTCGAGGAAGGCGGTGGTCAGCCGGGGCGGCGCACTCGCCAGCCAACCGTCGACGAGGGCCTCTCTGAGGGCGGACTCAGTGACACTGTTCAGATGGATGAGCACCGCCGGGTAGCCGTCGAAGTGGGGAATCGTGAAGAAGGCCTGGGGGTTGGCGGCGAGCACAGCCTCCTTCTCCCCGAGGTCGTCGACCTTCACCGCCAGAATGGGTCCGTCCGGCGGGAGTGCATCGCCGAACCGCTTGATGTCGGCCTTGCTGAGCGGACGTTCCCAGGCGAATCCCTTGCCGGCGACCGACCACGTTCGATGGCCGCGATGCTCCACCTCGGCGGCCTCGGGAAGCCCGAGTACCATGCCCGCGACGTCGTCGAAGGTGACCACCGGGCCACGATACCGCCGTGATCCCGCGCCGTTGCCGTGGCGCGTTGCCGGTCGATCACGATCCGGATGTTCCCGGCGGTGCCTGGGCGACGGTGCCTGGGCGACGATGAAGGTAGCAGCGGCCGGATCGGCGAAGGGCTACGACTTCGTGGCCGACCGAGCGACTGCGGACTCCGCCAGCTGGACGCCCCATGCTCGTGCCCGGTCCACCTCGCCTGGGAGGAGACGGGTCTTCTTGTCGACCAGAAAGCTCTCGGGCGGGACGATCAGCTCGACGCCCAGGTGCTTCAGCGACCTGGCGATTCCTCGCGATGCCTGACCGGTGAGGGTGGCGGACCCCTTGATCCTGGTGTCGAAGGCGGCACCCCGGATGCGGAGATCGTCCAACGAGGCCAGCCACTCCCGCACCCCCGGGCGGGAGTCCGCCTCCGGCTCGAGCACGAGACTGGATCCGGGTCTGCTCATGTTGTCGGGAGCTCCCTTGCGGGTACCGGGACGGGGCATACCTCGAACATGCGTCGGGGCCCCGACCACGAGGAGGTCGAGATCGCCCAGACCCTCGCCGGGGACACTGTCGGCGTGGAGGACCTCAATGTCCATGCCGCCCTTCAACCCGTCTGCCACAGCCTCTGCGATCTGGCGGGTGTTTCCGAACATCGACTCGTAGACAACCAGGCCATGCATCAGGGCCTCCTCAACTCGACCTCTGGTGTCACCTTCTCACGGCGCCGCCGGAGGCGACAGTGGCGAAGGTCCCGACTCGGAGCCAGATGCGGCACCGGGCGGGACCAGCCCGGTCGCCCAGCACGGCGTGTGGGTCTCCGTCCCTCGGTCGAGGCAGACGGGGAGTCCAGGGCAGCATTCCGGTCCTTCGTCCGTCGAACCGACCCTTCCTTCCCTGCCACGAAACGTTCATCCGGAGGTAGAAATTCCGTAACCGATTGGCCACGGAGCCGGTGGTACAACGGGGAGCGGACCGGCACTCACACCCCGCAACCGGCAGCGCCGGTCCATGAGGACGTTGCGGCACCGGCGCCGGGTTGTCCACTGCCCGTCGTCGGTGTCGCTCCCTCAGAGCCATGCCGGGCCCTGCGACAACAGAGGGAGCACTCCATGACCGATCTGGGCCGGTTGCGGGCCAGCGGACAACGGCGGTCCACCGGACCGGGTTGGGGGCTCCGAACCACGCCCAGCCCTCAGGACGTGCAGATCGTGCTGGCCGTGATCTCCGAGTACGAGGACGAGAACGCCACGTGCAGCAGCTACGTCCTCGACTGGGAGACCGGGCTGGACCCGGCCACTGTGGACGAGGTGATCGCCTACCTCTGGACGGCGGACATGGTCGAGTGCCGGGTCTCGAGCAGCCTGTCGCGGCAACCCGCGGCTTCCGACGTGCGACGGGTGATGGTGGACAGGGAGCGAATGTGGGGTCCCTGGGGCCGGTACCGCCCGACCAAGGAGTACTCGAAGCTCCTGGGTGCCTGACGACACTCCCCGACCGTTCGCGCCGTCCGGATTCCCGCGCCGCCTCACGCCGGGCGCGGCGACGGCACCGAGCCGGATTCACCTCACACCGTGGCGAACAGGTCGCCGTGCTCGTCGATCCGGTCGAGCACGGCGTCGGCGGTGAACCGGAGGCTGGCCGGATCACCCTCTCGCGCGCAGTGGTCGACCTCGTCCCAGGCGAGGGGGGTGGACGCGGTCGGTTCGGACCGGCCCCGTAGCGAGTAGGCGGCGACCGTGGTCTTGGCCGGGTGGTTCTGGCTCCAGTCGATGAACACCTTGCCGGTCCGCTCACTCTTGCGCGGTGTGGAGACCACCAGGTCCGGTTGGTCCTGCTCGAGTTGGACGGCGATCCGGTGCGCCCGGTCCCGTACCTTCTCCCAGGTCGGCCGTCCCGGCATCGGGACGTAGAGCTGGAGGCCCTTGGATCCGCTGGTCTTCGGCCGGCAACCCGCCCGCCCTTCGTCCAGCCCCTCGACGATGGACCGGGCCACCCGACAGCACTCGACGATCGAGGCCCCCTCGCCGGGGTCGAGGTCGAAGACCATGTGGTCGGGGGGCCCGGGCAGGGTCCTCCTCCGTCCCACGTGCCACAGGGGCACGTGGAACTCGATGGTGGCCAGGTTCGCCGCCCACACCAGGGTGGGGAGATCGCAGACGACGGCGTACTCGATCGACCCCGCCTCGGAGGGTACGGCCACGTGGCGGACCCAGTCCGGCGCATGGTCCGGCAGGTGCTTCTCGAAGAAGGACTCCCCAGCGACCCCGTCGGGATAGCGCTTCATGGTCAGCGGTCGGTCCCGGACGTGGGGGAGCATGACCTCGGCCACCTGCATGTAGTAGTCGATGACCCGACCCTTGGTGAATCCGGAGTCGGGGTAGAGGACCTTGTCGAGATTGGTGACGGTCAGCTGACGACCGGCCACGGTGGTCAGGGTCGACTTGTCACTGGTCACGATGCATGTCCTTGGCCACCTTGCCCACGAACATCAGCGTAGGGCAGCCTCCGACCGGGATCCCGGGGTCAAGGCCCCGAAGTCCGCCGTCTGGCCGGTACGCCTCCCAGGCCCATCCCGACGGCCGCTCGGATCGCCTCGGTGCCGTCACCTGTCGGTGCGGACCAGGCCGGAATGGATGTGTGTGGCGGATTCCGGACTCGGCGTCCCTGGTCCTTCACGAGGCCGCGAGTGCCTTCGGTCAGCTTCTCGGCCTCCGGGGATGCTCAACGACCGCCACCGTCAGCTGGTCCAGCACCAGCTCCCAACCCACCCCGACGTTGTCGGCCACCTCGGGCATGGCCGCACGCAGCCCGTCGAGTCGTTCGTGGACGAGCGACAGCGTGGTGGCGCCATCGGGCGCATCGGTGAAGGTCACGGTCAGGACCGAGTCGAACGCCGGTCCGTGCATCCGCTCGGGACCGACGAATCCCCAGCGGAACACGATGCGCTGGCCGGGAACCAACTCGAGGATCTCGCACTCGAACCCGCCCACGTCGCCGTTGACGCTTCCCTGCCAGACGCGATAGTGCCCGCCGACCCGTTCGTCGACCTCGATGCGCGTGACCTGCAGCTCGCCCGGGGCCAGCCACCGTCGCAGCAGCTCTGGCTCGAGCCACGCCCGGTAGACCCGGTCCGGCGGGGCGGGGATGACCCGTTGGAGGTGCACGGCCGGTCGGGATGAGGAGTCCGGGGTCATCGGACTTCCCCGTCCCCGGTCGGCTCTGAGTCGAAGAGGAGCTCGAGGTCGTCGAGCCGCTCGTCCCAGTGCCGCTCGTAGAAGCGCAGCCAGGCGGCGGCGGACGCCAGGGGCATCGGCTCGAGGTGGCACACGTGCCGGCGGCCCGAGACGGTCTGACGGACCAGGCCGACCCGTTCGAGCACTTTGATGTGCTTCGACGCCGCCGCCAGGGTCATGGCCAGCGGTTCGGCCAGCTGGCCCACCGTCAGGTCGGTCTCGGCCAGCCGTCCCAGCATGTTCCGGCGGGCCCCGTTGGCGAGGGCCTGGAAGACGGCGTCCATGTCGGCGATTTGGTCAACCATGTAGTTGAGCATACCGGGTCGCGAGGCAATAGTCAACCGGATGGTTGAGCATACCGGGCGGTATCGCCTCGCCCGGGCCTCGGCTGTCCGGGCGTTGAGTCCCCGACGGTGCGGCGCCCGACGGTGCGGCGCCCGACGGTGGCACCATGGACATCTCCCGCATCCGGCCAGCGACTGGAGGATCATGCCCACGTCCCGACCCACCAAGACCGTGGTGGCCAACCTCCGCAGGATCTGTCTGCGCCTCCCCGAAGCCACCGAGAAGCCGTTCGGAGGCCACGAGGCCCCGTCGTTCCGCGTGCGGGACAAGCTCTTCCTCATGCTCAGGGAGGACGGACGGTCCTTCACCTGCAAGGCACCCCCGGGGGACCAGGAGGTGTTGGTGGCCTCGGACCCGAACCGGTTCTTCATCCCCCAGTATGTGGGCTCGAAGGGTTGGATCGGCGTTCGACTCGATGCGGGCGTCGACTGGGACGAGGTGGCTGAACTGGTCGAGGACAGCTACCGGCTGATCGCGCCCAGGCGGCTCGCCGCCCGGTTGGACCTCGAGAGCCAGCGCCCCGGCGATCCGCCGGGCTGACTCGGTTGGCCCGTCGGCCCGCGCCCAGGCGCTCCCCGTCGGCCCGTGGCTTCCCGGGGTCAGGGTCGCGGCGTCGAGACCCGCAGTCCGGAGTTCGGGAACTCAGCTGCCGCTCGGTGCCCCCACCCACACCGCCTTCAGGTTGCAGAACTCCCGGATCCCGTGGGCGGTGAGCTCCCGTCCGTACCCCGAGGTCTTGATCCCTCCGAAGGGCAGCTCCGGGTAGGAGGTCACGTTCCCGTTGATGAAGACCATGCCGGCGTCGAGGCCGCTGATCAGAAGCGCCTGCTCGTCCCGGTCATCGGTCCAGGCGTTGGCGCCCAGCCCGAAGGCGGTGGCGTTGGCCAGCTCGATCGCCTCGTCGAGGCTGTCGACCCGGTAGACGGTGGCCACCGGGGCGAAGGCCTCTTCGGTGTGGATGCGCATGGCCGGGGTGATGCCGACGAGGACGGTCGGCGGGTAGTACCAGCCCCGACCCTCGGGGACCGTGCCCCCGCACCGAGCCACCGCCCCGTTGGAGATGGCGTCCTCCACCAGCTCCACGATGTCGGTCCGCTGCTGCTCTGAGGCGAGGGGCCCGATGTCGGTGTCCTCGTCCATCGGGTCCCCGACGACCCGTGAGGCCATCCGCTCCACGAAGAGCCGCTCGAACTCGTCGGCCACCGCGGAATGGACGATGAACCGCTTGGCCGCGATGCACGACTGGCCGTTGTTGAGGCATCGGGCGGTGGTGCCCACCTCGGCGGCCTTGGCCAGGTCGGCGGAGGGCAGGACGATGAAGGGATCGCTGCCGCCCAGCTCGAGGACCGACTTCTTGACCTCGTCACCGGCGATGGAGGCCACCGACGAGCCTGCAGGGCCCGACCCGGTGAGGGTCACGGCCACCACCCGGTCGTCCCGCAGGACGGCCTCCACGTTGGCGGAGCCGATGAGCAGCGTCTGGAAGGCCCCCTCGGGGAACCCGGCCCGGGTGAACAGCTCCTCCATGAACAGCGCCGTCTGGGGGACGTTGGACGCGTGCTTGAGCAGGCCTACGTTGCCGGCCATCAGGGCAGGCGCTGCGAACCGCATGGCCTGCCACAGGGGGAAGTTCCACGGCATGACCGCCAGCACCGGTCCGAGGGGCTGGTAGCGGGCATAGGCCGAGGCGGCGCCCACGGCCTCGGCGTCGCACGGCTCGTCCTCCAGGAACCCCTCGGCGTGGTCGGCGAAGTACCGGCATGCCTTGGCGCACTTCAGGACCTCCAGGCGGGCGGCGGCGAAGGTCTTGCCCATCTCGGTCGTCATCATCTCGGCGATCTGGTCCACCTCGTCCTCGATGATGTCGGCCGTCCGCTGCATCCAGGCCGAGCGCTGTTCGAAGCTGGTCCGCCGGTAGGTGCGGAACGTGGAGGCGGCCCTAGCCAGGACGTGTTCGACCTGATCGTCGGTGAACTCGGTGAAGGTCTTCACCGTCTCTCCGGTGGCTGGGTTGATGGTGGCGATGGCCATGGTGGTGCACCTCGGTTGCTCGGCGTCAGGACGAACCTACCCAATCCGGGTCGAACGATTCCGAGCGGGTTCCGGGCGAAGCACCGTCACCGTCGACTTCCGTGCTGCATCCGGGTGGTCAGCGGCTGGTCACGACCGCGGGTGAAGCGGTCCCTGCCTCGGACGCTGTGGCCTCGAGGAGCACCTCGATGGCATCGGGGTCGGCGGGCCGGCAGAGGAAGAACCCCTGTCCTCGATCGCAGTCCTGCAACCGGAGGCGTTCGAGCTGGTCCTGGTCCTCGATGCCCTCGGCCAGGGTCACCAGCCCCAGGCTTCGGCCGAGCTCGACCAGCGTGCGGATGAACGAGGTCGAATCGGGGCTGCCCATGTCCGAGATGAACGAGCGGTCGATCTTCAGAACGTCGACGGGGAACTCACGAAGGTAGGCCAGGGACGAGTACCCGGTTCCGAAGTCGTCGATGGCGACGCCCAGTCCGAGCTGCTTGAGCCTCTTGAGTCGGGACACGGTCGCAGCGGGATCCTTCATCAGCGTCGATTCGGTTACCTCCAGGACGAGCGAGCTGGGGTTCAGGGTGCTCTCGGCCAGCGCGAAGCAGACGTGGTCGACGAAGCCTTCCAATTCGAGTTGGCGCACGGACACGTTGACCGACACGCTCAGGTCATGGCCCATCTCGCGCCAGGTCGCCGCCTGGGCACATGCCTGGTCCAGTACCCACCGTCCCACGTCGATGATCGATCCGTTCTCCTCCATCACCGAGATGAAGTCCAGCGGGGAGGTGACGCCGCGAACCGGGTGTCTCCAGCGCAACAACGCCTCGACGCCGTGGATCTTCAACGTTCTCAAGTCGAAGATCGGCTGGTACTGCAGGAAGAACTCGTCGTTGGCCAGCGCGGCGTTCAGATCCGATCTGAGCTCCATCTGGGTGAGGACCGCTCGTTGCATCGACGGCTCGAAGAGCACGGAGCGGTCCTTTCCGGCGGCCTTCGACTGGTACAGCGCGATGTCCGCATCCCTCAGGAGCTCCTGTGCCGAGGCCCGGCCCCCGGTGGCGATCCCGACGCTCGCCGTCACGTTGATCGGGTGGGCCTCGAAGCCGGCCACACGGAAGGGCGCTCGGAGCACGTCCCGGATCCGGTCGGAGATCATCTCGGGGCCCGCTCCAAGGGACGTCCCCTCGGTCAGGATGACGAACTCGTCCCCTCCCAGGCGGCCTACGGTGTCGCTGGCCCGTAACATCGACTGGAAGCGCGCGGCAACCGCTTGGAGCAGACGGTCACCGGCCTCATGGCCGAGCGAGTCGTTGGCGTCCTTGAAGTTGTCCAGGTCGATGAAGAAGACGGCCATCTGCTCGGAGTTCCGGGTCGTCCTGGCCAGCATCTGCTCGGCGCGGTCCAGGATCAGTTGCCGGTTGGGCAGCTCGGTGAGGGGATCGTGCAGGGCGCGGTGGGCGAGGATCGTCTCGAACCGCTTGCGTTCCGTGATGTCGCGGATGTTCGCCACATAGCCGGCGACCGCCGGTCGATCGACCAGATTGGTGACGACCGCTTCGACGTCACACCACTCCCCGCCTCGGCGGGCCATGCGGAATTGGAGGAGCTCGGTCCCCGGCGAGGCCTGGAACGTCTGGCCCAGGCGTTCCCGGACTCGATCCCAATCGTCCTCATGGACGAAGTCGGTGGCCCGCTTCTCCAGGAGATCGTCGGGGGAGTACCCCAGGAGGTCGGTCATGGCAGGACTCACATAGGTGAAGAGCCCATCCACGTCCATCACCGTGGTGGCATCGGAGGAGTTCTGGATCAGTGAGCGGAAGCGTTCCTCGCTCAACCTGACGGCGGACTCGGCCTCCTCCGCCAGGCGCGTGGACGCGCCGGCCATGCGGATGACGAAGAACAGGACGAATGCGCCCATCAGGGCAAGTGAGTGTGACTGCGACTTCGACAGCAGCACCGGAGCCCATCCCTGCGCGATGCACAGCTGACCGACGGCCATCCCGGTCAGGCACCAGAACGCGGTGATGGTCCAGACCCGTGAACCTGCGAACGAGACATTCTCGAGGGCGAGAAATGCGAACGCGCCCCACAGCACGGGCCCCCAACCCGTCAGGTAGATCACCGTGGTCACCGCCGCCGCCTGGGCCATGACCCTCAGGTGGAGTCGGAAGGTGGACGGCCGGACGGTGTAGGCGTAGGTGGTCGCCACGCTGGCCAGCGGGATGGCGATGAACACGCCGAGCCACAGCCACGCAGACTCGCGAGCGATGTCGCCGAAGTGCATGAGGAACAGCACGGCCACCAGGGCCACCGGCCCGATCAGGTAGGCGAGGCTGGTCGGGCTCAGGGTCGGGCGCCACCGCTGTTGGTCCGCCTCCGCCGCTCCAGGGTCGACGGTTGTCGCGTCCTGGCCGCCTGTTCCTTCCCCACCCGATGCGATGTCCATTGCCGCTCCGCTCCCCGCTGCCAATGCGACTTCTCCCTGTCATGTCGACCCGAACGGTCCGGGCCTTGAATGCCAGGTGTGTCGAGGGTGGCGATGAGGCCTAAGCTCCAGGTCACGCCGGTGTGCCCGTCGGCGGGGATAGGGTCGGACTGGGCCCAACGCGGGGGAAATGGGGTGGCGACGATGTCGCTCAGCTACGAAGAGGCCTACGCTCAGGTCACCGGCCCGGGCCAGATCTTCGAGCTCGTGGAGGAGGCCATCGGTGGCGTCTCCTATCGGGTGTTCAAGAACGCCCCGCCCACGCTGGGTCAACTCTTCGCCGGTGCCCGGGGGGAGGAGGGCACCTTCATCGTCTACGAGGACGAGCGGTGGACCTTCGACGAGACCATGCGCAGTGTCGACGCACTGGCCCACGCGCTGGTCAACAGGTTCGGGATCAAGAAGGGAGACCGGGTCGGCATCTCCATGCGGAACCTTCCCGAATGGGTCGTGTCGTTCGCGGCGATCCTGTCCATCGGGGCGGTGTCCGTGTCTCTGAACGCCTGGTGGACCGAGAGCGAGGTGGACTACGCCATCGAGGACTCGGGGATCTCCCTCCTGATCACCGATCCTGAGCGGATCGATCGGTCCCACCGGTCCGCCCACTCCCGGGGCATTCCGATGATCGTCGTCCGTGCGGACGAGATCGAGCCGCAGCCGACCGGCGTCCAGCGCTTCGGCGAGGTGATCAACCTCGGCGATCCCATGCCGGTGGTCGAGGTCGGTCCGGACGACGACGCCACCATCCTCTATACGTCGGGGACCACCGGATTCCCCAAAGGTGCGGTGTCCACGCACCGTGCCGTCACCCAGGGGTTGATGGCGTTCTGGGCCAATGCCACCATCCAGTCCGCACGGAAGAGCGAGGACGCTCTCGACGGCGGTGGGTTCGCCCCGTGCTTCATCCTCATCGTCCCCCTCTTCCACGTGACCGGATGCGTGCCGGTGATGCTGTCGTGCTTCGGGATGAAGATGAAGCTGGTCATGATGCACCGCTGGGATCCGGAGACTGCGCTCCGGCTCATCCAGTCCGAGCGGGTGACCGCCTTCGTCGGGGTGCCCACCCAGAGCTGGGACATGCTCGAGAGCCCGGCATTCTCGAAGTACGACACCTCCTCGTTGGCCAGTATCGGTGGTGGCGGCGCGCCCGCTCCGGTCAAGCTGGTCGACCGGGTCGAGAAGGGCTTCAGCCGTGGCCGGCCGAACATCGGATACGGGATGACCGAGACCAATGCGTTCGGACCGAACAACACCGGGGACGACTACGTCTCCCACCCCTCATCGACCGGTCGGGCCCGCACCTCGATCATGGACGTGGAGATCCGGGATGAAGACGGGAGACCGCTACCCACCGGAGCTCATGGCGAGATCTGGATGAAGGGCCCGAACCTCATCCGGGGCTACTGGAACAAGCCAGAGGCGACGGCGGAGACCATCGTGGACGGGTGGCTGGCCTCCGGTGACCTCGGGCGGATCGACGACGACGGATTCCTCTACATCGAAGACCGGGCCAAGGACATGGTGCTCCGAGCCGGGGAGAACGTCTACTGCGCGGAGGTCGAGAGTGCCATCTACGAGCACTCGGCCGTCTACGAAGCGGCCGTCTTCGGGGTCCCCCACGAGCGCCTCGGCGAGGAGGTCGGCTGTGTGCTCCACCTCAAGGCCGGCTGTGTTCTCAGCTCTGACGAGTTCAGGGACTTTCTGGCGGGACCGCTCGCCTCCTACAAGATCCCCAGCCGGATCGCCTTCAGCGACGGGCGCCTGCCCCGGAATCCATCGGGGAAGATCCTGAAGAGGGAGCTGCGGGAGACCTACTTCGCCGGTGGCGAGTAGCCCCTCGTAGTGCCACGGCCGTCAGACGACCAGCCATTCGATGAGCTGGGCGTAGCGGATCAGGTGCCGATCACCGACGAAGTGCTCGAGGACGTGCTGGCGGGCACGGTCACCCATCTTGGCGATCTCGTCGGGACGAGTGAGGAGCCCGGCGAGGGTCTCACCGAACGCCGGGAGATCCGCGGGGTCGTCAAGGAGGATTCCGGTACCTGGTGCGATCTGCTCGGCAATGCCGCCCACGCGGGAGGCAATCACGGCCTTGCCCTTCCACATGCCCTCGGCAACGGTCAGCCCGAAGCCCTCCACGATGCTCTTTTGAACGATGACCCGGGCGTGGCGCTGGAGAGCGTTCACCATCGCCGCGTTCTCATCGACGTCGTCCATGGGCAGGGTGACCAGCTTGACGCGTTGGCGGGTCTTGGTGGGCAGCGCCCCCCATGCGGCCAGGCACTCGGCGAAGGCCTCGGCGCCTTCGGGATCGTCGGTGACGTTGGCTACCGATGGACCGACCAGCGCCAGGTGGGCGTCGACCTGGTCCACCACGGCCAGTGCGAAACCCTCGAGGACCCCCGACATGTCCTTCAACCGGTCCCATCGCGACACCTGGACCACCAGAGGGGCATCGAGGGCCAGGGCCGTGTCACCGTCGGCGACGATCGACGCCCGCCGTTCGACCCGACCCGGGCTGCCATCGGTTCGAGTGAACCGGCCGGCGAGGTCAGGCCCGTTCTGCACGAGCAGGCCGATGCGGCCCAGTGTCCGGATCACATCGGCCGGGGACATCTCCTGGTTCTTCGGCGAGAACGGGTCGATGGACGGCGGGATCACCCGGACCCTCGACGCGTCCATCCACGAGGGGACGTACTGGCGCAGGGAGAAGATGCAGGCATCGCAGGCGGCCAGATGAGGCCGCAGGAACGCCCAGGCCTGGTCGGTCCACTGGTTCGCTCCTTCGCGCCCGATGTGACACCTCCAGACCACGCGGGCCCCGGCCGCGGCCATGGCGGAGGCCATGGCCAGCGTCTGAGGATCGTGGAGGAGCACGATGTCGCCCTCTTGAATGCGGTCGAGCACGCCTTCGAGGTTCGAATCGGTGACGCGTTGGATGTGATCTGCCTCCTCGGGACCGAGGTTGCCGCCGTCGCCGGACACCCCGTGGAGACGGTTGTGGATCCGCTTGGTGATCGAGAAGAACTCGGCGTCCCCAGCCATGACCAGCCAGCGGATGTCCACCCCGGTCCCGCGGATGTAGCCGACGAGGACGCGCAGCATCTCGGCCACGCCGCCCCCAGCGGCCGTCGAGCTGAAGTTCCAGACGGTCTGTCCATCGAGCCGCCGGGAGGTGCGCTCAGCTGCGAGGCGCAGATCCGAGTAGCGCTCGGTCCCGACGAGTGGACCCAGTCGAGAGATGGAGCGGACGGGGACGTCGATCTCTCGGACATTGAATTCGGAAGGGGCGTGCCGGGCGGTAGTCAACGTCGAGATACTCCCAGATCCAGGCAGGTGCCGCTCACGATCTGCGGGTTCTGGAGCGCCGGAGGAGCCACGGCGGTCCCTGGGTTCGCTGTCCTGAGCCTGAACGTGAGGGCGCGAAGTTGCCCGGCCGAATCCCGGGCTCGAGTGCCTGCCATCGTCCACCCACCCCGATCAGGCCGTTGCCTGGACGTGTCGGGACCGGGACTCGAGGACCCGGCGGGTCTCCGAGCGGCCGGAGCGCATGAACTCGGGCCACTCGTCGGTGTTGAGGAACTGCCGGTAGAACCCGGCTCCCCTGACCTTGGCGTAGGGCACCGGTTCGATCATCATCACCTCGGTCTCGCTCTCGAGCCGGGACAGATTCGTCCTGGCCAGTTCCACCTGCTGGCAGGTACGCACCTGGCTGGCGATGGCCAGGATGCTGTAGCGCCGGTCCTGCCATCCGGAGCCGTCCTCCCCGGCGAATCGCGGCGGGTAGAAGCCGTTGATGGCCAGGACCACGTCCGGCGGCTCCTCCAGGTCGAGGACCGGCCGTACCGGGAAGATGTCGACGATCCCCCCGTCGCACCAGTAGCCGTCGCCCATCGGCACCGGTTCGATGAACAGCGGCAAGGCGATGGCCATGTGGATGGCACGGGCGACCGGAAGGTCCGGGTGGGTGCGTGGGCCGATGAACTCGATCCGGTTCTCCTCGATGCTCCAGATCGGTGCATAGGCGGGGATCGGCATCTCGCCAAGGGTCATGTCGCCGAGTAGCTGGCGGTAGAGCGCCTCGATCCGCGCTCCCCGGACGATGCCGCCGAATCCCTTCCCCATCGTCGTGAGGGCGGAGGCCAGAAGGCTCCAGTCCACGTCGATGTACTCGCTCGGGCTGACGCCGAGGGTGAAGGCAGCCACCTCATCGGCCGGGATGCCGGCGGCGATGGGGAACCCGAAGAGCGCCGACCCCGAACAGAGCGAGATGACCGACGGGCGGATGCCCGCCTCCTCCAGCGCTCTGGCGGCGCCGACCAGCGAGGCGAGGGCCCCGCTGCCCCCCGTGGCCACCAGCGCGAGCCTGCGCCCCTCCAGATCGGCCACGTCGAGGTGTCGCACCGGGGGGAACGGATGCAATTCGGGTGGCCGGCGGGAATCGAACGGAAGCGCGACCAGCGCACGCCGCATGTCGCCGAGCAGAGCGGCGTCGTGACGGATGCCTTCGACCAACTCCGTGGACCTGGTGATCACATTGAAGTACTGACGGACCCGGAACACGTCGAGCACGCTGTCGAGCATGGAGTCATCTTCCGGCGTGGCCCCCCGTCCGGATAGGGCCGAACGGCTCACCCGATGCCTCGAGCCGAGCCGACCTCTTCTCGCTGCTCCAGTCAGCTGATCGGCAGGGCCGGTACCTCCCGTCGTCGGCTCACAGTGCGGATCCGGTGGCGATGGTCTGGACCGGGAGTACTCGGTAGGATCAGAAGCGGAGCGGGCAGTGTAGGAAGGAAGTGGCTGTGGTGGAGCAGCGGGTCGCCGTCACCACAGGGGCGAACTCGGGCATCGGCCTGGCCACCGTGCTGGAGCTGGCCCGTCGAGGTCTGCGTTCGGTGGGCACGGTCCGCTCCCCGGCCAAGGCCCGGGTGGTGTCCGAAGCGGCTTCCGAGTGCGGCGTCACCGTGGAGACGGCGGTCATGGACGTCACCGACGCAGAGTCCTGCGAGCAGATCATCGAGGAGTATCGACCGACGGTGGTCGTCAACAACGCCGGATTCTCGATCACCGGAGCGGTCGAGGACATCGGCGATGAGGAGCTCCGCGTCGCCCTCGAGACCATGGTGATCGGTCCGATGCGCCTGGCACGCCTCGCACTGCCGTCCATGAGACATGACCACTTCGGGCGAATCATCAACGTGTCCTCGGTCTACGGCCGAACGACATCTCCTCTGACCGGCTGGTACCAGGCCTGCAAGCATGCGCTCGAGGGCGTGTCCGACGCCTTGCGGGCCGAAGTCGCGGCAGACGGCGTGAAGGTCGTCCTCATCGAGCCGGGGTTCGTCCGGACCGGAATCTGGGAGGAAGCCGACGACGAACTGAACGGCAGGAGCGGGTCACGGTTCGCAGACTCGTACCGACGGCTGTTGACCATCACCCACATGGCCGATCCGATCATGGCCGAGCCGGCACATGTCGCCGATGTCATCGCCAACGCCGTCACGTCACGCACTCCTCGTGCCAGGTACCTGGTCGGCTGTGACGCCCAGGCGGTTGCCGCGCTTCAGTCGTTCGTGCCCACAGGAATCAGAGATGGGGTCACCAGGGCGATCCTGGGCCTGTAGACCGGGCGGGCGGTGCTCAAGGCACCGCATGACCTTGCCGATACCGAGGCATGGCAGTCCAGCCGGGGCCGACGGAGACCATGTGGATCCACGGCGGAGCGCGAACCTGTCCGGAATGCGGTGGCCCGATCGAGGTTGGCGCTGATCCGGCACGGCCGTTTCGCCTCTGCCAGGCCTGCTACGACGCCTATGTCGAACACGCCGGTCGCTAGTCGAGCCAGGTCCGACCGGGGGGTCGGGCACGATCCTCTGAGGGCGGGCGGGAGTGTCGATCACCCCATGGTCGGGTAGCGGGAAGCGACCGTCTCCGCCAGCCACCGGGTGGTGGGGCCCGTCGGCTCGAGGTGACCCAAGGCGTCCGTCGGCAGCCATCGTGCCTCGGAATGCTCGGCCGACGGGAAGGCGATCAGGGATCCCGCCCATGTCTGCGTGACGAAACAGTCGATCAGGTAGGTCAGCCCGGTGGACCCGGTCGACACTCGTCGGGCCAGGTACTCGAGTCCGTGGACCTCGAGCCCGGTCTCCTCGAGCACCTCGCGGACCGCCGTCTCCCCGGTCGTCTCCCCGGGCTGGGCGCGTCCACCGGGGAAGCACCACATCGACGGGAAGTCGGTGTTCTCGTCGAGGCGTCTGAGTACCAGTGTGCGCCTCGTACTGGGATCGACGATCGCCACGATGGCAGAGCGAATGGGGTCCTCACCTGGCACTCGGTCCTCCGTCCGCTCGCATCCGTCGGGCCGCACCCTTCCCGCTGGGCAAGCACGCCCGGTGACACCTGTCACCACATGCTGCCACCCGATGGTACGACGCGGCGGAGAATGACCTTTGACCCTGGGCGTTCCTCCGTCGACGGCAGAGAATGGTGGGAAACGGTGAGGGAGGAGCGCGATGAGAGCAATCGCCTGGTTCGAAGAGGTCGGTGTGGCGGATGTGGCGAGTGTGGGGGGAAAGGGCGCCAACCTGGGGGAGCTCACGGGTGCCGGGCTGCCGGTTCCGCCGGGTTACATCATCACCAGTGAGGCCTATCTCGACGCCATCGACCGCAGCGGCACCCGATCGAAGCTTCTCGAGGTCCTCGGAGGCCTGGACCCGGAGGATCTGGAGGGCCTGGCTGAGGCCGCCGGGCGAGCCCAGGCCCTGGTGCGGGAGACGCCGCTGCCCCCGGACCTGGCCCGAGAAGTGCTCGACGCATATCACAAGCTCGGCGCCGGGTCGCGGGTGGCCGTGCGCTCGTCGGGTACCGGTGAGGACACGGCAGGCACCTCGTTCGCCGGCATGAACGTCACCTTCACCAACGTCGCCGGGGACGAGGAACTGCTCCGGCGGGTCGTGGACTGTTGGGCGTCCATCTACGGGCAGCGGGTCATCGCCTACCGTTCGATCGAAGGGGTGGTCGAGGAGCCGGCATTGGCGGTGATCGTCCAGGAGATGGTGGCCTCCGAGCGGTCCGGAGTCATGTTCACCGCCGATCCCTCGACCAGCGCCTCCGACCGGATCGTCATCGAGGCTGCCCTCGGCCAGGGCGAGGTGGTGGTGTCCGGTCTTGTCGAACCCGACACCTACGTGGTGGCAAAAGAGGGCCTGAAGCTGCTGACCGTCAGGGTCGGGCACCAGTCGATGAAGATCGTGCGTGGGCCCGACGGGAGCGACGAGGAGATCCCGTTGACCGGCGACGAGGGCGACCGGCGGGTGCTCGCCGACGATGAGATCCTGGAGCTGGCGAGGCTCGGGTTGGCCGTGGAGCGGCACTACGGGTCGCCACAGGACACGGAGTGGGCCATGGCCGGAGGTCAGACGTACCTCGTCCAGTCCCGGCCCATCACCACCCTGGTCGCCGACACCGGGACGCCGACCACCGACCAGCGCGTGCTGGTCACCGGCCTGGCCGCGTCGAAGGGCACCGCCTCCGGCGCGGTACGGATCCTCCATACTCCCGACGAGGGCGGGCGCCTGCTCGACGGTGAGGTCCTGGTTGCTCCCCTGACCAGCCCGGACTGGGTGCCGGTGATGCGGCGGGCCGCCGCCCTGGTCACCGACGGGGGAGGCATGACCTGCCATGCCGCCATCGTCTCGCGTGAGCTGGGCCTTCCCTGCGTGGTCGGCACCCGCACGGCGACCACGTTGCTCCGTGACGGCGAGGTGGTGACCGTCGACGGCGAGCGCGGCCAGGTCCTCGAGGGCGCGGCCAGGTTGCCTGCCACCTCGGCGGTGCCCGCCGCCACGGCCGCCCCGTCGGACTCGGTCGGGTCACCGGGGGCACTGGCCACCCACCTCTACGTGAACCTGGCGGTGGCCGACCACGCCGAGGAGGTGGCGGCCATGGACGTCGATGGCGTGGGGCTCCTCCGGGCCGAGTTCATGGTGGCGGACGCACTGGGCGGTGTGCACCCGCGACTGCTGCTCGAGCGGGGGGACGAGCAGACCTTCGTCGATGCCATGTCCGACAATCTCCTGCGGATCACCCGGGCCTTCGGCTCACGTCCGGTGATCTACAGGAGCATCGACTTCCGGAGCAACGAGTTCCGGGGCCTCGAGGGCGGCGATCAGTTCGAGCCCCACGAGGAGAACCCTATGATCGGGTACCGGGGATGCTTCCGCTACGTGGACCAGCCCGATCTGTTCCGGTTGGAGCTGGACGTCCTCGGCCGGGTGGCGGCCCAGACGCCCAACCTGCGCCTGATGATCCCCTTCGTGCGCACCGCCTGGGAGCTCGAGCGCTGCCTCGACATCATCGAGGACCATCCTGCGGCCCGGGGCCTGCCGGTCTGGGTGATGGCCGAAGTGCCCTCGGTGGCCTACTGGATCCCGACGTACGCCAGCATGGGCGTCGAGGGGGTGTCGATCGGCAGCAACGACCTGACCCAGCTCACGCTGGGTGTGGACCGGGACTCGGCCACGCTCTCCGAACTCTTCGACGAGTCCGACCCTGCCGTGCTCGACGCCATCGAGCGGATCGTCGGGGCTTGTCATGAGTCGGGGATGACCTCGTCCCTGTGCGGTCAGGCTCCGTCCAACCGCCCGGAGTTCGCCGAGTTCCTGGTGCGCCTCGGCATCACCTCGGTGTCGGTGAATCCGGACTCCGTCACCGCGGTGCGCCGGGCCATCGCCACGGCCGAGTGGCGTCTGATGCTCGAGGCGGTGGCACCCGGCCGGTCCGCCCCGCCGCCGCTCTCGGCCCGGCACCGTCTGTCCGGGCGGCATCGTTGAGCCGTCCGGGTAGGAGCCGAACCCGGTCTGCGGCCGGGCGCGCTCCGGGTCAGGACGCACAGTTCGGTAGCGTCAGCGATCATGGCTGAAGGCCCGCGTGACTTCGACATCACCGTTCTCGGGGCAACCGGCTTCACCGGTGGTCTGATCGCCGGGTACCTGGGAGAGCACGCCCCGCCCTCGACCAGGATCGCCTTGGCCGGCCGGAGTGTCGCCAAGCTCGAAGCGGTGCGCTCACGGTGGGGCATGGGGGCCGACGTGGTGGGGGTGGACGTCACCGATGCAGAGGCGATGCGCTCGGTCGCCGAGCGAACCCGAGTCCTCATCTCGACCGTCGGGCCCTACATCCTCCACGGAGAACCCGTCGTCGCCGCCTGTGCGGAGGCCGGCACCGACTATCTGGATCTGACCGGCGAACCCGAGTTCGTCGACCTCACCTTCCTGATGCACCATGCCCGCGCCGTGGAGACCGGCGCCCGGTTGGTGCACGCGTGCGGATTCGACTCGGTTCCCCACGACCTCGGCGTCCAATTCACCGTCGATCAGCTTCCCGAGGATGTCCCGATCGCCGTCCGGGGCTACGTCCACATGCACGGCACCTTCTCCGGGGGAACCGTGGCCTCGGCGCTGGAGATCATGTCGAGGTATCGGGCCGGCAAGGTGTCACACGACATTCGCAGTCAGGTCGACGCTCCCCCGGCCGGCCGGAGGAGCCGGGTCCTGACCGGCCGGATCGGCCACGATCGGGACGCCGGGTCATGGGTCGTACCGATGCCGACGATCGATCCGTTGATCGTGGTGCACTCGGCGCGCCAATTGCCACGGTATGGCCCCGACTTCACCTACTCCCACTACTGGGCCGGCAGCAGTCCCTTGGCGGCCGCAGGCATGATTGCCGGCGCCGGCGCTCTGTTCGGGGTGGCTCAGATCCCCGCCGCCCGCCGAGCCCTCACCAGGCTCCGCCCGTCGGGCTCCGGCCCGAGCGTCGAGCAACGGGAGAGGTCGTGGTTCAAGGTGACCTTCCTCGGCGAGGGCGGCGGAGCCAGGGTGAAGACGGAAGTGAGCGGAGGCGACCCGGGATACACCGAGACCTCCAAGATGATCAGCGAGGCCGCCCTGTGCCTGGTCTATGACGATCTGCCACCCACCTCGGGCCAGGTGACAACAGCGTCCGCGCTGGGCCCTGCGCTTCGCACCAGGCTGCAGGCCGCCGGGATCACGTTCGAGGTCATGCCCTGACGGCCACTGGCGATCGCCTGTTGTCGTGGCTGATCCGTCAGGGATCGATCAGTACCCCGGGGTTGAGGAGGGCGTCAGGATCCACCACGCGTTTCGCGGCCCGCAGCTGTGCCGCGAACAGCTCCGGCCGCTGGTGGTCGTAGCCCGGACGGTGGTCACGACCGACGGCGTGGTGGTGGGTCACCGTCCCCCCTTCCGTGGCGATCGCCTCCATGACCGCCGCTTTGACTTCGGACCACTGCTCGAGCCGGCCGGACCGGAGACCCGGTGCGATCACGGTGAAGTACGGCGCGGCGCCGTCGGGGTAGACGTGGGTCAGCCGGCAGGTGACCAGTCCGGGCCAGGCCCCGACGGATCGGAGCGCGTCCTCGGTGACCTGGCGGATGGTGGTGACGAAGGTCTCGAAGCGGTCCCAGGTGATGGCGCTCTCGAACGTCTCGCTGATCAAGCCGAGACCGACCAGGGCGTCGCGGAGATACGGAGCACGGAGGAAGGCCGTTCGCCAGTGGTCGGCCGCATCGGTCCTCTCCGCTTCCCCGCCGCCGCCCCGCTGCGGACGCACCTCGAAGGTCCCGGCGTGGTCGCCCACCAGGACGGCCGCCTGGGAGAGCGCGTCATCGACCGGGTGGGTGGCCGACTCGAATCCGATCAGCAGGAGATGGGCGGTGCCGTCCCCGGCGCCGGTGATCATCGCTTCGGTGGCATCGAGGAGACGGCAGTTCGATGGCCACAGCCCGGACTGCCCGAGGACCCGTGCGGCGTTGCTGCCTGCCTCGAACGAGTCGAACCGGGCCACGCCGGAGGCCCGGTGGGTCGGGCGGTCCTGGAGCCTCATCCACGCTTCGGTGATGACCCCGAAGATGCCCTCGGAGCCGAGCATGAGGCGGTCGGGGGAAGGTCCGGCCCCTGAGCCCGGCAGCCGGCGGGACTCGATGGCGCCCTTCGGTGTGACCGCCCGGATCGACTCGACGAAGTCGTCGATATGGGTGTGGAGCGTGGCGAAGTGGCCCCCGGAACGAGTCGCCAGCCAACCGCCGAGCGAGGAGACCTCGAAGCTCTGGGGGTAGTGGCGGAGCGTCAGTCGCTGAGCGCGGAGCTGATCCTCGAGGGAGGGACCGAACACCCCGGCCTGGATGCGGGCCGCCCGGGAGGTCCTGTCGATCTCGAGGACCCTGTCCAGTCGGCCGAGATCGCAGCTGATGACCGGTCGGTCGTCGTCGGCCGGGGCCTCGACACCACCGACGACCGAAGAACCCCCGCCGTAGGGGATCACGATGGCTCCGACATCCGCAGCCCACTCCAGCACGGCGACGACCCCCGGCTCGTCCGGCGGGCTCACCACCAGGTCGGGCGGATGGTCCCATCGGCGATCGAGGCCCCTGACGACGTCTCGGAACGACTTTCCGTAGGTGTGGCCGGCCCGGGCCACGTCGTCGGTGGTGCTCCAGCCGGCCAGGGCCGGTGGCGCAGAGAGCCGGGACGCGGTCAGCGTGATCTCCGCTGCCGTGGGAGGAACGATCGCCTCCAGGGCGTCGACCCCGACCAGGGGGGCCACCAGGGTCCCGAGTTCGTGCTGCTCCGAGGACGAAAGGCGCTCTGACTCGAACCCCCATCCCCAGAAGCTGCGACTCCCCACCATCGACGGTGACGCTAGTTCGCCGTGCAGCCCAGGACCCCGCGGACCCCGGTCCGCGGACCGGGTGCTCCTTCAGCTGTCGAGGCTGCGGACGGCCTGATGGCTCACTCGCCCAGGCTGCGTCGCAGGGCGCCGAGTGAGGCACCGAGCTCGACGATCTGGCCTCGGAGCACCGCCACCTCGTTGGTGAGCACCTCGACGCGGAGCTCGAGATCGGTGCGGGTGGCTTCCGTGTCGGCGGCCCCGGTCGGGGCGTCATCCGCATCGGCGGCGCCGGGGTGGGAGCGTGGCTCCCAGCCGTCCGGCCCCTCGTGGGCCATCGACTCCGAACCGCCGGCAGTGTCCACCATGTTCGACTCGGCCGCCAGCAACTGCTGCCAGCGGTCCTCTTTCTGGCCCGGTCGTCGGGGCAGGAGCCGCACCAGCGGCTCCACCTGGCCTCCCAGCACCTCGAGCTCACCCACGACCTCGCCAACCGAGGCGAACTCCGCCATGCGCCCGGTCCGCGTCCGGAGCTCCCCGGGAGTCTGCGGTCCCCGCAGCAAGAGCACTGCCATCAGCGCCACGCGGGAGTCGTCCAGGCCGTAGGCCTCATCGAGGACATGGCGGTACCGAGTCACCGACTTCCCGTGGGACGGCAGGACGAACCGCACCAGGCGGAGTTCCTTCAGCTCCGTCAGCGCCAGCTCCACCGCCTGGTCATCCAACGTCATCACCGGTTCGCGGTTGGTGGTCTGGCTGCAGGCCAGCGCCAACGCGTTCCTGGTGAGCGGATACTGCTGGGGTGTGGTGAGCTGCTTCTCCACCAGGCACCCGAGCACCCGGCCCCCTTCGGGTGTGATGGTCATCGGCTGAGGTTAACCCGGCGGTGTCCCTTCGAACCGTCGCTCCAGCCGGGTGCGGAGGCATCAGGCCCGGCCCGTCACCGGCGGACGCAACCGAGGGCACAGGCTGCGCCCTCGGCGCGGATCGGGTGCTCCGCCGGGCTCCTACGGACCGGAGAGGGCGAAGGACGGGGCGGGGTCCATGGCCGCCAGATCGAACGCCTCGATTGCGCTGAGGGGCTGGGAGAAGAAGTACCCCTGGGCGGTATCGACGCCGATCTCGCGGAGAACGGTCACCTGGGCGCCGGTCTCGACAGCCTCTGCCACCGTGCACAGCCCGAGGCTCCTGCTCCGGTCGACGATCGTCTCCACGATGCCCCTGCTCGGTTCACCGGGAGCGGTGAGGTCAGCGACGAGCGCGGCATCGATCTTCACCGTGTTCACGACGCAGTCCCTCAGATTCTCGAGGATCGACCAGTCCGTTCCCACGTCATCGACAGTGAGCTGGATGCCCAGCCGTGTCAGCACCTGCATCTCTGCGGCCGCGTCGTCGTCGGTCACGGAGATCTCCGTGACCTCGACCGTGAGCCGGTCCGGATTCAGACCGGATTCCTCGAGGGCGGAGGCGGCGGCCATGGCGGCGTTGCCTCGACGAAGTTGGAAGACCGAACAGTTCACCGCCAACTGGAGATGCGACGGCCACCGTGCCGCCTGTGCGCAGGCCTCAGCCAGGACCCATCGATTGAGGGCGTTCATGTTCCCGGTGGCCTCGGCCCGGGGGATGAGGATGTCGGGGGAGACGCTGCTGCCATCGGTGTCGCGCCAACGCAACAGGGCCTCGAAGCCCAGAAGTCGCCCGGTGGAGAGGTCCACCGCCGGCTGAAACACCAGCGTGGGGGACCCGTCCAATCCCGGATGGGAGAACGGAGGTACGGCGACCTGTTCCGATGCCGTGGTCGTCAGATCGGTCACCTACGTGGCATCGGCAGCCTGCGCCGTGAGCTTGAGATGCAATTGAGTGGCCGAACAGAGTCCGGTGAGTGGCCGGACAGGGTCCGTGCGGCGTCAAACTTCAAGAAAGGCGTCAAGGAACCGGATCCCGATGTCGACATAGGCACTGTGGGCACTGCGGCCCTCGACGTGTTGGTCGGCGAAGGAGACGGAAGGTGAAGTCACTCAACATGGGACCGGCCGGGTTGCTGAGCGTTGCTCCGATCAACCCGGTGCGGAGCATCTCTCGACCGGGGACTGCCGGGGCGATCCGATGATGGAACCTGGGCTGCAGGCCCTGAGGACCGAGGACGAGGCCCCGGCCGGTTGGTACCCCGACATGGCTGACTCGGGGCTGATGCGCTACTGGGACGGGCACCACTTCACGGGCCAGACGATTCCGGTCGAGCCACTCGAGGGCGAACGGGCGGCCCCTCCGAAGATGACGACGCCCGGTAGCCCTGCCTCGCACGTCGATGGTGCCTCGTCGGTCGCCAGGCAGGGATCAGGCCGACCACGCGTTGCTCAGCTTGCCGACGAGCTCCTCTCACCTGCCAGGGAGACGAAGAAGGGCGGTCCGCCCGCGGTGGCCCTGACCACACTCCGGGAGGTTGTCCCCTCGCAGGAGCCACCGGTCCGGGAGAACGACACGTGGACCGCGCTGCGCGGTGTGGGCGAAGTGGACACCGAGGGCGACGAAGATGAGAGCGGCCCCCGCCCGGTTGGAGAGGTGGTGAAGCGGGCCGACAGCGAGGACGCGCAGCCTTCGACCGGCAATGCTGGTCGACCGACCGCGCCGGCGGATCGCGCCGAGGGGGATCAGCCCAGCGACTGGGCTCAGAAGACGGAACGAGCGGTCGCAAGGGCGCAAGAGGTGGGCACGCCGGACGCGTGGCGGGAGGTGGCGGCGACAGCCGCGGTCGTCGAGGAGTTGGCACAGACAATGGTCGTGGCGACCACGGCGGCGCACGCCTCCGAGGAGGCCGGCAAGGCCGCCGAGAAGGCCGAAGAGGAGGCAACCGCCGCCGCACTCGAGGCGACCGAAGCAGAGCAGTCGGCGCAGCGAGCGGCAAGTGCAGCTCAGCAGGCCCAGGCTGCATCCACTGCCGCAGCGGCTGACGCGGCACGGGCGAGGCACACGGCCGAGCAGACAGCCCAGGCGGCACCCCGGATCGCAGAGGCTGCGAGGGCCGCCGCTCATGAAGCAGAGGATGCGCTGCACAAGTCACGCGGCATCGAAGCGATCGTGGCACGGGCACTTGCCGTCAATACCCCGGCGGCCTGGAGCGAAGCCCACGAATCGGCTGCCGAGGCGATGGAGTAGTCGCCTGGTGGCGGATTGACCGTCGAAGGTCCTACCGCGTCGAGGGAGATCAGCTCTTCCAGCTGAGATGACTCCGGTGCGGGGTTGGCCGGATCGCCGTCAGCGCGCTACCCCCGACGCAACTCCGTGCTGTCCTAGGAACTCCGCTCTGAGCGTCCTTGTGCCTGCAGCATGGAGAGCTGCATGAACCGGGCGATGTCGCTGGGCGACACGATGCCCACCAGATGGTGGCTGCCATCGATGACCAAGGCCCGGCCATCGGGAGACGTCTGCATCCGTTGGAGGAGGTCCGGAACCGGCTCGCCGGGGTCGGCCACCGGCACATCGGAGAGTGGCGCGGCGGTGTCGATCAGCCGGGTGGTCTGCCGGAGATGTCCGGGGACGTGGCGGAGCCGGCCCATGGTGGTCAGGCCCTCGAGCTGCCCGTCCGGCCCGGCCAGTGGGTAGGAGCTGAACCGGTGGTGCCCCAGCTGGTGGTCGATCAGTTCGGCGACTGTCGTCGACGAGGAGAACGTGGTGGGCTCTTTGGTCATCAGGTCGCGAACGTGGACGTCGGCCAGCGAGGATCGCATGACGACGGCACTCTGCTCGGCGCGAGCTGCCGTCAGGAGGAACCAACCGAGGAAGACGAACCACAGGCCGATGACCCCCACCGCCAGGAACTCGAGGACCCCAAGACCGACCAGAATGTAGGCGAACACCTCGCCGGCCTTGGCCGCCGTGGTGGCGGCACCGACCCGGTCGCCGCTGCGGCGCCACAGGGCGGCCCGCAGCACCCGACCGCCATCCAGCGGTGCGGCAGGCATCAGGTTGAACGCTCCGAGAAGGAGGTTGATCCATGCCAACCACCCCAGTGCAGAGCCGATGACCCCCGCGGCACCTGCGGCGGCGTGGAGGAGGATCCCGAACACGCCGTAGACACCGGCGAGCACGAAGCTGGTGACAGGGCCGGCAATGGCGATGCGGAAGTCGGCCCCTGGGGTCAGAGCCTCCTTCTCGAGTTCGGACACCCCGCCGAACAGCCAGAGGGTGATGCGCCGTACCCCGATCCCGTTCCGTTTGGCCACCACAGCGTGGGATACCTCGTGGGCGAGCAAGGAGGCGAAGAACAAGACGGTGGCGACGCCTCCGACGGCCCAGTAGAGCGCCACGGCGTGACGGGGGTGGTCACCGGGAAGCACCAGGTCGGCCAACTCCCAAGCCAGGAGGAAGAAGATGACGACGATGCTCCAATTGACGCCGACCGGGATGCCGGCGATTCTGCCAAGCCGAACGTTCTGGTTCATCTTCCTTCCACGGCTGTAGCGCCACCTCTGTCGGCGATCGCGCCTCGAATGGGATCGCAGTTCCAGCGTGCG
>JADGOG010000098.1 GCA_017883065.1 Acidimicrobiales bacterium | reverse complement strand
CGAAGCGGCGCTGGCGTCGGCCGGGTTCGATCCCGACTACGGGGCCCGTCCGCTCCGGCGGGTGATCCAACGCCAGGTCGAGGACCCGTTGGCCCTCGCTCTGTTGGAGGGGCGCTATCCCGAGGGCTCGACGGTGACCGTCGACGAGCAGGACGGGGCCATCGTCCTGGTCTGAGTCCCCTGGGGTCTTGCCGGCGCTCCGTCACCTCCTGGCGCGTCCGGTCTTCCGCGCATCTCCGGTGCGGACGGTATGGACGGTGTGGATGCCGGACGTCCGTGGCTCCATCCGATCCGGTGGACGCGCCGCACCTTGGCTCCGATTGGACGCTCGTTCGAGGTGCGCCGGGTGGTGCGGTCTCTTCGGCCGGAAGAATTCGCGAACCCGCGTACCGCGTACGCAGGTTCGCGGAATTGAAGGGCAGACTCCCGGTCGGTCAGCTGAAGCGCAGACTCCCGGTCCGTGAGTCCGGCTGATCGCTGCCGACATCGATCAGGGCGGCCAGCGTGGCCCGAGTGCGGGCGAGGGAGTCGGCACCGACTCGCTCAATGACCCGGGCATCGACGCCGCGGACCGCCTCGCGCACCGCAGCCGCAGCCAGCCGGCCCCGCTCGGTCAGGGCCACGGTCATCCGCCTCCGGTCCACCGGATCGGGTGACCGTTCGAGGTAGCCCCGGAGCACCAGGGTGTCGACCAGCTGGCCGGCGGCCTGCTTGGACACACCCAACTCCTTGATGATCACGCCGAGCGGTGAGCCGCCCCGGGCGATGGCCCCGATCACGAAGCTGCCGTTTCGGGGGACGTCGTCGCACCCCACCTCGGCCAGCGACGACCGGATGGCCGATCCGTAGGTGCGGTGGGCAGCCCGCAGCAAAGCCGGGAGGGTCACCTCGTCGGACCTTCCTTCGATTTCATCCACGGCCCGAGGATATAGACAAAAATATAGATAGTCAAACTTCAGGACTATATACTCGACGCGGCGGCGATCGGAGCACCCGACGAACGCAGATCATGAGAGGAGATCACCCGTGACCGATTCCGCAGCGCGATCGCAGTCGGCCCTGTCGGCCTCCACGGGCCCGTCGCGGACCAGCCAGGTGGTGGCGCTGACCCGGGCCCAGTTCGTCCGGCCCTCGAGCCCGGACGGAGATCCAGCCGCCCAGGCCTGCTGGTGCACGGGGATGGCACCGCTCCGTTCCTCACCGCTCCGTGACCATCTGGAGGCCCGGACGATCTTCATGGACCGACAGGTCGTCGAGGCGATCCGCCGGGGGACTACCCAAGTCGTGGTGCTCGGTGCCGGCTACGACGACCGTGCTGTGCGCTTCCGAGTGCCGGGGGTCCGCTTCTTCGAGCTCGACCACCCCACCACCCAGGCCGACAAGCGTCGGCGCCTGACCGAGTCCGACGGCGACGCCTCGGCCATCACCTTGGCCCCGATCGACTTCCGCCACGGTGGCGCGGCTGACGTCCTGGGCGGGTGTGGGCACCAACGCGACCTTCCGACTCTGTTCATCTGCGAGGGCCTGCTCGTCTATCTCCAACAGGACACCATCGTCAGCCTGCTGTCGGGGCTCCGGGCCAGGGCCGCCAGGGGCTCTGCGTTGGCGTCCAGCCTGGCGGTGCATCCCGAGGGCGTCGATTCCGACGTCGTCGTCGAGATGGCCAACACCGGCCGTGTCGACGGGACGTCCGAGCCCTGGCTGACCATCCTGGCGGCCTCGGCCCATCTCGACCTGGTGGCCCGGACCGGTTGGTCGGTCGAGCAGTGCGTGGACGACGTCGAGCTGGTGGCCTCGGCCGTTCCGGACCGCTCGCTGCTGATCGCGGCGCGGCCGGGCTGACGCGGGCCCGGCTCGCCGGCGCTGCGCTGCGCTGCCAGGGGACCGACGAGTCCGAACGACCCTCGAGGACTGTGTGCACAGAGCGACCCCTCCGGTGTGCGGGCTACACTGGTGCGTAATCCGCTTTTCGCAACGGAGGAGAGACGCGTGCCGGCAACCGTCGTCGTCGGGACCCAGTGGGGTGATGAGGGCAAGGGCAAGCTGACCGATCTCCTGGCCAAGGAGATGGAGTTGGTCGTCCGCTACCAGGGCGGCCACAACGCCGGCCACACCATCGTGGTGGACGGGGAGACCTTTGCCCTCCAGTTGGTGCCGAGCGGGATCCTCTACCAACACATCACGCCGATCATCGGCAATGGGGTGGTGGTCGACCCCACCGTGCTGCTGGCCGAGGTGGACACGCTGGCCGCCAAGGGCATCGACACCGGCAAGCTCCTGGTCAGCGGGAACGCCCACCTGATCATGCCGTACCACCACGAACTCGATCAGCTGGCCGAGCGGTACCTGGGCAAGAACAAGCTGGGAACCACCAAGCGGGGCATCGGACCCGCGTACGCCGACAAGTCGTCACGGGTCGGCCTACGGGTGCAGGACCTGCTCGACCCCAAGATCTTCCGCCAGAAGCTCGACGTGGTGCTGAAGGAGAAGAACGCGGTCCTGGCCAAGGTGTACAACCGCCTCCCGCTGTCGGCCGACGAGATCTGCGACCTCTACCTCGGCGAACTGGCCCCCCGGGTCACCCCCATGGTGGCCGACACGGTGGGCATCCTCCACGACTCCCTCGAGCGGGGCGCCAATGTGCTGCTCGAGGGCGCCCAGGCCACCTTCCTCGACCTCGACCACGGGACGTATCCCTTCGTCACCTCGTCCAACCCGGTGGCCGGCGGCGCCTGCACCGGGGCAGGCATCGGCCCCCGCTACATCGACGAGGTGATCGGCATCGCCAAGGCGTACGTCACGCGGGTGGGGAGCGGCCCGTTCCCCACCGAGCTGACCGACGAGATCGGCGACACCCTGGTCGACCGGGGCCATGAGTACGGCGTGAACACCAAGCGCCGGCGCCGCCCCGGGTGGTTCGACGCGGTGATGATGCGCCAGGCGGTCCGGCTCAACTCGCTCTCCGAGGTGGCACTGACCAAGCTCGACGTGCTGGACACCTTCGACACGGTCAAGGTGTGCGTGGCCTACGAGGCCAACGGCGAGCGCTTCACCCACCCCCCATACCACCAGTCCATCTTCCATCAGGTCACCCCGGTCTACGAGGAGATGCCCGGGTGGAAGACCGACATCACGGGGGCCACCGAGATCGGCGACCTGCCCCAAGCGGCCCGCGACTACGTCCACTTCCTGGCCGAGCAGATCGGCACCCCGGTCCGGTTGGTCGGCGTGGGCCCCGGCCGCGACCAATTCGTCCGCTTCGCCGCATGAGCGGCACCCCCGCCGACACGCCGGGGGGCGGGACCAACCCTCAGGCCGTCAGCACCGTGTGCGTGGTGGGCTCGGGAGGGCGGGAGCACGCCCTGGCCGTGGTGCTCGGGCGCACTGCCGACGTGGTGGTCACTCCCGGTAACCCGGGGATCACCGGCACCACGCCCGAGGGGCACTCCATCACCAGCACGACCACGCCGGCCGAGGAGATCGAGGCCGACCTCTACGTGATCGGACCCGAGGCTCCTCTCGTCGACGGTCTGGCCGACCGGTTGCGGGCCGCCGGCCGTCTGGTATTCGGACCTGGTGCCGACGGGGCCCTGCTCGAGGGGTCCAAGGCCTTCATGAAAGAGATGCTGGCCGAGGCGGGTGTGCCCACCGCCCGGTTCGGGGTGTTCACCGAGGCGGGACCGGCCAAGGAGTACCTGCGCACGCTGCCCGCGCCCTGGGTGGTCAAGACCGACGGTCTGGCCGGCGGCAAGGGTGTCCTGGTCACCGAATCACTGGCCGAGGCCGAGGCCGACATCGACGCCAAACTGTCCGGGGACGCCTTCGGTGAGGCCGGTCGCCAAGTGGTGGTGGAAGAAGGACTGAGCGGCCCCGAGTGCTCGTTGCTGGTGCTGTGTGACGGACAACGCCTGGCCGCCCTGGCGCCGGCCCAGGACTTCAAGCGCAGGGACGATCTCGACGGCGGCCCCAACACCGGAGGGATGGGCGCCTACTCGCCGGTCCCCTCCGTCGACGACGCCCTGGTCGCATCGCTGGTCGACCAGGCGGTGGCCCCGTTGGTGGCGGCCCTGCGCAGCCGGGGGATCGACTACCGGGGTGTGCTCTACGCCGGGTTGATGCTCACCCCCACTGGCCCCAAGGTGCTCGAGTTCAACGTCCGGTTCGGTGATCCCGAGACCCAGGTCGTGCTGCCCCGCTTGGAGGGGGACCTGACCGGCCTGCTGGCGGAGGTCGCCGCCGGCCGCCTGACCACGGTGCCCCGCTTCGCCGGCACCGCCGCCGTCTGCGTGGTGATGGCCTCCGAGGGGTATCCAGAGTCGCCCCGGACCGGCGACGTGATCGACGGGCTCGACGCCGCGGCCGACCTCGAGGGCGTGAGTGTGTTCCACGCCGGAACGGCGGCGCTGGGTGACGGACCGGGGGTGGTCACCGCCGGCGGGCGGGTCCTCGGCGTGACCGGACTGGGTGCATCGATCGAAGAGGCCCGGGACCGGGCCTATGCCGGGGTGTCGGCCATCTCGTGGTCCGGGGCCCAGGCCCGCTCCGACATCGCCCGGGCCGCAGCCGCGGCCGGCGACGACAACGACGACCGCGACGACAACGACACAGACGTCGGGGGAGCAATTCGTGCACCCCGACGCCAGGAGGTAGCACGGTGATCCCCCGTTACTCGCCACCGGCGATGGCCGCCCTCTTCTCCGACGAGGCCCGCTTCGCCATGTGGCTGCGGGTCGAGCTGTTGGCGACCGACGGCTGGGTGGCGGTGGGCGACGTGCCGGCCGAGGCCGCCGAGGTGTGCCGGGCCAAGGCCCCGACGGTGGACGCCGCCTTCGTCGAGGCGGTGTCCGAACGGGAGCGGATCACCGACCATGACGTGGCCGCCTTCGTCGACGTGGTCCAGGAGGCCATCGGCCAGCCCGAGGGCTCGTGGATCCACTACGGCCTCACCTCCTCGGACGTGGTGGACACCGCCTTGAGTGCCACGCTCACCCGGGCCAGCGACCTGCTCATCGAGGCTGCCACCGAGCTGGTGGCCGCGTTGAAGGACCGGGCCCTCGAGCTCATCGACACACCGGTGACCGGCCGGACCCACGGCATGCACGCCGAGCCGACCACCTTCGGAGCCAAGTTCTCGTTGTGGGCGCTGCAGGCCGACCGTGACGTCCAGCGGCTCCGTGCCGCACGTGAGCGGGTGGCGGTGGGCAAGCTGTCCGGGGCGGTGGGCACCTACTCCAACATCGACCCGTCGGTGGAAGAGCACGTATGCCGGTCGCTCGGCCTGTCCCCGACCCCGGCCACCCAGGTGGTCGCCCGTGACCGGCACGCCGAGTACCTGTGGGCGTGCGCGGCGGTGGGTGCGACCATCGAGCTCATCGCCACCGAGGTGCGCCACATGGCCCGCAGCGAGCTCGGCGAGGCCGAGGAGCCGTTCAAGCCGGGACAGAAGGGGAGCTCGGCCATGCCGCACAAGCGGAACCCGATCCTCTCGGAGCGGTTGTGCGGGTTGGCCCGGGTGCTGCGCGGCTACCTGTCGGCCGGTCTCGAGGATGTGGCCCTGTGGCACGAACGGGACATCTCCCACAGCTCGGTGGAGCGGGTGCTGCTGCCCGACGCCTCGCTGCTCACCCTCTACATGTTGGAGAAGACCAAGGGCCTGGTGGAGGGCCTGGTGATCCACAAGGAGCGGGCCCTGGCCACCCTGACCGAGGGCAGCCACGGCCTGGTCTTCAGCCAGTCGGTCCTGCTCGCCCTGGTCAGCGGGGGACTGACCCGGGATGCCGCCTACCGCATCGTGCAGCGGGACGCCCGGACGGCGTGGACCGAGGGGCGTCCGTTCCGCCAGGTGCTCGACGAGGACCCCGAGGTCACCTTGTCGTCCGCGGCGCTGGACGAGGCCTTCGACCTCACCCGCACCCTGCGCCATGTCCACCGGTTCACCGACGCCCTCGACGGGGTCGCCCCGTGACGGCAGCACCGAGAGGCCAGGACCTGACCCTGCTCCACTCGGGCAAGGTCCGCGACCTCTACGACGCCGGCGACGGCCGGCTGTTGATGGTGGCCTCGGACCGGATGTCCGCCTTCGACGTGATCATGGCCGAGCCCATACCCGACAAGGGCCGGGTGCTCACCGCCATGACCGCCTACTGGCTGGAGGAGCTGGCCGACCTGGCCCCCAACCACCTGATCAGCGCGGACACCGCCGAGTTCCCCGAGGCGGCGGCCGGGCTCCCGGGTGGACTCGACGCACTGGCCGGCCGGTCCATGCTGGTCAGGCGGGCGGACATGCTGGACATCGAGTGCATCGTGCGGGGCTACCTGGCCGGGTCGGCCTACAAGGAGTACGAGCGCACGGGCACCGTGCACGGCATGCCCATGCCGGCCGGCCTGCGCCACGCCGACCGTCTGCCCGAGCCGGTGTTCACCCCGTCGACCAAGGCCACCGAGGGTCACGACCTCAACATCGGGATGTCCGAGGCCATCGACCTGGTGGGCCGAGAGGCGGCCACCGCGGCCGCCGAGCTATGCCTCGCCGCCTACTCGCGGGCGGCCCGGCGGGCCGAGGAGCACGGGATCGTGATCTGCGACACCAAGTTCGAGCTGGGCTTCATCGACGGGGCGCTGTCCATCTGCGACGAGGTGCTCACCCCGGACTCGTCGCGGTTCTGGCCGGCCGACGACTGCGCCCCGGGGACCAACCCACCGTCGTTCGACAAGCAGCCGCTGCGCGACTGGCTGGAGGCCCAACCCTGGGACAAGCAGCCCCCGCCACCGCCCCTGCCGCCCGAGATCGTCGAGGCCACCTCCACCCGGTATGTCAACGCCTATGAGCGGGTCTGCGGGCGCTCCCTACGCGACTGGTACGGTGCCTGACCATGGCCGACCCCGCTCTCTTCTCGGTACTGGTCGAGGTCCGGTTGCGGGAGGGCATCGCCGACCCGCAGGGGGCCACCATCGAGCGGGCGCTGCCCGCCCTCGGGCTGACCGGGGTGACCGGGGTCCGGGCCGGCAAGTCGTTCCGGTTCGACATCGCCGCCGCCGATGACGCCGACGCCCTGGCCCAGGCGACCGTGGTGGCCGACCGCCTGCTGGCCAACCCGGTCATCGAGGAGTCGTCGGTGACGGTGCACCCGGCTGGTGGGAGCGCCTGATGGCTCCCCGGGTGGGCGTGGTCATCTTTCCGGGGACCAACTGTGAGCACGACGCCATCCTGGCCGTGCAGCGTCTCGGGGCTTCGGCCGACCTGGTGTGGCACGGCGACACCTCGGTCAGCGGGTACGACGCCCTCATCCTGCCCGGCGGCTTCGCCCACGGCGACTACCTGCGTCCCGGGGCCATCGCCCGCTTCTCTCCGGTCATGGAGGCGGTGGCCGGATTCGCCGCCGCCGGTGGTCCGGTGGTGGGGATCTGCAACGGCTTTCAGGTACTGACCGAGGCGGGCCTCCTGCCCGGCGCCCTCCAGAAGAACCGTGGCCTGCGCTTCTTGTGCACCACGGTGCGCCTGCGGGTGGAGACCTCTGACTCGGTGCTGACCTCGGGCGTGGCGGTCGGGACCGAGCTGGCCATCCCCATCAACCACTTCGAGGGCAACTACACCTGCGACGTCGAGACACTGGCCCGACTGCGCGACGAAGAGCGGGTGGTCCTCCGCTACGTGGACAACCCCAACGGCTCGGTCGACAGCATCGCCGGTGTCTGCAACGAGGCCCGCAACGTGGTCGGGCTGATGCCCCATCCGGAACGGGCATCCGACCCGCTGCTGGGCTCGGTGGACGGCTCGGTGCTGCTCCGTGCACTGCTCGGATCGGCCACCCTCAGCAGTTCGGGCGAGTCGGCCGCCTGATCTGCGGGCCGGAAGGCCCGGCCTGATCAGCTGCGGGAGCGGGGGATCTTGGCCTGTTGGAGCACCGAGGCACTCACGCCCACGGTGCGCCACGCCGAGTAGGAGATGCCCTTGCGCTCGCCGTAGACGCGGGCCACCTTGATGAAGCTCTTCTCCAACGCGGCCATGTCCACCGTCTCGCCGGTGTGGGAGAGCTCGGACTCGAGGCGCTGGCGCTCCTCGATCAGGTGCAGGCGGGACAGCGGGTCGACGGTGGGCAGGCTGGCGTCGATCGAGGCCAGCCGCTTCTTGATCGATTCGGGGGTGCGCTTGCGGCCCCGGCGGGGCTTCGACGACTCCAGTGCCTCGAGATAGCGACGCACGACACGTCCTTCTTCGCGACCGCGTGCCAACGCCGCCTTGTGATCCTCCGACATGGGAGTTTTCTTCCGTGATTTCGATGCTGCAGTGGCTGCCATGCAGAGAGCATCCCAGAGTTATTCACGACAAGCAACCTCACTCTCCACGGCGATGCCGCCATCGGGCATTGTCACCACTCTCCCCGACATGCACCGGCAGAACTTCCAGGTGGAGCTGGCTATTGGAGGGGTCCGCCTTTGTCCCACCGTGCCCCATCGCCGGGAGACCATTAGGTGCACCAGTGGGCACCGCTCCATCGCCCATTGACGCATCGAGTAGGCGAGATGTCCCGGATCCCAGGGTTGTGGCCACCGAAGCGAACGGCGATGGGGCAGGTTCGACCGTCAATAGACCCGGCTGGAGTGTGGACGGAGCCGGGAATCAAGCACCAGAGTCTTGCGGGACAACACCCGTGCCCCCGACGGGTCGACGACGCAGGTTGGCACCCCGCACATCGGCCCGCTCGGTCCAATTGCCTACGGAAAACCGGGCAAGTGGACAACGGGTGTTCCGGGGGTCCGATCGACCAAATGGACCCGGTCGGTTCGAGCCGGTCACCGAGGTGAGATCACCGCCGACCGCGCCGCTCGTCCGAGAATGGTGCCAGTGGGGGACGGTCGGGCCACCGGTGTCCCGGCGGGGGACAGGTACGCTCAGGCCCATGGACGCCGGTGCAGACCAGGACCCAGTCGGGCCGACCGGATCGGCTGAACCCCTGCACCGGGCACTCGGGCTCACCGACAGCGAACGGGACGAGGTCGAGGCGCTCCTCGGGCGGCCCCCCAACCACCTCGAACTGGCCCTCTTCGCGGTCATGTGGAGCGAGCACTGCTCCTACAAGTCGTCGCGGGTCCATCTGAAGCGGCTCCCCACCGAAGCCCCGCACGTGCTCGTCGGTCCGGGTGAGAACGCCGGAGTGATCGACGCCGGCGACGGCATCGCCGTGGCCATCCGCATCGAGAGCCACAACCACCCCTCGGCCATCGAGCCCTATCAGGGGGCGGCCACCGGCGTCGGGGGCATTCTGCGGGACATCTTCACCATGGGGGCGCGGCCCATCGCGGTGATGGACCCACTGTTCTTCGGGGATCCGAGCGAGGCCCGCCAACAGTGGCTGATCGAGGGAGTGGTGGGCGGCATCTCCGGGTATGGGAACTCGGTGGGCGTGCCCACGGTGGGCGGGGAGCTCACCTTCCACGACTGCTACGCCCAGAACCCCTTGGTCAACGTGCTGTGCATGGGCGTGCTGCCGACGGACCGGCTGGTCCTGGGGGCAGCCACCGGGGTGGGGAACCTGGCCGTCCTGCTCGGCTCGTCGACCGGGCGGGACGGGATCGGGGGGGTCAGCGTGCTGGCCTCGGCCGGATTCGGGGGCGAGGACGCCGAGGCCGAGGCGGCCAAGCGGCCGAGCGTCCAGGTGGGCGACCCCTACGAGGAGAAGCGCCTCATCGAGGCCTGCCTCGACCTGCTCGACGCCAAGCTGGTGGTGGGCATCCAGGACCTGGGTGGCGCCGGGCTGGTCTGCGCCACCAGCGAGACGGCGGCCCGTGGCGGTGTGGGCATGGACGTCGACGTCTCGGCGGTGCCCCGGCGCGAGCCCGGCATGGCCGCCTACGAGGTGATGACCTCGGAGAGCCAGGAGCGGATGCTGGCCATCGTGACCCCCGAAGACCTGCCCCGGGTGGAAGAGGTGTGCCGACGGTGGGAGGTGCGCGCTGCGGTGGTGGGCCGGGTGACCGATCCGCCGGCCGAGGGTCCGGGCCGCCTGCGCATCATGGACGGGTTCGACGGCGCGGTCCTGGGCGACGTGCCCGCCCGGGCCCTCAGTGAGGACGCTCCTCTCTACCACCGGCCCCTGGCCCGTCCCGCAGACCACGACGCGCGACTGGCCGACGATCCCGGGGTGCTGTCGGCCCCGGCCGACTGCGGTGCCGACGTGATGGCCATGCTCACCGACCCGTCGTGGGTCTACCGCCAGTACGACCACCAACTCTTCCTCAACACCGTGGAAGGGCCGGGCGGGGACGCAGCCGTGCTCCGGCTGGCCGCCCCCGGCCTGCCCGACTCGGAGCGGGGCCTGGCCCTCACCACCGACTCCAACCCGACCTGGTGCTCGATCGACCCCCGGGCCGGCACGGCGGCCACCGTGGCCGAAGGGGCGCTCAACGTGGCCTGTGCCGGGGCCCGGCCCATGGCCGTGGTCAACTGCCTCAACTTCGGCAACCCCGAGCATCCCGAGGTGATGTGGCAGCTCTCCGAGGCCATCGACGGCATGGCCGAGGCCTGCGACGGGCTCGGCCTCCCGGTGATCGGGGGCAACGTGAGCCTCTACAACGAGAGCTTCGGCGTGGACATCAACCCCACCCCGGTGATCGGCGTGCTCGGCCTGATCGAGCGGCTGGCCGCCCGGCCGCCGGGGGTCACCCTGGTGGAGGGGGCCGAGCTGGTCCTGCTCGACGGCGGCCCCTCCTCATCGCCCTCGGCCGACGGCCGGCGCCCGCCCCCGTCGCTGGCCGGGTCCCGCTGGGCGGTGGAGTTCCGGGGCCATCGGAACGGGACGCTGCCCGCCCTCGACCTGGCCGGCCATCGGCGGCTGGTGGAGTTCGTCACCGGCGTGGTGGCCGACGGCGTGGCCGGCGTCAGCCGCCCGGCACTGGTGTCCGGCATCCACGACGTGTCGGGAGGCGGCCTGGGGGTGGCCCTGGCCGAGCTGGCCGTCCGGTCCGGCATCGGGCTCGACGTGGCCGGCGTGGCCGACCACCACGAGCTGTTCACCGAGGCACCGTCCCGGGTCCTGGTCTG
>JADGOG010000097.1 GCA_017883065.1 Acidimicrobiales bacterium | reverse complement strand
ATCACATCAACTTCCTGTCGTACAAGACCTACCAGAAGAATGTTGGGCTCAACGCGACGACGCTGCAGCTCGACGCCGACTACGACGCCACCGACAGCAGTACGGCGTTCCAGGGTCGCGCCGTGTTCGAGCCGAGTCTGTCCGGACAGGCGGCGGTGACAAGCGAGACGTGGCAGACCTGGAACCCTCTCACCGCGCCGTCAGGTTGGTGGCAGACCGGCAACCCAATTGTCAGCGGGGTGCCCGGCGTGAAGGCGTGCACCCAGGCGGCCCCGTGCTCGTTCACCCAACTGATGGCCTCGTACCCGAACGCGGCGATCCGCCCAATCACACAGCAGAGCGGCGGGCAACCGATCGCCGGCGGCATCTGGCTCAAGGCCGGTGGCGGCTGGTCGCCCGGTTTCACCGGCAACGTCGACTCGCTGACCATCGCTGTCAACGTCGGTGGCGTCAACGGCACCGCGACGTACGACTTCGAGCCGTAGACGCTCGGGGCACGATAGCCCCGTGATCGCGGCGACCGAAATCGCGGCATGTACTCACACAGCAACGCGTTCAGGCTGTACCACTGACATCATCGAGTGACGCGTCAACGGGATGCACCCCTTCGTCTGCAGCCTCTGCCTCAATCGGCTCGTCGGGCGCGTCCCGGGGACCAGCCACATTCCGGCGGTCCTGAGGCAGCCATCGCCGCCGTGTCTTCCTCAGGCCACTGAGGCGGTGGCCGGGATGCGGTCATCATGGGGCCAGGCCCTGTGTCGTGACACCGCGGGTAGGTGTCCCAGAGGCCCGCAGTGGGGCCTTCAGCTTGCTCGAGGCGCGGGACTTACCGCCGCCTCCAGGTGGTCCATGCCCTGGCGGCAGGGCCGGGTGGCGACAGCCGCTTCTTGTCAACGGATTCGTCAACGGAACGCGACCGAACTACCCCTCAGCCGACCGAACTGGGCCACATGGAGACCGAACGTCTGCCGACGCCAACCTGGTGCGTCCCATCTTGACCACACCGGATCTCGGAACCCCAAACTGACGGGGCGTTAGAATCCCCGCATGCCTCCGGTCAAGACACGCCTGCCCGCCATCGAGGGGTGGTTCACCCTCGACGAGGAGGCCCCCGCCCTGCTCGGGAGCAGGTGCACCTCGTGTGGGAACTTCGCCTTCCCCAAGGAGACCTTCTTCTGCCGCAACCCGGAGTGCCAGGGCAAGGAGTTCGCCGAGACCCCGCTCAGCCGCACCGGCAAGGTGTGGTCCTACACCAACGCCGGCTACCAGCCGCCCGAGCCCTACGTGGCCGCCGACCCCTACGTGCCCTTCGCCATCGCCGCCGTCGAGCTGGCCGCCGAGCAGATGGTGGTCATGGGCCAGATGGTCCCCGGCGTGGACGTCGGCTCGCTGAGCGTCGGCACCGAGGTCGAGCTGGTCCTCGACACCCTCTACGAGGACGACGAGCACGAGTACGTGGTGTGGAAGTGGCGCCCGGTCGGCGCCGACCGCGGATCATCCAACGGGAAGGGGCAGGTCGATGCCTGACGACAAGCGCATCGCCGTGTTGGGTGCGGGCATGCACCCCTGGGGCAAGTGGGGCCGGAACTTCGTGGAGTACGGGCTGGCCGCCGCAAGTGACGCCCTGGCCGAGGCCGGCATCCCCTGGACCGACGTCCAGTACGTGGCCGGCGCCGACACCATCCGCAACGGCTACCCGGGCTTCATCGCCGGGGCCACCTTCGCCCAGGCCCTGGGGTGGTCCGGCGCCCGCGTCTCGTCGGCCTACGCGGCGTGTGCCTCGGGGGCCCAGGCCATCTCCAACGCACGCGCCCAGATCCTGGCCGGGCTGTGCGACGTCGCCCTCGTCGTCGGCGCCGACACCACCCCCAAGGGCTTCTTCAAGCCGGTGGGCGGCGAGCGCAAGGACGACCCGGACTGGCTGCGCTTCCACCTGATCGGGGCGACCAACCCCACCTACTTCGCCCTCTACGCCCGGCGCCGGATGGAGCTGTTCGGGGCCACCGAGGCCGACTTCGCCGCGGTCAAGGTCAAGAACGCCCAGGCCGGCCTCGAGAACCCCAACGCCCGCTACCGCAAGGCGGTCACCGCCGAGGAGGTCCTGGCCTCGCCGATGGTGGCCGACCCCCTCCGCCTGCTGGAGATCTGTGCCACCTCCGACGGCGGCGCCGCCCTGGTGCTCACCAGCATGGAGTACGCCAAGCGCCACGTCGGCACCGACGACCTGGTCACCGTCGATGCGGTGTCCACGGTGACGCCGCGGTTCCCCCAGACCATCATGGACATGCCCAACTTCACCACCGACTCGGCCGCCACCTCCGACTCGGTCGGGCCGACCTTCAAGCAGTCGGTGGCCATCGCCGCCTACGAGGAGGCCGGCATCGGCCCCGAGGACGTCAGCCTGGCCGAGGTCTACGACCTCTCCTCCGCCCTCGAGCTCGACTGGTACGAGGACATCGGGCTGTGCAAGGAAGGTGAGGCCGAGCGCCTGCTGCGCGACGGCGACACCACCATCGGCGGTCGGGTCCCGGTCAACCCGAGCGGCGGGCTGTCGTGCTTCGGCGAGGCCATCCCCGCCCAGGCCATCGCCCAGGTGTGTGAGCTGGTGTGGCAGCTGCGCGGCCAGGCCGGCGCCCGCCAGGTCGAGGGGGCCAAGGTGGGCATCACCGCCAACCAGGGCCTGTTCGGCCACGGCTCCTCGGTGATCGTCTCCCGGTAGCCGCCACTTCGGGCATCGGGCGGGTGGGCTGAATGGGCCCGGCCGGCTCAGCCGGTGACCAGCACGATCTTGCCGAACTTCCCGCCGGCGGCGAACCGGGCGTAGGCGGCCTCGGCCTCGGCCATGGGGACCTCCTCGACGATGGGCACGGTGATCCGCCCGTCGTCCAGGAGGGGCAGCACGTGCTCCTCCACCGCCCGGGCCACCATCGCCTTCTCCTCCACCGTCCGCGACCGGAGCATCGAGCCGCCGATGGTGGCCCGCCGCTGCATCAGGGCCAGCAGGTTGACCTCGAGCTTGGCCCCGGCCCCCACGCCGATCACCACCACCCGCGCCCCGGTGGCCAGCACCGGCAGCACCGTCGCCACCCCGTCGGCGCCGACCAGCTCGAGCGACACGTCGAAGGGCCCGTGGTCGATGGCCTGGTCGGGCACCACCACCTCGTCGGCACCCAGGTCGGCCACCTGGGCGTGCCGCTCCTCGGACCGGACGGAGGCCACCACATGGGCGCCGGCGGCGTGGGCCAACTGCACGGCCGCGGTCCCCACGCCCCCGGCCGCTCCGGAGATGAGCACCCGGTCTCCGGCGCTGAGCCCGGCCTGGGTGAAGAGGGCGTCGAAGGCGGTGGAGAACGCCTCGGGGAACGCGCCGGCCTGCTCCCAGGCCACATCGTCGGGGACGGGTAGGGCGTTGGACTCGGGGACGAGGGCCAACTCGGCCTGCCCCCCACCTCCGGTCACCGCCATGACCCGGTCCCCGACGGCGAACCGGGAGGTGCCGAGCCCGAGGCCGACCACCTCACCGGCGAACTCGAGTCCGGGGATGTCGGGCGGGGAGCCGGGAGGCGCGGGGTAGAAGCCCTTCCGCTGGAGGAGGTCGGCAGCGTTGATGCCCGCCGCCCGTACCGCCACCAGCAGCTCGCCGGCGCGGGGCTCGGGATCGGGGTACTCCTGCCACACCAGGTCCCGCTCGACGATGGTCACAGCCTGCATCAGGCCAGCGTAGACGGAGCCCGAGTGGGCGGATCGGGGGCACGGCCGCCCCGGGTCGGCAGCGAAAACCCTGACAGATGCACTCGGCCCCCGTAGGCTGTGCGCAGGAGGTCGCGGGCATGACAACCGAACCAGTGCCGGTCACGAGTGGCTCGACGCCGGACGTCCACAGCCCGTTCGGGCCCGGCCCGACCCGCCACGACCTGGATCTCCCCCTCACCGACATCGGCGAACCCACCGCCGGGATGGTCCTCCACCGGGTGCTGGCCCGCAACGCACGGACCTTCCTGCTCAACGACATGAGCCCCGAACTGGCCGACCGGGCCCGGCGCTCGGACCCGGTCCATGTCACCAGCCTGCGGGCCGCCGGTCGACCGCTGTGGGCCCAGTCGGCGGCGGCCGCCGCCGAACGGACCGGTCGACGCGCCACGGAGATCGAGCGGATCCACCAGACCCGGGTGGCCATGCGCCGCATCCGGTCCAACCTGCGCACCTTCCGGCTGGCCCTCGACCCCGGATGGGGCACCTCCCTGCGGGCCGAGCTGGCCTGGTACGGGGCGCGGCTGGGCGAGGCCCGGAACCTCCACGTGATCGAGGAGATCATCGCCGACAAGGGCCCCAAGGTGCTGAGCAAGGACCGCGTGGTCCAGCTGGCCACCGTCCTCGACGCCCGCATGACCGCGGTCGAGGCCGACCTCGAGGCCGAGCGGGGCGGGGCCCGTCGCTTCCAGCTCACCGAGCAGATGATGGTGCTGTGGGACGGGCCGGACTTCAACGAGAAGGCGGCCCAGCCGGCCAACGAGGTGCTGCCCACCATGCTCGAGCGCGCCTGGCTGGACGTGCGGGGGGCGGGTCGCACCGCCCGCAGGAACCCCACCGACGTCAACCTCCACGCTCTGCGCATCCGGCTCAAGGACCTGCGCTACGGCTGCGAGACGGTGGCCCTGATCGAGGGCGGCCCGGCCCGCAAGGTGGCCAAGGCGGCCAAGCGGATGCAGACCCAGCTCGGCGAGCTGCACGACGCCCGGTACTCGGTCGAGTGGCTCCGGGCCCTCGGTGCGGTCCAGCCCGAGCTCAACGAGCCCATCGAGGCACTGGCCGCCGTCCAGCGCGAGGTGGCCTCCGCCGCACGCAAGGGGTGGAAGGGCGAGCTCAAAGAGGTCGAGCGCCGCTGGAGGAGCTGGCAGGGCTCGTTGTCGTGACCGGGCCGGTCGGTTCCGCTCGGCGCCGGACCGGTCCTACTCCTCGGGGATGTTGACCCCCACGTGGTCGGCCTCCCACAACTTGATCCCGCCCAGGATCCCCGCCGAGTTGTCGATGATGGTGATGTCGTCGTCGAGGCCTTCCCGCCTGAGCCGGCGTGAGTTGCCCCCACCGATGTAGAGGTGGTCGAAGAACATGAGGGCACGGAGGTTGGCGATGGCCTTGAGGACCCGCTTGTTCCACCGCTCCTCACCGACCTCCTTGCGCACCGCTTCGCCCAATTGCTCGTTGTAGGTCTCACCCTTCCGGAAGGGCTGGTGGGCGATCTCGAGGTGGGGCAGGAGGATCCCGTTGTAGAAGATGCCGGTCCCGAACCCGGTCCCGAGCGTGACGACCAGCTCGAGGCCCTCACCCTTGACCACGGCGGCACCCTGGATGTCGGCGTCGTTGGCCACCTTGGTGGGCAGCCCGAACGCCTTGTGCAGCGCGGCGGCCAGGTCGAAGTCCGACCACTGCTTGGCCAGGTCGGGGTCGACCGAGGTGCCCGGCCCGCTCTTGGTGGAGAAGTGGGGCGCCGAGAGGATCTTCCCGTCCCGCACCATCCCGGGGAACCCCACCGACGCCCGTTCGGCCTCGGGCAGCGGGGCCACCAGCTTGCTCAGCGAGGCCACCAGCTTGTCCGGGGGCATCGGGTAGGTGGTGGGGATCTTGACCCGGTCCGCCACCATCGCCCCGTGGGAGGCGAGTACCGACGCCTTGAGGCCGGTGCCTCCGATGTCCACGGCGAGGGTGAACGGGTGGCTCGGCTCGGACGCCGCTCCGGCGTCCTCGGGCTGGTGGTCGTCGCTCATCCCCCCACGCTAGGTCGCCGGTCGTGGTAGCGCGGGCAACCGGTGCACGGTCGGTCGGTGCCGCGCTGCCTCTGCGCTGCCTCGGTGTTCCCACTGCGCTACTGCTGCACTACTGCTGCGCTGTCGCCGCGCCACCCCTGCACAGTGCGTTCGACTGCCAGTAGCGTCGGTATCCGTGACCGATCAACCATGGCTCGGGGATGCCTGCTCCCTCGTCGATGCCTTCCGGGCGGGGACGCTCAGCCCCACCGAAGCGCTCGACGCCTCACTGGCCGTCATCAACCGATCAGGGCTGAACGCGTTCAGCCACCTCGACGTCGACGCCGCCCACGCCGCCGCATCCGACGCCGACGTGGGGCTGCCCTTCGGTGGTGTGCCCATGGGGATCAAGGAGTTGGAACCGGTCGGCGGATGGCCCTACACCGAGGCGTCACTCGTCTTCCGCGACCGGGTGTCGGGCCACGACTCCACCCAGGTCACCCGCCTGCGCGCCGCCGGTGCGGTGCTGGCCGGCCAGACCACCGCCTCTGAGTTCGGGGGCATCAACTGCACGCACACCAAGCTGCACGGGACCACCCGCAACCCGTGGAATCCCGAGCGCACCCCGGGAGGCTCCTCGGGCGGGTCCGCCGCCGCGGTGGCCGGTGGCCTCCTCCCCATCGCCAGCGGCGGTGACGGTGGCGGCTCGATCCGCATCCCCACCGGGTTCACCGGGCTGTTCGGCCTGAAGGCCACCTACGGGCGCATCCCCCGGGGTCCCGCCACCCTGCAGCCACCCCTCACCGTGGTGGTCGGCTGCGTGTCCCGCTCGGTGCGGGACACCGCCCGGTGGTTCGACGTGTGCAACGGCTGGCACCCCAACGACACCCTGAGCCTGCCCCGGGTGGAGGGGTGGGAGGCCGGCCTCGACTCGTTCGACCTCACCGGCAAGCGGGCGGTCATCACCGTCGACCTCGGCGCGGCCATCGTCGAGCCCCGTGGCGCGGCCCTGATCACCGCGCTGGCCGAGCGGTTGATCGCCTCGGCCGGCCTGAAGCGGGTCGACGTGGTGGTCAACCTCCCTCAGGGCGGCCTCGAGTGGGTGATGTCCAACGTGATCGGCCTGGCCGGCGAGCTGGGCGACCTCTACCCCGGCTGCAACGACGACCTCACCCCGGAGATCCAGCTGGGGCTGAACCTGGCCACCCACAACCTCGACGTGCAGACGGCGGGCAAGACCGAGATGTTCCGGATCGAGATCAACGAACAGATGGCCGGACTGTTCGAGCAGACCGACTTCGTCTTCTGCGCCACCAACCCGGACACCGCCTTCGACGCCGCCGGCCCCATGCCCACCACGGTGGGCGAGATCGACCTGATCAAGGAGTACGGCTTCAACAAGGCACTCGGCAACAACGGCGCGCTGACCATCCCGGCCAACCTGACCGGAAATCCGGCGGTGTCGATTCCGGCGGGGACCATCGACGGTCTGCCGGTGGGCCTCCAGGTCATCGGACGCCACCACGAGGAGCAGCTGTTGTTGGACCTGGCCCGCATCGCCGAGCGCGAACAGCCGTGGCCGCTGGTGGCACCCGCCGCGCCGGCCTGATCCCACTTCCGATCGACCCCACCGACCGTCAAGGACCTCATCATGCGCATCGACCTGTGGATCCCCACCGCCACCCCGTTCTCCACCCCCGAGATCCTCGCCCTCATCGGCCAGGAGGCCGAGCAGCGCGGCATCGGCACCATCTGGGTGGGCGAGCACGTGGTCCTGTTCGACGAGTACGCCTCGTCCTACCCGTACGCCGAGGACGGCAGGCTCCCCGCACCCCCCGGGTCCGGGCTGCTCGAGCCGCTCAACACGTTGAGCTTCCTGGCCGCCCACACCACCACGGTCCGGCTGGGCACGGCCATGGTGCTCCTCCCCCAGCGCAACCCGGTGTACACGGCCAAGGAGGTCGCCACCCTCGACTGGCTGTCCAACGGCCGGGTCGACTTCGGGATCGGCGTGGGCTGGCTGGAAGAGGAGTTCAACGCGGTCAACGTGCCCTGGCCGCAGCGGGGCAAGCGGACCGACGAGTACCTCGAGGTGTTGACCACCCTGTGGTGCGACGAGACCTCCGCCTACGAGGGCGAGTTCTACTCCCTCAACCCGTGCTCCATGTTCCCCAAACCCGTCCAGCAGCCCCACCCTCCCATCCACATCGGCGGCGAGAGCGACGCCGCCCTGGCCCGCACGGCCCGGGCCGCCCAGGGATGGCACACCTTCAACCGCACCCCGGGCGAACTGGCGGAGCCCCTGGCCAAGTTGGACGTGCTCCTGGCCGACCAGGGCCGCACCCGCGACGACGTGACCATCACGGTGTGCCCGTACTTCCAGCCCCTCGACGCCGACATCGCCGAGCAGTACGCCGAGGCGGGCGCCGACGCGGTCTCCGCGCTGATCATCCCGTTCGGTCCCGACGACGTGCGCACCGCCCTCGACGCCCTGCAGCCGGTGATGGAACGGGTGGCGGCGCTCTGACCGGGTCCTGACGGCGCGCTCTGATCCCGGTTTGGGCGCGGTTTGGGCGGCGCGTGGGGAGCGTGGGAGAGCCCGGACCGGGCGGCCGGCAGGCCGAGCCGGGTGGGCGCAGAGGCCGGGGCCGGTAGGTGTGCGGAACCGGCGGGGTCACCCCGTTACCGATGAGCCCGGCCGGCGAGTCGGGTGGGTGCCGGTGCGGGTCAGGCCCGCATGGCCACCGGCAGTGACTCCATGCCCCGCAGCACCACGTTCGTCGTGTAGGTCACGTCGTCGACGGCCAGAGCCAGCTGCGGTGCCCGGCTGACCAGCGAGGTGAGGGCCACCTGGGCCTCCATGCGGGCCAGCGGTGCCCCCAGGCAGTGGTGGATGCCGAACCCGAATCCCAGGTGGTTGTTGGGCGACCGGGTGACGTCGAACCGCTCGGGGTCCTCGAACTGCTCGGGGTCGCGGTTGCCCGACGCCAGCAGCAGCATGGCGAAGTCGCCCTTCTGGAACTCGACGCCGCCGAACTCGCACGCCTCGGTGAGGGCCCGCCCGGTCAGTTGGACCGGGGACACGTAACGCAGCATCTCCTCCACCCCGCTCCGGGTGACCGACGGGTCGGTGCGGAACCGCTCGAACTGGTCGGGATGCCGGAGGAGGGCGAGGGTCCCCCCCGAGATGAGATTGACCGTCGTCTCGTGCCCCGCCACCAGCAACAGGATGCACGTGGACAGCAGCTCGGTCTCGCTGAGCACGGTGCCGCCGTCCTCGGCCTGGACCAGCCGGCTGAGCAGGTCGTCGCCGGGGTGCTGGCGGCGTTCGGCCAGGAGCTCGAAGAAGTACTGCGAGAACTGGAGCACCGCCCGCCCCCGCTCGTCGATGACCTCCTGGGTCAACAGGAAATCGGGATCGAGCCCCCGGGCCAGCGCGTTGGACCAGCCCCGGAAGCGGTCCTGGTCCTCGAGGGGCACGCCCAGCAGGTCGCAGATCACCCGGACCGGCAGCGGGTAGGCGAACTCGTCGAGGAGGTCGACCTCGTCCTTGGCCAGGGCGGCGTCGAGCAGCTCGTCGACCACCTCCTGGGTGCGGGCCCGGAGCGCCTCGACCACCTTGGGGGTGAACGCCTTGACCACCAGCCCACGAAGGCGGGTGTGGTCGGGCGGATCCCTGAAGAGGAACGGCCGCATCTCGATCATGACGGCGGCGATGGGGTCGTCCTCGGAGATCGGGGAGCGGAACCCCTCCGGCATGCGCTCGGTGGCCACGTTGAGGGAGTCCGAACTGGCCCGTTTGTCTCGGAGGACGGCGAGGCAGTCCTCGTGGCGTGCCAGTACCCAGAAGCCCAGGTCGTTCTTGTGGATCGGTGCTTCCTCCCGCAGTCGGGCGTAGAGAGGGAAGGGGTCCTTGGACCAGTTGGGATCGAAGGGGTCGAAGACCGGGCGGGCGGATGCGGGGGTCGCGGATGGGCCGTCTGTCGGGGTCGGGGATGGCGGAGTCGGGGATGGCGGGGTCGTTGGGGTCACTGGCTACCGATCGTAGTGAGGGTGGAGTCGGATCGGGTCAGCTGGGGTCGGTCGGGTGGTCGGTGGGGTCGGTCGGTGGTTCTGCGTGACGATTCTCCCTACTGTGGTGCCAGCCCAACTCCGATGTCACCGGCCCCACTCAACGGGTGGCGGTCGAGTGGTGCCATCCGAACCGCTCCATCCGAGCCCCGCCATCCGAAAGGTCGTGTCATGCCCGAACCCGTACTCCTCGTCACCGGAAGCTCGTCGGGCATCGGCCTGTCGTCCGCCGTCCTGGCCGCCAGGTCCGGCTACCGGGTGGTGGCCACCATGAGGGAATTGGGCAAGGACGGTCCGCTCCGGGCCGCGGCCACCGAAGCCGGGGTCGACCTCGACATCCGGGCCCTCGACGTCACCTCTGCGGACTCGATCGCGTCCTGCGTCGAGGGCGTGTTGGCGGACCACGGTCGCCTGGATGCCCTGGTCAACAATGCCGGGGCCGGGTATCTGGGCACCGTCGAGCTGTCCCCCCTCGATGACATCCGACAGGTCATGGAGGTGAACTTCTTCGGCGTCGTGGCCATGACCAAGGCCGCCATGCCCCACCTGCGAGCCGCCGGTGGTCGTCTGATCACGGTGAGCAGCGTCGGCGGCGCCGTGGGTCAACCCTTCAACGAGGCCTACTGCGCAGCCAAGTTCGCCGTCGAGGGTTTCCTCGAGAGCCTCGCCCCGGTCGCTTCCGCCGTCGGCGTGACCGTGGCGGTCATCGAGCCCGGCCCGGTGGCGACCGAATTCGTCAACAACGTCAGCGTCGATGTCGGAGCGCTGTTCGCCTCCGCCGGACCCTATGAACCGGCGCTCCAGAGCTACATCAACCGGGTCATGTCGCAGTTCTCCGGGGAGAACCTGCAGACTCCCGAGCAGGTAGCCGAACTGGTGGTCGAAGCGCTGACCGCCGAGTCCCCCTCGTTCCGCATCCAGACCAGCCCGTGGGCGGTCGAGTTCGTCAGTACCAAGCTGAACGATCTCGACGGCGCCGCCGTGGTGGAGATGACCAGCGAGTGGTTGGAGTGACGGGTCGGGTCCCCGTCTGCCCGTCTGCCCGTCTGACCGTCTGACCGTCTGACCGCCTGACCGCCTGACCGTCTGACCGCCTGACCGCCTGACCGTCTGACCGTCTGACCGTCTGACCGTCTGACCGTCTGGTCGAGAGATTGATGGCTGGGGTGGGGGCGGCGGCCGGGCTTGACTCGGGACCGGGGCCCGTTCTCCCTGGCCGGTCGAGTGATACACCCT
>JADGOG010000188.1 GCA_017883065.1 Acidimicrobiales bacterium | reverse complement strand
GAAGGAAGCGTCATCCGTGTTCCTCACTGGCACGTACCCACTCCATGCCGGGGCCAACGTCGATGACCAGAGTTCTTGCTTCTATCCAGGCCAACACCGTGGCGTGTTGCTCGAAACGAACGTCTCGTGGTCCAAGGAGGGGTTGTCCAACTTCACCCAGCTCCACAGTCCATTTGCCATCTCTGCCGCTGGCGTTACACCGTCGGGAGCAACGATTCCCGCACCTGAGTTCATCCCGTTGACCGTGGATGGCGCAGCGGCATACTGGGTCGCCGACGTGGGAATGTCGGGCTCCGCCTTCATCGACCATCTAAGCCAAATGAGCGCTGAGAAGCATGGCTACCTGGTGATTCTCTCATCATCGGGCTTGACCGAAGCTCAAGATCAGCAGGCGATGAGGACGATGCTCGGGCGACTCTGACCGAGAGAACACTGCCCCCGATCGCTGGGAGCGTGTGTCACGGTCCTCACCAGGACCGCCCCCATCGTCGGGTCATTGCCCGTCGCAATCGACTGCAAGGTGGTAGCGGGAAGCCTCGCGGAATACTGGCATACTGCGCTCATGGGTGACGAGCCGGCTCTACGATCCGGGGATGTACGAGCGAGGGCCAATCCTCGATCGAAAGCGTGCCGGGCAACCCTCGCCGTGGTCGTCACCACATTCAAGGACTGCCGGTCAATGACATGGAGGCAAGGCAAGGTCCACCATCCAGCCCTGGCGCGTGGCGAGTGATGGAACTGATCCCGGCGCTTGACGTCAGCGAGGTTCGCTTCGACGAGACGATCGACGTAGTCGTCGTCGGTCTGGGCGCTGCGGGCGCGTCGGCGGTCATGGGGGCGCGGCAGGCGGGAGCGGACGTGCTGGCCGTCGAACGTAGCGGGGACTCCGGAGGGACGTCGGCCCACTCCGGCGGCCTCATCTACCTGGGAGGCGGCACGGCCCTCCAGAGCGCCTGTGGCTTCCAGGACTCGCCGGAGAACATGGCGGCGTTCCTCCGGGCTGCTCTTGGGCCCGGCGTCGACGACGATCGCGTGAACGCCTACTGCGAGGGTTCGCCGGACCACTTTGACTGGATGGTCTCGATCGGTGTGCCATTCCGGGCGTCATTCTGCGACGAGCCGAACCGCGAATCGGCGGATGACGCTGGGCTGCTCTTCACCGGCGGTGAAGACACCTATCCCTTTGACGAACTCGCGGTCCCGGTACCCCGCGGACACAAGCCGGAGTGTGTCGACTCCGCCGGCGGCTACCTCATGGAACGTCTCGGTGCGGCCGTGTCGACCAGTGGCGCCCGCGTGGTGACCGACGCCAGAGCGGAGGCGCTGGTCATCAACAACGGGGACGTCGCCGGCCTGCTGGTGAGGACCGATGACGGACCCCGTGCCATCCGAGCCCGTGGTGGGGTGATCCTGGCCACTGGCGGTTTCATCCACAACGAGGCGATGGTCGCCGAGTACTGCCCCCTGGCCCACGTCCCGGATCCGGCCTGGCGGATCGGGACCCCAAACGACGACGGGCGCGGGATCCGCATGGGCGTGGGCGCCGGCGCAGCGACGACCAGGCTCGACTCCTTCGAGTGCGCGCTGCCCCTCGGGCCGCCCCACCGTCTCGCACGGGGAATCCTCGTCAACCGCGACGGTGAACGATTCATCAACGAGGATACCTACACCGGTCGCATCGGGTTCCACGCCCTACGCGACCACGACGGCCTCGTCTACATGATCACCGATGACGTGATCCACGAGCCGAATCCGATCGGACTCCGGATCGGCTACGCCGCGGCCACTCCAGAGGAACTGGCCGCCGACCTCGGGATTCCGCCGGACGCCCTGGCTCGCACGGTGCGCGAGTACAACGAGGCCGCGACGCGCGGTGACGACCCGGCATTCCACAAGCGGGCACCCTTCCTCCAGCCCATCGGCGCGCCGCCGGCGAGCGGCATCGGCGCCATCGACCTGCGCGTTGACCACGGTGCGATCTACGCGACCTTTACGCTCGGCGGTCTCGTCACCGATCCCGACGGCGCCGCGCTCGACAGCGAGGGTTATCGCATCCCGGGGCTCTACGCCGTCGGCCGGACCGCCGCCAGCCTCGCGGCCCACCACTACGCCAGCGGCATCAGCCTCGGCGATAGCTCGTTCTTCGGTCGACGGGCCGGTCACCACGCGGCAGCCCAAGCTCGAGCGGACAGCTCTTCGCTGCACTAAGCCGTGTCAACCCGCATCGAGGGATGGGCTGATGGACTGCTGATTCGGGCCGCTCCCTGACGCTGCCGGGTGGGTGAGACAGCATCTGCGGCTCAGAGCGAAAGCTGCATGGCAACCCGAGGGCCGAAGTCATCGTCCCCGATGGCTCGCTCATGCTCTCGGATGGTGCGTAGTCCTGGCGTCAGAGTGCCGATAGTGACGAAACCGAGCGATTCGTAGAACGGTCCATTCCATGGAACATCCCGGTACGTGGTCAGTGTGATTGCCTCGAACCGTTCGGTTCGTGCCCAATCGCAGGCGGCCGTGACCAGGGCACGCCCTAACCCTTGGCGACCACGGTCCGGATGCACCGCCAACTGCCAGATGTGCGGATGGCCATCCACCAACTCCAGGCACACGAAGCCAGCGGGCGGATCGCCTGACACGAGGACGAGTGCCGCATGGTGGAAGTGGTCTTCTGCCTCGTCGTTGACGAAAGGCCCGATTCCCACCGTTTCAAACAGCCTGTCGGCCTCGAACTCGATCCTGCGGAGATCTGGGTACTCGGCAGGTCTTGCTTGACGAATGGAAGGCCCCGAGTGCTCCTCGTTCACGCTCCGAGTATTTCATCGGCAGGGTTGTCCCATGCTGCCGGTCATGCCGGGACCGATCAGCCGCGGAGCACGTCGTCCGGGTCGATGGAAACACCCTGTGTCATGCTTGTCGCCGTGCGACACGCGGCGGCGGTTGTGGTGGTGATGGCCTTAGCGGGCTTCGGGGGAGCAGCGTGTGGGTCCAGCAACCCGTCGGTGTCGCAGGGCAGGGTCGTCTGTCCATCCACTGACCGGTACAGCTGCTACTACTCGGCGACCAACGCACCTGTTCATGGACCCAAGTCCGTTGCGGGGTTTCGGGTGATCGGGGCGTTGCCCAAACGCTGCACGCTGAACGGCAGTTGCCAGGTGGTCAGCTACACGGCCACCTACCGTGCCGTCTGTCCGCCGACCTGTGCTGCCCCGGTCCCGTCACAGGAATACGAGGTTTGGCAGGTCGGGAAGGGTGGGTCCGGCGAATTCGTTGCGATCTATTCCACCAACGTGCCCAAGGCGGACCGGCCCGTCCAGAGCACCGGCTAGAACGTCCGCTCGGGTACATTGCCGGGACGACTCGTCGACTGCCCGACGCCGATGGGTGAGTGACCTTCTAGACCATCGATCACCGCGCCATCGGCAAGAATGATCCGCCTGGACGAGGAACTGGAGATCGCCCTCGCTCCGGTGTTGGCGGACTTGTCTAACGTAACTTCGCTAACTCCAGATGTTCGGGACAGCGACTGGTCTGGGATGCAAGGTGTGGCAACCGCCATGATCTACTTCGGTCGTTCCGGTGCTGGCATCTCGATCAACAGAGGAGCAGATCGAATACATCAAGTGGTGAGTTTGGCTGACCAGATCCAAGAGTGCGTCGTTGAGGCACTGTGGAGCGCCGGGAGGTCGCCAGTCTGGCCCGAGTGTCCACATCATCCGGATTCGCACCCTGCATTGGCCGTCGAGAGGGACCGTGCCGCCATCTGGGTGTGTCCATCCTCACAAGTAGAGATCTGTCGGATTGGTTCGTTGCCCACGAGGTAGCGGCCCTGGGGTGCCCCCGGATCCGCCGGGAGCGGGCGCCTGCAACCTGCGAATCCGGTAGGGCCCAAGGCCGCCCCGATGGCACGTACCTGGCGTAGGGTCCAGCGTCGGGGATGCCCGCGGCGGTGCCTCCGCCGCGGGCGAACAGGACGAAGCGTTCCAGAAGTCAGGCGCGCTTGCCAGGGTCGGGGGTCCTGTC
>JADGOG010000187.1 GCA_017883065.1 Acidimicrobiales bacterium | reverse complement strand
GTGTCCCGTACGCGGAACGGCATCTGACAATTTCCGGCTCACTCCTCGGGACAATGCCCGGGTGCCCGCAAGCGGATCCTGTCTCGGGCTGCTAGCACTGTCGCTAACAGAGGGAGAACTTCCAGATGATTCTTGATCGCTTCGGAATGACCGACAAGGTAGCCATCGTGACCGGTGCAGGCCGCGGCATTGGTGCCGCTACTGCGGTGAGCTTGGCTGAGGCCGGCGCTGATGTAGTGATTTCAGCCCGCACCGCTGACCAGCTTGGCGAAGTGGCCAAGCGGATCGAGGCCGTCGGACGCAAGGCGGTGGTGGTCCCCGCCGATCTGAACGATCTCGAAGCGGTGGCGGCCCTGGTGGAGCACGCCCGTGAGGCGTTCGGCCGTCTCGACTTGGTGGTCAACAACGTCGGGGGAACCATGCCCCAAGCATTCATGGACACATCGGCGGAGGTGATGGAGCAGGCCTTTCACTTCAATGTGGCCACTGCCCATGCGTTGCTGCGACCTGCAGTGCCGCTGATGCTCGAAGGAGGCGGCGGATCGGCCGTCAACATCTCGTCGGCCATGGGCCGGTTGACCGGTCGGGGGTTCCTGGCCTATGGCACCGCCAAAGGGGCACTGGCCCACTACACCCGGCTGGCCGCAACCGACCTCGCCCCACGCATCAGGGTCAATGCCATCGCGGTGGGATCGGTGGCCACCTCGGCGCTCGACATCGTCATGCAATCCGACGAACTGCGGACGGCCATGGAGGCCGGCACGCCGCTCGGTCGTATTGGCGACCCCGAAGACATTGCCGCCGCGGTGATCTATCTGGCTTCGGAGGCCGGGTCCTACGTCACGGGCAAGGTCCTCGAGGTCGACGGGGGCACCGAAGCGCCCAACCTGGACATGGGCATACCCGACGTATGAGCACCACGACGAATGTCGCCGGTGCCCGCTCAAGGATCGGCTCGCGGAACGTGGTGTTGACTCCCGTCAGTCGAACGTGGAGGCCCGCTTGCGGTCAGGACCGACCTGGGACTGATCAAAGGCCACCACCGAACACTCTCCGATAGCAAGCACCCTTTCGATCGGACACTGTTTGGCACGCCGCGAACCGGTGATGTGGGACAGCCCTCAGGACTCGAGTTCGCTGACATGCGGGATACCTAAGGTCGTGATGGCCCGTCTCCGGAAAGCAGAGTCTGCAGCGCTGCGAGCACCGGCAACCACGTGTTCTCGGCCTCCTCGTCAGTGTCTGCCCACTCGGCATGATCGACTTGGAGATGCACCGTGGAGCCGCCTGGGCAGGACCGGAGTTGCCAGGTGAGGTAGGTGGATGGGTCCTCCGGCCCCGACCTTATGAAGTAGGACAGCCGACGATAGGGCTGAGCGCACAGCACTCGACCCACCAGCATGGATTGGCCTTCTGGCTGGAATGGGGCAGCCCGGAAATGAATCGGAGCGTCGGGGCACCACGATGAGTCGGCAACCAGCCCGTGAAGGTACCGGCCAGTTTCTTGACCATCCGTAAGGGCAGTCCAGACTCTGGATGGATCAACCGCAGTGAAGCATCGGAATCTATGTGTTCCGCTTGACATGAGATTCATCTCGTACCGCCATTACTGGATGACTGGGCGCAGTTTGGCTGTGTCGATCCTCGCAAGCATCTGGCAATTCCGCCGACGCTCTTCTATCAGAGGAGAGTCGAGCCTCGCCGAACCGCCCTCTGACTTCACACCCCTGAGACCATCCATTGGCAGGTCAGTTCGAATCGTGGTGGGCGACCTGAGCGGTGCGCTCCTCCGGAGCCCCAGCGAATCCGCCGTCCACCGGCAACGCCGGTAAGAGCGTGTTCTGCATGAAGGCCTTGCTCTGCTCCATCGAGTCCCAGACGACCGAGATCAGGTAGCCGCCCTCCGTCGGACCGCTGGTGTGGGAACGCTGACCCTCGGGCAGGCCCGTCTCGGGATGCAGAACCTTGACCATCGCCTGGTACTGCTCCTCGGTACCGCCGGGCCAGAAATGTATTTGCAGGTATGACACGTCTTCTTCTCCTTATCCTCTCGCCGGCTGCTCAGCCGGGGAGACACTCATGCACGGGCACTCGTCGGGGTCGTACTCGACACCGATCGGGTTGATGGCGAAGGCGCGATCGATGAAGGCGTTCGCGTCGTCGTTGTCGGCAAGACGGTCGACCTGGGATCCCATCTGGTTGCCAATGGGGTCGTAGGACATCGAGACGGTGATGCCATGGTGGATCTGCCTCCGGGCCAGGAATGGACTTGCTGGCTGGACGCGCCTGTTCTTCTCGTCGTCTCGCCGATTCGTCGGCCGGAAAGGCTCTTGTGCACCGACCGTCCTTTCAGGGTTGCCGGCCGAACAGGCCGACGAGACGGTCGACAATGGGTGCAGACGCCGGCACCGCCACTTCGGGGCCGAAGGCACCATGGTCGCGGAAGCCATCGAGCGGGATCGAGACGCCCCAGTCGTAGATCAAGTGCCCCACCGCGGGGTCGATCACCAACTCCTGGCCGATGGCCTTGGCCACGTCCCAGTTGTGCACGACCACCTCCTCGAGGTTGAGCATGGCCGCACCCGGCGCGGGGAAGGTGCCGAAGGAATAGGATCGGTCGCCGTCGAAGGCGCCGGGTTGGCGCCAGCTGGCGAGGTTCTCTTTCGCCGCGGCTGCGACGGCCAGGCTGGCATCGTCGCCGATGACGTCGCCGGCATCTTCGTCTGCATCCTGGCCCTGGTTGACCAGGGTAAACATCCACGTGGCGCCGAGCAGGTGGTTGAGTGTTGCACGGACGTCCCAACCCGCACAGGGAGACGGAGTGTCGAATTCGGCCGGGGTGAGCCCGGCGACCAGCTTTGCCGTCTGGTCGTACGATTGCTCGAGGGCCGAGATGACGTCCACGGCTCAGCCTTCCACGAACATCTGGATGGTCTCCGGACGGACGCGGTCGAACTTCATCGCGTCGGCGGCGCCCTCACCTTGGAGGGAGTTCTGGAACGCCTCGAGGCTGGGACATTCGACGATCAGTCCCACCCGGTTGGACTTGTCCGGGTCGATGAAGGGGCGCGCGGTGATTCCCAGCGGACCGAAGTACTCTTCGCGCCTGGTGGAGGTGCGCCAGTGTTCGACGTCGTCAACCTCGTGGAAGATGACCAGAGTTGTCATTGCACCTGCTCTTTTCTGCCATGCCGGCGACCCTTCGCCTGCGGCCTCGAGGTCATCCTGCGGCCGAGCCCGCGTCATCCGCGCGTCACGTCCGCAACTGAGGCGTGGATCAGGGTCGCAGCGCGGTGGGGGGCTGGCTGGCGGCCAAGTCATCGATCTGGCCGATCCAATTCTGGAAGCCATAGACCCGGCAGAGTTCGGATGCCTCTGAGAGCCAGCACCGCCCCTCCTCGTCGAGGCCGCCCATGCGGCGGTGCCGCGCCTGCGCCAGGGCGAAGAGCGTCGTGGCCCGGTGGTAGGTCCAGCCGAACGCCGTGGCTGTTGCCAACGCCGCCTTCAAGTGACCTTCAGCCTCGTCATGGCGGCCCAACAGCGATGCCAGCTTTCCGGCGTAGGCGCCGACCGGTCCCTGACTGGTGACGCCGTTGAATGAGATCTCGGCCGCATAGGGCTCGATGAGGGGCAGTAGCTGGGCGGCCGCCTCGCGGCCATCGAGCTCGATGGCGATGATGGCATAGGCGATGACCGAGGTCATCCAAAAGTTGTCGACGGCGAGTTCGGCGAAACCGCTCTCCATGCCCTCGTGCAGAATCTCGCGGGCGGCGTCGGCTTGACCCACGGCGACGCAGATGATCCCGTACGCCAGCTTGAACGGGAGCACTGTGGGGTTCTCGCGAGCCGCCTGTTCCACCAGAGGGAATAGTTCGTCGTGTCGGCCGGCGAAGGTACGCAGCACGAAGAACTCCGCGGCGTACATGGCGAACGCATCCGGGGCGCCGATCTGCAGGCCGAGCTCGAGCGCCTCCGCCGCCAGTGCCTCGGCGTCAACGAGCCGTCCCGTCATCATCGCCTCGAACGT
>JADGOG010000186.1 GCA_017883065.1 Acidimicrobiales bacterium | reverse complement strand
CGACTGCCCTCCACCAAAACGACCTCCGCCAGGGCCGAAGACCAGAGCGGTTCCCAGGACGATCACGCCGATCGCCCCGACCACCAACATCCACACTGCCGTCCGGCGGCTCACGGCTGGTCTTTGAGGAGTGCCAGGCTGCGTGTGTACTCCTCCTCGGAGATCTCGCCCTGGGCGAATCGCTGCTGGAGGATGTCGATGGCTGAGTTGGAAGCTCCGATTTCACTGTGCGGCTGACCGTAGTGACGGACCAGCAGTACAGCGCCGACAACGAAGACGGCGAAAAAGATGACCATTCCGATGACCATCAGGACCCACCAGCCACCACCCATTGTGCCGTTGTGCCATCCGTATCCCATCGGGGCCTCCTCTCGGCTCTCTGACTGACGCTATACCCATAGGGGTATCAAGGGAGCGCGCCATGCGATGGAGTGCATTCACTCGCGCCCTCTCGGTAGCGGTTGAGCACTCTGTGCCTTAGGAAGCCCCAGCCGAGAGGCATCCCCTATCACCGGACATGCACCGCCACGCAGGTTGATCCGGGCCACGCCACTCACTACTCCCCCACCCGCCGCTTCTCCTTCAGCGAAACGTCGGCTCCGGTTCCGGCGAGGTCCCCGACGCGCCCCACACCGGGGCACTTGTCGGGGTGGACAGGTTCGGCTGGAGCGGTCTGGCGCTCCTGATCCGGTCGGCCCAGCCGAGCGTCGACTACGAACCCGGTTCCTCGGGTGGGGCCGGTGGGGCGGGTTGGGCGGACGTTCCACAGGTGTCGAGGGCCGACCGGTACGCGTCGGCGAGCCACCACGCTCCATCCGTCGTCTCGTGGATGAGATCGACCTGCAGATAGGTGGCGCGTTGCCGGTCGCCGAGGGAGGCCAGAAACCGGTTCCAGTCGACGACCTTGTACTTGCCGGGATCGGCGGCGGCCAGGGCCGTCATCCGCTCATTGAGCGCGGAGGCGACGTTCCCCCTGGCAATGGCATCGGCGATCGAGTTGACCGTGGTGAGGACGACGCACGGTGTGTCCTTGGTGATCGACAGCAGTCGGTCCCAACTCCTCTGTGGGTCGGCGTTGCGACCGCCCTGCAGCGCGTCGTTGGTGCCCAGGTTCACGATGACAGGCACGCCGGGACCCCGTGCGGCCAGTCCGTCACGCAGCCGGGGCAGCATCTGGTCGATGCGCATTCCGTTCTGGTAGTAGAAGTCGACGGCGTACGGAGGGTCGAGCACGGATGTGATCTCCCCGTGGTCGAGTGTGGTGATCGAGTCGCCGACAACGGCGACATGCGGAGAGCCGTCGCCCGCACCCGAGCAACCGGTGGAGACCACGCCGGCCACGACGATCGAGGCAGCAGCCCGCATCCATCTGGCCGTGCGGCGTCGGCCCGGCCTGCCCCCCATCGCCCTTCGCCGGTCGGCCACGCCTCATCATGTCAGCCGCGCTGCCCGAGGGAGTGCACCCTGACCGAATCGACCGGGTCGGGCAACGGGGAAGTGCCTGCTGGGACCCCCCTAGCGGAGGGCCAGCTGCCCGGGAACGATCGGCGCAGGCAGTGCGGTCTTCCCCATCAAGAACCGGTCGACCGAGGCCGCCGTCGAGCGACCCTCGGCGATGGCCCACACGATCAGGCTCTGACCCCGGGTCATGTCCCCGCACACGAACACGCCCTCCACGTTGGTCGACCACTCCCCGTCGGCCACGACACTGCCGCGGGGGTCGATCTCGATCCCCAGGTCGGCCACCACCCCGGTGCGTTCGGCTCCGAGGAAGCCCATGGCCAAGAGCACCAGTTCACACGGGAGCTCGAACTCCGAACCTTCCACCGGACGGAAGTCGGGGCGGCCGTCGTCGCCGTAGGCCAGCTCGACCTCCTCGCCCCGGAGGGCACGGACATGACCAGCCCCGTCGTCGAGGAACTCCGCCGTGGTCACCGAGAAGAGCCGCTCGCCGCCCTCCTCCAGCGCCGGCGATGTCCGCAGGATGAGCGGCCAGGTCGGCCACGGATTGTCGGCGGTCCGGTCGCTCGGCGGCTCGGGCATGATCTCGAGTTGGTGGACGCTGAGCGCACCCTGACGGTGCACGGTGCCCAGGCAGTCGGCCCCGGTGTCCCCGCCGCCGATGATCACCACGTGCTTGCCGTGGGCGGAGATCGGAGTCTCGGCCAGCGATCCCTCCTGGACCATGTTGGACGGCTTGAGGAAGTCCATGGCCCGGTGGATCCCGGCCAGGTGCCGACCGGGGGCGGGGAGGTCCCGCGGAAGGGTTGCTCCGCCGGCCAGCACCACGGCGTCGAACCCCTCCAGCAGGGATGAGCCGCTGACCACCGCAGCATCCGCGGCGGCCGCCGCGCCGACCTCGGCGTCGGCTGTCCCGACGGACACCCGGCACCGGAACTCGACACCCTCGGCGACCATCTGGTCGATGCGCCGGCCCAGCACCGCCTTTTCCATCTTGAATTCGGGGATCCCGTAGCGGAGCAGCCCCCCGGGCTTCTCCGCCCGTTCGAACACCACCACCGTGTGGCCGCCACGGCACAACTGCTGGGCTGCGGCCAGACCGGCGGGGCCCGAACCCACCACCGCCACCCGCTTGCCGGTGGCCACGCTGCCGGGGTGGGGCTCGACCCACCCCTCCGACCAGGCCCGTTCGGCGATCTCGTACTCGATCCGCTCGATGGCCACCGGATCGTCGTTGATGCCGAGCACGCACGCGCCCTCGCAGGGTGCCGGACAGAGCCGGCCGGTGAACTCGGGAAAGTTGTTGGTGGCGTGGAGCCGCTCGATGGCCTCCGCCCAGTCGTCCCGGTAGACCAGGTCGTTCCACTCGGGGATGAGATTGCCCAGGGGGCAGCCCTCATGGCAAAAGGGGATCCCGCAGTCCATGCAGCGGGCACCCTGTTGTCGGGCGGCCTCGGCCGGGAACGGCTCATAGACCTCCTTCCAGTCGCGGAGCCGGACAGGCACCGGACGGCGGGCCGGAAGCTGCCGGGGGAATTTGAGGAATCCGAAGATGTCACCCATGGGAGGCTCCCATCACGGCGTCGTCCACCGAGCGACCCTCGGCGATGGCCTTCTCGGTGGCCTCGAGCACCCGCTTGTAGTCCCGCGGCATCACCGTGACGAACTGCTCGGAGGCACTCATCCAGTCGGCGAGGATCTCGGTGGCCACGTGGGAACCGGTCTCGTCCCGGTGCATGGCCACCCGATCCTTCAGCCACATCCGGTCTTCAGGGGACAGGGGGCCGAGGTCGACCATCTCGGGGTTGTAGACCCCGGACAGCAGGCCGTGGGGATCGAAGACGTAGGCCACCCCACCCGACATGCCGGCACCGAAGTTCCGACCCGTGGGTCCGAGCACCACCACCCGGCCGCCGGTCATGTACTCGCAGGCGTGGTCGCCCACACCCTCGACCACGGCGATGGCACCGGAGTTCCGGACACAGAACCGCTCACCCACCTGGCCCCGGAGGAAGACCTCCCCGGCCGTGGCCCCGTAGAGGATGACGTTGCCGGCCACGATGTTCTCCTCGGCGGCGAACGGCGAGTCGTCGGGCGGGCGGACGATGATCCGGCCCCCGGAGAGCCCCTTGCCCAGGTAGTCGTTGGTGTCGCCCAGGAGCCGCATGGTCACGCCCCTGGGCACGAACGCCCCGAAGCTCTGGCCGGCGGAGCCGTGGAAGGTGAGGTCGATGGTCCCCTCGGGCAGACCGGCGCCCCCGTGGCGGCGGGTGATCTCGTACCCGAGAAGGGTGCCCACCGTGCGGTTCACGTTGGTCACCTCGACCGTCGCCTTCACCGGTGTGGCGTCCTCGATGGCCGGGCGGCACTGCTCGAGGAAGGCGTGGTCCAGCGCCCGGTCGAGTCCGTGGTCCTGCGCGTTGATGCAGTACCGGACGGCACCTTCGGGCAGCTCCTGGTGGACCAGGATCGGGGAAAGATCGAGACCGGAGGCCTTCCAGTGGTCGACGGCGTCGGCCACGTCGATCAGGTCCACCCGCCCGATGGCCTCCTCGAGGGTGCGCAGGCCGAG
>JADGOG010000185.1 GCA_017883065.1 Acidimicrobiales bacterium | reverse complement strand
CCACCGATGTCCCCGACTCCACCCCCGACGAGCAGACCACCCCGGAGACCTACCTGGGCTACCGGCACGGCACGCCCAACCTGGCCGGGCAGACGGTGGTGGAGGATCAGATGGGGGCCTACCGGGCTCCGGTCCCCCTCCCTCGGGACGAGTACGCCTACGGCGGTCGCTGGTCGGTGGGCGCAGAGAGTTCGACAGCCGGACCAGAAGCCACGTTGGGCCTCGACTTCGTGGCCCGGGACGTCTACCTGGTCCTCGGGGGGTCCGGCACGGTCCGGGTGTCGATGAACGGCACCACCACCCGGACGGTGACCGTCAGAGGCGAGCCCAGGCTCTACCGGCTGGTGGGGTCGTCCATGGTCGGGCAGGGTTCGCTCGTCCTGGCGGTGTCGCCGGGTGTCCAGGCCTACGACTTCACCTTCGGCTGATCCTGCTCGGGCCCACCTGGCCGCTACAGGGCGGACCGTCCCAGGGCACCGTCACCGAAGCCGTCACCGGTCGTGGACCGGGAGGCCCCCGCACCGGCCGCTGCCTGGGGGACGCCTTCGCCCACGATCGCCCCGTCGCGCATCTCGATGATCCGGTCGGCGTGCCGTGCGACCTCCGGGGCATGGGTCACCATGACGATGGTCATCCCACTGGTGCCCAGACCTTCGAGGAGGTCCAAGAAGCGTGCCGTCGACGCCGAATCCAGACTCCCCGTCGGCTCATCGGCCAGGAGGATCGCCGGTTCATTGGCCAGGGCCCGGGCGATGGCCACCCGCTGGCGCTCACCCCCCGACAGCTCGGTGGGCAGCCGGTGCAGGCAGTCACCGAGGTCGACCTGGTCGAGCAGCAGTTGGGCCCGGTCCGCCCGCTGGCGTGCGGACTTCCCGGTGCCGAACATGGGCAGTTCGACGTTGGCGATGGCGGTCAACTGGGGTAGAAGGTTGTGGAACTGGAACACCAGACCGACCTGGTGGCGGCGGTACTCGCCGAGGTCGCGCACGACGGCCAGGTCGCGACCGGCGACGGTCACCGATCCCGTGGTGGGGGAGTCGATGGCGGCAAGAAGGTGGAGCAGCGTCGACTTCCCGCAGCCCGACGGCCCGGTGATGGCCACCGTCTCCCCGTAGGACACGGTGAGGTCGATCCCGGCGAGCGCGACGACATTGCCAGGATAGGTGCGGCTCACCCCGCGCACCACGACGGCATCCTCGACCACGGTGGGGTCACTCATAGCTGAGGGCCTTGAGCGGCGAGAGCATCGCCGCTCGGGTGGTGGGGTAGAGGGCCCCCAGCAGCGTCATCACCAGGGCGGTGAACAACGCCCTCCAGAAGGCGCCCTCGGTGAAGTTCGGGTGGAGGATGCCCCGGAGTGCCGGGAGGCGGGCCAGTCCGGCGGCGACCACGAACGAGAGAGCGACTCCCAGAGCCGCTCCTAGCACCGCGAGCAGCAGGCTCTCCCCGAGCAGGAGGTTCACCGTTCGCAGTCTGGTCCAGCCGATGGCCCGCAACAGGCCGAACTCCCGGGTCCGTTCGAAGAGTGAAAGGAGCATGGTGTTGCCCACGATCACGGCACCGATGAGGATGGCCAGGATCGTGCTTCCGTTGACCGCGGCCTGCAGGTACACCAGGTTCCGATCCGCTCTCCCGAACTGCGAGGCGGTGCGAATGGTGACCAGCTGGGGTTGGGCGTAGTCGACGCGGGCCGCCACCTTGGCCGCGCTGGCCCCGGGAGTCACCTTGACGAAGGCCAGGGTGACGATCCCCGGGACCCTGTTGTAGCCCTGGATGGCGGGGAGTGGGAACATCGCCGCCGCGTCGCCGAACGAGTTCCCGGTCGAGTAGATCCCGGTGACCGTGTTGGTGGTGCCGTTGGCACGGAACTGGTCTCCGACCCGTAGGCCGAGGTTGGCCGCCGCCCTCCACCCCAGCATCACCTCGTGGGATGCGGTGGGCCCGTAGGCCTTGCCGCGCACCACCTTCACGCCGAACCCCGGCAGGTCACCGGGATCGATGCCGATCTCGATGAAGACCGGGTTCTCCGCGTTGATGTTCTCCGTCTCGACGAGCACGCCGACCACGGTGGCCACCCCCGGGGTCTTCTGCAGGACCGTCAACTCCTGTCGATCGATCGTGCTGGTCAGGGTGTCCGAGGCGCCCTTCTGGGCCACGGTGAAGTCGGCTTTGCCCACCGAGATGACCGCGGCGGCAGACTGCTCGAGCCCACTGCTGGTCACGTCCAGCGTGACGACCGCCATGACGGCGATGGCCACCGCGAACGCCAGCCCGATGGAGCGGGCCTTCTTCGACCACAGGTTGCGCAGGATCAGCGCGGGAAAGGTCATGGGCGAAGGCCTCCGGACTGCAGGCGCCGAACGTCCGGTCCCGAATGGCAGCGGCAGTCGGTCACCCGGCCCCCCATGACGCGGCGGCAGCCCCCGCCGCCTGGCCAGGCATCCGGGCCCGTCGCCGTCGTTCGATCACGCGGTCATCATCTCCCGCCGGCGATACAGGGCACAGTGCCGAAGGTCACACGTCATCGATCGCTCCAGATCGGTCCGAATGCCCAGCCTCAGTCCGCCCTGGGCTGCCAGTCGCCACGATAACTCGCTGCTCGGAGGCCGGGCCGAGGCCGATGCCATCTCGGGGCCACGGCGCCCCGCCCTGCCTCGACGCCGTCCGGCGAAGCAACTGAACTAAGGTCTGAGGTGTCGCGTCCGGCGCCTGTGGGCAGCAGCGCCGGCTCGTACCGGGCCGATCGGAATCAGGCGTGACCTGATTGACACGATCGTACGGATGCGATACTGTAACTAGTCCCGGTGAACGACCCGCAAGGGCGTCGCCAGGCACCTACAGAATGGAGCTCTTGCTCCTGCCTGTGGAGATTCCGGCACCAACGTCCTACGGCGTGTGCCCGGTCGCTCCTTGAAAACGGAATAGTGATAGCCAAAAGTCAGTGCGGGCGATCGCGGGTAACACCGAGATCGCTAGTCAATTCAAAGCATTGAACGGACAATGTCTGTTCTTTGCCAGTATTCAGTTGACCGAGAGGATCAGTGTCCTCGACGTCAGCTCTTCGATTTTGGTCAGGCTTTCGGGTCTGGCTGAGGTCTCAATGGAGAGTTTGATCCTGGCTCAGGACGAACGCTGGCGGCGTGCCTAACACATGCAAGTCGAACGAGGTCCAACCGGTAGCAATACCGGTGAAGATCGAGTGGCGAACGGGTGAGTAGCACGTGAGCAACCTGCCCCGAAGACCGGGACAACACCGGGAAACCGGTGCTAATACCGGATATCCCCACTGAGTCGCATGGCTCGGTGAGGAAATGGATTCCGCTTCGGGAGGGGCTCGCGGCCTATCAGCTTGTTGGTGAGGTAACGGCTCACCAAGGCTTCGACGGGTAGCTGGTCTGAGAGGACGATCAGCCACACTGGGACTGAGACACGGCCCAGACTCCTACGGGAGGCAGCAGTGGGGAATCTTGCACAATGGGCGAAAGCCTGATGCAGCAACGCCGCGTGAGGGACGAAGGCTTTCTGAGTTGTAAACCTCTTTCAGCAGGGACGATTGTGACGGTACCTGCAGAAGAAGCCCCGGCCAACTACGTGCCAGCAGCCGCGGTAATACGTAGGGGGCAAGCGTTGTCCGGATTTATTGGGCGTAAAGAGCTCGTAGGCGGCTTGGCAAGTCGGATGTGAAACCTCCAGGCTCAACCTGGAGTCGCCATTCGATACTGCCATGGCTAGAGTTTGGTAGGGGACCACGGAATTCCTGGTGTAGCGGTGAAATGCGCAGATATCAGGAGGAACACCAGCGGCGAAGGCGGTGGTCTGGGCCAATACTGACGCTGAGGAGCGAAAGCGTGGGGAGCGAACAGGATTAGATACCCTGGTAGTCCACGCCGTAAACGTTGGGCACTAGGTGTGGGGACCTATCGACGGTTTCTGTGCCGCAGCTAACGCATTAAGTGCCCCGCCTGGGGAGTACGGCCGCAAGGCTAAAACTCAAAGGAATTGACGGGGGCCCGCACAAGCGGCGGAGCATGTGGCTTA
>JADGOG010000020.1 GCA_017883065.1 Acidimicrobiales bacterium | reverse complement strand
GACGTCCGACCGTGACGACGACCGTCACATCCACTCGGTAGGGTCGCTGGCGATGATGCATCTCCATTCGGCGGGTTCGGCCCGACCCCTGGCCGCCCGTCTGGCCCACATCCTCGGCGACCAACCACCGGACCCGATGACGCCTGAGTGGCTGGCCGTTCCCTCCCACGGGATGCGCCGGTGGCTGACCCTCGAGCTGGCCCGGCACCTGGGGGCCTCGGGGGACGGGCGAACCGACGGGGTGGCGGCCAACATCATCCCGGCCTTCCCGGGGGACTTGCGCTCTGCCGTACTGGCCGTCGACCGTGCCGACGACGAAGCCGACCCGTGGCGGATCGAATGCCTGGTGTGGACGGTGCTCGAGGTGATGGTTGGGGACAGTGGCAACCTGGGCCTTCCCGAGGCGCTGGTGGCAGACAGCTCCTCGGTCTACGCCCGGGCCCGTCGGATCGCCGACCTGTTCGACCGCTACCACCTGCACCGGCCTCAGATGGTGCGGCAGTGGAGCGAGGGCAGGCTCGTCGACGGGACCGGACGCCCGCTCGCCGACCACGCACTCTGGCAGGCCCGACTGTGGAACCAGGTCCGCGAACGGATGCCGGAACCGAGCCCCCCCGAACGACTTCCGAACGTGCTCGGCCGGCTGCATGCGGGGGAGCACCTGCTCGACCTGCCGGGACGCCTGATGCTGTTCGGATTCACCGTGCTGCCGGCGGGAGACGTTCTGGAGGTGGCGCGAGCGGTGGCCGTGCAGCGCGACGTGCACCTGTTCCTACTGGAACCGACCCGCCTCGATCCCGACGCCCTGCTCAGGTGCAGCCCCCATCCGATGGATGGTGGAGCCCGCCTACGGGCGAACGATCCGAGTGCCGAGTTGATCAACCATCCCCTGCTCCGAAGTTGGGGCCGGCTCCACCGGGAGTCGGCCCTGCTCTTGGCCGATGCCCGGTCCGACGAGATCACCGTCCATCGGGAGGTGGCAGAGCCGGCCGCGCCGCCACCGTCCACGCTCCTCGGGCGGTTGCAGCACGACATCCGGGCCAACGCCATCCCCAGGGCAACCCTGCCCGACGACGACTCCGATCGATCGGTGCAGTTCCATGCCTGCTTCGGCCCCACACGCCAGGTCGAGGTGCTTCGCGATGCACTGCTGCACCTGCTGTCGGCGCCGGGGTCGCACCTCTCCGAGGACGACATCGTGGTGTTCTGCCCGTCACTCGAGCGTTTCGCTCCGTTGATCGAGGCGGTGTTCGGCCGATCGGCAGACCCGATGGCATCAGCGGGGTCGGGACCTGGGTCGTCGTTCGACACCGGCGGGGCGCCCGCCCTCCGGTATCGCATCGCCGACCAGTCGATTCGGAGGGCCAATCCGGTCCTCGGCGCGGCTTCGGCCCTTCTCGCGTTGGTCACCGGACGATTCGACGTGGCCTCCGTGCTCGAGTTCCTGGCGTTGGGCCCGGTCAGGACGCGCTTCGACTTCGACGACGACGACCTGGCCATCGTCGCCGAGTGGATCGGGGCCACGGGCGTCCGTTGGGGTCTCGACGCCGAGCAGCGGGTGCGTCTCGGCATGCCTGAGTCCGTGGTGACCAACACCTGGCGTGCCGCACTCGACCGGCTCTTGATGGGTTCGGCCGTCCACGACGAAGGACTCAGTCTGGCTGTCGGTTCAGTGGCGCCCTTCGGTGTCGAAGGCGGTGAGGTCGCACTGGTGGGTCAGCTGGCCGCTGCCCTTGGGTGCCTCGCCGATCTGGCGGGAGAGACGGACCGGTCCCATCCGATCGGGGAGTGGGTGGATCACGTCCGTCGGGCATGCCTGTCCCTGTTCGACACGACCGGCGACCTGGAGTGGCAGATGGAGGCGCTGGAGAGGGTCTTCTTCTCCGTGCTCGACTCCGCCACCAGGGACGGAGTTTCGTCCCCGATCGAACTCCAGTTCACCGATGTCAGAAAGCTGCTCGACGAACGCCTCGACGACAAGGTGGGTCGAAGCGACTTCTTCCGAGGTGGCATCACCGTCACCTCGATGAGGCCCCTCCGCTGGGTCCCGTTCCGTGTGGTCGCCCTGCTCGGCATGGACCAGTCGGCGTTCGGTTCGGAAGCCTCGGCGGGCGACGACCTGTCCGCCGCCGCTCCCCAGATCGGCGACCGTGACGCTCGCGGCGAGGTTCGAGAGACGTTGCTCGAGGCAGTCCTGGTCGCCGAGGACCATCTCGTCGTCGTGCGTGACGGTCGTGACGTCAGGACGAATCAGGCCGTTCCTCGCGCCGTTGCGACAACGGAACTGTTCGAGGCGGTACTCGCCTCGGTCGACGTCGGTTGTCGTGACGTCGTCTCGGATCGGTTGGAGATCGATCACCCCCGACAGGCCTACGACGAGCGTTGCTTCGAGGCTGACCGGCTGGTCAAGGGAGTCGTGTGGGGGTTCGACCGACACGAGCTCGACGGTGCCCTTGCCCGGCGAGAACGATCCGATGGCCGCCCCCCGTTCCTGACCGGCCCCCTGCCCCCGTTCGACGCCACTGTCATCGACCTGGCCGACCTGCACCGATTCTTCGCCAACCCGTCGGCGGCATTCTTCTCGGAACGCCTCGAGGTACGCATCCCGACCGTCGAGGACGAGGTTCCCTCCGTGCTGCCCATGGACGTCCGGGGATTGGAGGGATGGAGCGTGGGCACCCGACTACTCGAGGCCCGTGTGGCCGGTTTCACCTTCGACCAGTGGCTCGAGCACGAATCGGTACTCGGCACGCTGCCACCCGGCCCCCTGGGCGACGAGGCGATCGCGACCTTGGGCGCCGCAGTCGAGGACGTGGTCGACACTGCTCGACGCCTGGGCATGGGGTCCGGTCAGGTGGAGCCGTTCCCCGTCGATGCCACACTCCCGGACGGGACTCGCGTGGTCGGCTCGGTCCAGCTCCGACTGCGCCCCCCGTCCCCCGGTCCGGTCCGGCTGTTCTACTCGAAGCCCAAGGCCACCCACCGTGTCGCCGCCTGGCTCGATCTGATGGCGCTGATCGCCACCGATCCGTCCACGCCGTGGCGGTCGTTGGCGGTGAGCCGACCGGAACGGACCAGCGGCGACGCAGTGGCGACCGACCTCGTGGCATCGGCGGGCATCGCGGCCGGCACCCAACAGGCCGCTGACGCACTGGCCGTGGCCGTCGACTGCTTCCGGCGGGGAATGGCCGAGCCGATCCCGCTCTTCCCGAACTTCTCGTATCAGGTGTACCGGGGCAAGGAGGCACCTGGGCGGTGGTCGGGGTATCGGTATCCCGAGGACGGCGACCATCCGGCGGTCGCATTGGCGTTCGACGGAAGCGACTACAAGACGATCATGCAGATGGGTGCACGCCCCGACGATCCCCAGGGACCCAAGGGTCGGGTGTGGCGCTTCGCCGCCTATCTCTACCGCGCCATCGACACCTCCACCACCACCGCTCCTATCCCCGGGGACGCCGTGCCGTCGGCCGACCCGAGCGGTCCCGGCAATTCAGGTGGTGTGTCGTGACCGCACCCTCGGACGGTCGCTTCGATCACGTCGGACCCCTCCCCACCGGGAAGCTCGCCATCCAGGCCAGTGCCGGTACCGGAAAGACGTTCGCCCTGGCCGCCCTGGCCACTCGGTTCATCGCCGAAGGGAACATCTCGGCATCCGAGCTGCTGATCGTCACCTTCACCCGGGCGGCCACCAACGAGCTTCGGGCCAAGGTGCGCGAACGGTTGGTGGCGGCGGCCGACCATCTGGCATCCGGTGACTCCGGTCCCACCGGTGACGAGGTGCTCGACCACCTTGCCGTACTGGCCTCCCCAGCGCAGCTCGAACGGGTGGAGCGGGCGATCACCGAATTCGACTCGGCCACGGTGACAACCATCCACGGATTCGCCAAACAGGTGCTGAGCGCGCTCGGGGTTTCGGCGGGCACCGACCCAGACGCCCAACTCGACGTCGACTCGTCCGCACTCATCGCGGAGACCTGCGCCGACGTCCTCGTGGCCGCCGCCGTCGAGGGCCGGTCGGCCGATCAGCTTCCCGGGCTGGAGGACCTGATCAGAGCCACCAGGACAGCGGACGGTCGACCCGATCTCGACCTCGTTCCGGTCGAGGGCCAGCCGGGCGCCACTCCGGCCCAGCAGGCCCTGACCGGGTTGGTGGTGCAGTCCCTGCGTGCGGTCGCCGAGCGCCGCCTGCGGGCGGGCACCCTGAGCTTCGACGACGTGCTCACCCAACTTCGTGATGCGCTGCAGGGCCCGGGTGCATCCAGCGCCGTCGAGAGCCTGCGGGCCCGATTCAAGGTGGTCCTCATCGACGAGTTCCAGGACACCGACAGTGTCCAGTGGGACATCTTCTCGATGCTGTTCGACCGACCCGGAGCGGAGACGGTGCTGGTGCTGGTGGGCGACCCCAAGCAGGCCATCTACGGCTTTCGGGGTGCCGATGTCCACACCTATCTGGCTGCCGTCGGCGACGGATCACGGACACAGCGAACGTCGCTGGTCACCAACTGGAGATCCGACCAGGACGTCCTGACCTCGCTGCGGGCACTGTTCGACGGAGCAACCTTCGGATCCGCTGACATCCCCTTCGCCTCGGTCGACGCCGCGCCCGCCAATCGGGACCGACGCCTGCACGGTGCCGGAGGAGCGCCGGTTCCCGCCCTCGATGTCCGGTTGGCCATCGGCGAGGGGATCGAACGGCACAAGAAGAAGGACCATCTGGTGATCACCGCGGCCGCAGAGCGGGCGATCCATGCCGACCTGGTCACCCGGGTCCGGAGTCTGCTCGACGAAGGTCGGATCACCGACGGCTCGGCTCCGGAGGGACGGCGTCCGGTCCGGCCGCCGGACATCGCCGTGCTGGTCGGGCGTCACACCGAGGCCACGGCCATCCAGTCCGCACTGGTCGACCAAGGCGTTCCCGCAGTGGTCGCCCGCGGTGGCAACGTCCTCAAGTCTCCGGCAGCCGAACAGATCCGGTGGCTCCTGCACGCGTTGGGTCGGCCTTCGGACCCAACCCGGGTCCGGATGTACGCGTTGTCCTGGTTCGCCGGCCTGAGTGCGCTCGAGGTCGCCACCCTGCCCGACGAAGACCTGGTTACCCTGCAAGAGCAGCTCCGCCTCTGGTCGGAGCGACTTGCCACCCACTCGGTGGCGGACGTGCTGGCCCAGGTGTGGTCGGAGAGCGGCGTCGTCCAGCGCGTCCTCCGGTCGGTCGACGGAGACCGCAACATGACCGATCTCGATCACGTTGCCGAACTGCTCCAGGGGGCGATGGCCACTGGCCGCAGCGGCGTCTCCGGACTGCTCGCCGTGCTCGACCGTGAGCCGGCCAACGAGAGCGACAGCGAGGTCGACGGAGACGTGGCGGCCCGTCGCATCGCGTCGGAGGCCGACTCGGTGCAGATCATGACGGTGTGGACGGCCAAGGGACTCCAGTTTCCCATCGTCTGCCTGCCTACCCTCTGGCACCCACCGGGCAAGAGCGAGCCAGTCATCTACGTGGACCCGACGACCCGGCGGCGAACGTTCGACCTTGCCCAGGGGAAGGACTGGCCAGACGAGGCGGAGAGTGCGGCCCGGACGTCGCTGGCCTTCGCAGAGGCCACCGGGGAGCGACTCCGCCTCCTCTACGTTGCGATGACCAGGGCCCAGCACCAGACCATCGTGTGGTGGGCACGTGCGGAGCGGAGCCAGCTCACCGCTCTGGCGCGGGTTCTCTTCGCCCGCAAGGACGGCGCGATCGACGCTGACGCCTACGCCGCCACCGAGGTGTCGATCCCGGGCGACGACGAGATGGTGGCCACACTGCAGCCGCTGATCGATGCGGCCTCCTCGACACTCGCCGTGTCGCCGATCGACGAGCCTCGTCCCGTGGTGGGCACGTGGAGCCCGACCGCCTCGGAAGCCGTCCCCACGACTCTGCGGGTGGCACCCTTCGATGTCGTGCCCGACCGTTGGACGCAGCGGTGGTCGTTCTCGGCCATCGTCGATCACACCTCGACCTCCCGGGTCGACCCCTCTGACGCCACCATGTCGGACGGGGGCGCCAGTGACGAGCAGGTGAGCGACCTCGTCGGCTCCGACACCCGGGTGTCCTCCAATGAGTGGTCCGAACCCGCTGAGACCGACCCCGACGGAGGCGAGCCGTTCGGACTGCTCACCGCCCTCCCCGCAGGGACGGCCTTCGGGACCCTGGTCCACTCGGTGCTCGAAGAGGTCGACTTCGCCGCCGACGATCTCGCCACCCAGATCCACACCTCCCTCAGCCGGCAGCTGGAGTGGCGCTCGATGGACCTGACCCCGGTGGGGGTGGTCGGTGACGATCCCGATCTGGGCCTTCGTCTGTTGGTGGAAGGGTTGCTGGCCGCCATCGACACACCCCTCGGTCCGGTCGGCAACGGGATCCGTCTCGCCGAGGTCGGCACGGGCGACCGGCTCACCGAACTGTCCTTCGACCTCCGACTGGCCGACGGAGCGACCATGGCCAGTGTGCGTGACATCGGGGCGGCGATGCTCGCGCATCTCCACCCGTCCGACCCACTGCACGGTTGGGCGGTCGACCTGGCCGCCGGGGCCATCGACGTGGAGTTGGCCGGGCACCTGACCGGATCCATCGACCTGATCTTCCGGATCACCGGAGACGGGGGGAACCAGCGCTATGTCGTGGCCGACTACAAGACCAACGCACTCCATCGACGGGGCGTGCCGGCGAGACCCGGCGACTACGGCCCGACCCGGCTGGCAGAAGCGATGGCCGACCACCACTACCCGCTGCAGGCCATGCTCTACTCGGTCGCGCTCCATCGCTACCTGCGGTGGCGCCTCGTCGGGTACCGACCGGACCAGCACCTCGGCGGTATCGCCTACCTGTTCCTGCGGGGCATGACCGGTGCGGAACCGGCCCCCACAGCCGAGATCCCAACCGGCGTCTTCACCTGGTCCATCCCCCCGGGCCTGGTGGTCGAACTCAGTGACCTTCTGGATGGTCAGCCCGGAGTCGGAGTGGCGTCATGACCGTCCTCGACCCTTCGAAGCGTCCGACGGTCGTGCCCGTCGGACTCGACGTACTCGTCCCGTACGTGGACGCAGGCGTGTTCGGCACCTATGAGCTCCAGTTCGTCGCCACCCTCCTCCGGCTGAGCCCCGTGCTCACCGATGACGAGGTGCTCGCCCTGGCTGTGGCCGCCCGGGCCCCGCTCTTCGGGCACGTGTGCACGGTAGTGGCCGATGTCGGTGCCCAGATGGTCGACCTCGACGAGGCGGCACGCATGGCGTTGGTCTGGCCCGACGCCGACGCGTGGACCGGCACCCTCGGGCGGTCGGCGATGGTGTCCGATCCGGACCACGCCCAGGTCGGACCACTTCGTCCCTTGGTCTGGGACGGACGAAGGCTCTATCTTCAGCGCTACTGGCACTACGAACTGGTGGTCGCCGACAACCTGTTCCGTCGTTCCTCGCCCCCGGACCGTCAGCCGGGAGCAGCGGAGTCACTGCATGTCGAGGTGGACGCCGCTCGGCTGGAGGAGGTGCTTGACTCGCTGTTCGCACCGACTGCCGCCGATGGGGCTGACCTGCAGCGCCAGGCTGCCGCGCGGGGGATGCGCCCAGGGGTGTCGATCATCGCCGGAGGTCCGGGAACCGGCAAGACCTACACGGTTGCCCGGCTTCTGGCCGCCGCGCACCTGATGGCGGCACCAGATGGCCGTGAGCTGCAGGTCGCACTGGCCGCACCCACCGGCAAGGCTGCCGCCCGAATGGGCGACGCGGTCAAGGCGGCCGTCCGGAGTCTCGAGGGCAACGGCGCAGTCGGCCCCCAATTGGCGGGCGAACTGATGCGGACCGATCCCACCACCGTGCACGCTCTGCTGGGCTGGCGCGATCGGACCCACTTCCGCCATGACCGGGACAATCCGCTGCCCCACGATGTCGTGATCATCGACGAGACCTCCATGGTGTCGCTTCCCCTGATGGCCAAACTCCTCGACGCGGTTCGACCCGATGCCCGGCTTGTGCTGGTCGGTGACCCGCACCAGTTGGCCAGCATCGAAGCGGGTACCGTGCTGAGCGATGTCGTGGGCCCGTTGGGGGAGCCGGACAGCTCAGGACCTGTGGCGGACGCACCGTTGCACGGACGGATCACCGTGCTCGCCAGGATGCGTCGATTCGACGAGGAGTCGTCCATCGCCGCTCTGGCTGACGCGGTGCGCAGCGGCGACGCCGACGCGGCGATGTCCCTGCTGGCGGACGGGAAGACCGACGTCCGGTGGGTGCGCACCGAGGAGAGCGGCAAGCTCGACGACGTCATCGAGGAGGTGGTCACTGTCGGGGTCGACATGGTCCTGGCCGCCCAACGGGGCGATGCTCTCGACGCCCTTGCCGCCGCCTCTCGGATCAAGGTGCTGGCGGCGACGCGTCGGGGTCGGTTGGGACTGGACGACTGGACCGATCGCATCGAGGGCGGCGTGGCGCGACGGGTGACCGGCTTCCACCGAGGTCGGCGCTGGCAGATCGGACGGCCGGTCCTGGTCACGGCCAATGACCGCGTGAACCGTGTGTTCAACGGGGATGCCGGAGTGGCGGTCCGCCGCGGTGAAGGGATGGACGTGGTCTTCTCGGACGGGGGCGTCGTCCGGCATGTGGCTCCGTCCCGGCTCGACCAGGTCGAGACCTGGTGGGCGATGACCATCCACAAGAGTCAGGGCTCGGAGTTCCCCCACGCGGTGGTGTCGCTGCCCGCAGCCGGTTCTCCCATGCTGACCCGTGAGTTGCTCTATACGGCGGTGACGAGGGCCAGGGACCGTGTGACCATCGTGGGCAGCGAGGAGTCGATCTGCGCCGCCATCGCCCGACCGGTGGCCCGGGCCTCCGGACTGCGGGACCGGCTCTGGCCTTCCTGACCCCGGTCCTGACCGCTCGACGCGGTGCCCGGGCGTGGGCTGAGCGCACCGGCCCGGTGATGAGTAGCTTCGGGAGTCGAGCGAAGGAGCCACGATGACCCAGATCGACGAGACCGTCCGCCGGCACAAGATTGTGCTCGACGAGGACGAGATGCCCACCGCCTGGTACAACATCGTTCCCGACCTGCCTTCGCCGCCTCCGCCGGCCCTCCACCCCGGCACCCTGGAGCCGGCCGGGCCGGACGACTTCGCCCCGCTGTTCCCGATGGACCTGATCCTCCAGGAGGTCAGCCAGGACCGCTTCATCGACATCCCCGGGGCCGTACTCGATGTCTACCGGCAGTGGCGACCGTCGCCGCTCTACCGCGCCCACCGGTTGGAGAAGCTGCTCGACACCCCCGCCCGGATCTACTACAAGTACGAGGGCGTCTCGCCGGCCGGTTCGCACAAGCCGAACACTGCGGTGCCCCAGGCGTACTACAACGCCAAGGCCGGTGTGAAGCGGCTCACCACCGAGACGGGGGCCGGCCAGTGGGGCACCGCACTGGCCTACGCCTGCGCCATCTACGGACTGGAGTGCGAGATCTGGCAAGTGGGCGCATCCTTCGACCAGAAGCCGTATCGACGCCTGATGATGGAGGCCTTCGGGGGCAAGGTCCACCGCTCACCCAGCGACCTCACCGCCGCCGGCCGCGCCATCCTCGAGGCCAATCCCGAGAGCCCGGGGTCGCTGGGAATCGCCATCTCCGAGGCGGTCGAGGTGGCCGCCCCCGACCCCGAGACCCGCTACGCCCTGGGCAGCGTGCTCAACCATGTGCTCATGCACCAGACCATCATCGGTGAGGAGGCGCTCCTGCAGCTGGCCAAGGCAGGTGAGCAGGCCCCCGATCTACTGGTCGGATGCACCGGAGGTGGATCGAACTTCGGCGGCCTGGCCTTCCCCTTCATCCGCGAGAAGATGGCTGGGCGGATGAACCCGGTGATCCGGGCGGTGGAGCCGGCATCCTGCCCGTCACTGACCCGTGGCGTCTACGCCTACGACTTCGGCGACACCGCCGGGATGACCCCGCTGATGAAGATGCACACCCTCGGTCACGACTTCATCCCCGACCCGATCCATGCCGGGGGACTCCGCTACCACGGCATGGCCCCGCTGATCTCCCACATCTACGAACTCGGGATGATGGAAGCCATCGCCATCCCCCAGCTCGAGTGCTTCGCCGGGGCCATGCAGTTCATCCGCTCCGAGGGGATCCTGCCCGCTCCCGAGCCCACCCACGCCATCGCCGCCGCCATCCGCGAGGCGCTGGCCTGTAGAGAGTCCGGCGAGGAGAAGGTCATCCTGACCGCACTGTGCGGTCACGGCCACTTCGACCTGGCCGCCTACGACTCCTACCTCAGCGGCCAGATGGTGGACGAGGAGGTCTCCGACGCCCGCTTCGAGGCGGGGCTCTCGACGGTGCCGGTGGTGGCCTGAACCTGCCGGTCCTTCGGGCTGGCGTTCAGCGCAGGCCGAGCGCGTCGGCCGCCCGGCCCAGCGCCTCCAGGTGGTCGTCGACCGTGGCCAGCCCGGCGCGCATGGTGTTGACCGAGACGTGGGTGGCACCCGCCTCTCTCCACGTGGAGACACGGCGGGCCAGGTCATCTGCATCGCCACGCCAGTCGACGCGCCCCTCCATGCCGATGGCGTCGGGGTCCCGTCCGGCCTGGCGGGCCGATACGGCGATGGTCTCCCGGGCCGCGTCGAGATCGGTTCCGGGCTGGACCATCGGGAACCAGCCATCGGCCAACCGACCCATGCGCTCGAACGCCTTGGGTGACATGCCCCCGAACCAGACGGGGATCGGTCTCTGGATCGGCATCGGGGCGATGCCGGCTCCACTCACCTTGTCGAAGCGGCCCTGCAGGGTGACCGATCGGGTGGTCCACAGGGAGCGCAACAGGCCGACCTGCTCCTCGATCCTCGTCCCCCGGGTCGAGAAGTCCTGGCCCAGGGCCTCGTACTCGACGGCGTTCCACCCGATGCCCACGCCCAGGCGGAACGAGCCACCGGTCAACAGGTCGACCTCGGCGGCCTGCTTGGCCACCAGCACGGTCGGTCGTTGGGGGAGGATGGTGATGCCGGTGACCAGTTCGAGCGACGTGCAGGCGGCGAGGAAGCCGAACAGCACGAACGGCTCGTGGAACGGGGTGTCGATGTCGTAGGGGCCGCTCCAGTCCGGGTGCACCGCCGGATCCGCTCCCACCACGTGGTCGTAGGCCACCACGTGCCGATAGCCGAGCTCTTCCACGCCCTGGCCATAGGAACGGACGCCGCCGACGTCGGGACCGATCTCCGTCTGGGGGAGCACCACGCCGACATTCATGACACCACGACTCCGATCGTCCGACTGCGGCATCGGTACCCTCGCCGCTCGGCCCCACCTTATGGTCCACGGTCGGAGGCTCCGCCGCCGCGGACCGGGCACGCGATCTCGGTGGTCCAGGCGGACCTGACCTACTCGTTCACCGTGGTCGACGACAAGTATTCGGCGCTCTCCACCGTCGAGTAGGAGGTCGACGGCTCGTGCTCGACCAGGTCCGACTGGCGGATCCAGGTCGAGTACATCTCGGCGTAGCGGCCGCCGGCGTCCACCAGCTCGTCGTGGGTGCCGACCTCGATGATCCGCCCCTCGTCGACCACCACGATCCGATCGGCCCGCATGGCCGTCGACAGCCGGTGGGCGATGAGGATGGCCGTGCGGTTCTCCAGCAAGGCATCGAGAGCGGACTCGATCTTCGTCTCGGACTGCAGGTCGAGGTTGGAGGTCGCCTCGTCGAGGACCAGCACGCGGGGATGGGCCAGGAATGCCCGGGCCAGGGCGATCAGCTGGCGCTCACCCGACGAGAGGGTCTGCCCCCGCTCGTGGACCACGGTGTCCAGGCCGTCGGGCATGCGGGCGATGACGTCGGTGAGACCCACCTTGTCGACCGCCTCGTGGATCTCATCATCGCTGGCGTCGGGCCGGGCGAAGGCGATGTTGTCCCCGATGGTGCCGGCGAAGAGGAACGGCTCCTGGGGGACGACACCCAGTTGGCTGCGGAGCGAGAACATGGTCACGTCCCGAAGGTCGAAGTCGTCGATCAGCACCCGACCCGAGGTGGGATCGTAGAAGCGCGTCACCAATTTGGCCAGGGTCGATTTGCCGGCCCCGGTGGGGCCCACGAAGGCCACCGTCTCGCCCGGAGCGACGGTCAGGTCCACCTCTTCGATGACCAGCCGATGCGGGTCGTAGCCGAACGAGACATGGTCGAAGGTGATCGCACCCTCGATGGCGGGAAGGGTCACCGCGTCGATCGCCTCCCGAACCTCGGGCTCGGTGTCGATCAGGTCCCGGAGCTTGTTCACCGAGGCCTGCCCCTGCTGGTACGAGTTGTACTGCTGCACGAGTAGCTGGATGGGCTGGAAGAACCGGTTGAGGTAGAGGAAGAAGGCGACCAGGGCGCCGATGGACAAGGTGTGGTGCAGCACCATGCTGCCGCCGATGGCCAGCAGCGCGGCCTGGCCGAGCACGCCGAGGAGCTGGGTGCCGGGTCCGTAGACGGCATTGACATGGGCGGTGTAGTTGTTGGCGTCCCGGTACTCGCCGACCACGTTGCGGTGGTGGATCACGTTGTGTCGCTGTCGGTTGTGGGCGGTCACGATCCGCACCCCGTGCAGGCTCTCGGACAGGTCGGCCAGGACGCTGGCGATCCCGTCGCGCACCTTGTCGTAGCCGCGCTCGGAGGCCCGTTTGAACCACAGGGAGGCGAGCACCAGGGCCGGGATGATCAACAACACGGTGATGGCTGCCAGTCGCACGTCGGTGGCGAAGAGGACCGCTGTGATCACCACCATGGTGAGCCCCTGGATGGCCAGCTGAGACAGGCCGTCCTGGAGCAGCTGTTGGAGGTTCTCGATGTCGCTGGTCATCCTGGACATGACCACCCCGGCCTTCTCCTCGGTGAAGAAGCCGAGCGACAGGCGCTGCAGGTGGGCGAAGACCTTGACCCTCAGGTCGTTCATGACCCAGGCGGCCAGCCGGCCGGTCACCTGGACCTGGAAGCGCTGGGCCAGCGCGGTGGCCAGGATGAAGATGAGATAGGCGGCAGCCATGGCCACCACCACGGCGAAGTTCTCGTGCCCCGGGACCATGCCGTTGTTGATGGCGTACTCCGTGAGCTTGGGCCCCGTCTGGGACGCCACGGCGATGACCACCACCAGCACTGCGGCCAGGCCCAGCATGCCCGGGTACTTGGTGAGCAGGTGCCACAGGCTCAAGCGCTTGAGATCGGACTCGGACCCGTTGGGCGAGAAGACGACATCCGGCTCGGCGTACTCGGGCTCATCGGCCAGCAGGCGATCCACTCCGTCCTGGAGCTCGGAGGGTATTCCGGCAAACGGGAGGCCGGGGGCGGCAGGCCGACCGAATCCGCCGGGGGCACCGCCGAAGCCACCACCGATGCCTCCGCCGAAGCTCATGATCGACCTCCGGTCCGCACCGAGTCGAGCAGGTCCCGCAGCGCCTTCCCGTCGGGCCTCGGGCCGGTGGTCGTCGGGTGGTCGCCGTCGCGGTCGGCGTTCGCCTCGTACTCGCCGGCCTGGGCCAGCACCTCGGCGTAGAGGGGCGTGGTTGCCAGCAGTGTGGCGTGTGTGCCGTCGGCCACGATCTTCTGCTGGTCGAGCAGGACCACTCTGTCGGCCAGGGCGATGGTCGACAGCCGATGGGCGATGACCAGGGTGGTCCGACCCTCCATCCGGATCCGCAGCCCGGCGTGGATCTGCTGTTCGACCTGGACGTCGATGGCGCTGGTGGCATCGTCGAGCACCATGATCGGCGGGTTGACCAACAAGGTCCGGGCGATGGCGATGCGCTGGCGCTGTCCGCCCGACAGCGTGTAGCCGCGCTCGCCCACCACGGTGTCGTAGCCATCGGCGAGGTGGGTGATGAACTCGTGAGCGCCGGCTGCCCTGGCCGCGGCCTCCACGTCCTCGAAGGCGGCGCTCGGCTTGCCGTAGGCGATGTTGTCCCGGATCGACACGGAGAACAGGAAGGGCTCGTCGAGCACCACGCCGACATTGGCCCGGAGACTCGCCTGGGTGATGTCGCGCACGTCGTGGCCGTCGATCTGGACCGACCCGTGTCGCACGTCATAGAAGCGAGTGAGGAGCCGGCCCACCGTCGACTTCCCGACCCCGGTGCGACCGACCAGGGCCACCGTCTCGCCGGGGCTGATGTGGAGGTCGAAGTCGGCCAGGACCAGGCGCTCGGCATCGCTGGCGTAGGCGAAGTCGACATGGCTGAACCGGACGTCGCCCGTGCAGTCGACCAGGTCGATCGCGTCGTCCTTGTCGGTGACCGTCGGCTGCTCGTCGATGATCTCGTAGATCCGGTCGGCCGATGCCGCAGCCCGCTGTCCCATCATGATCAGCATGCCCAGCATCATGAACGGGGCCTGGAGCATCACCAGGTAGGCGTTGAAGGCGAGAATGGCGCCGACTCCCAGTCCACCGTGGATGACCATGTACCCGCCGAACAGGAGCACCAGGGCCAGTCCCACCTGGGGCAGGTTCTGGACCACCGGAGAGAATCTGGCGCGGAGGTCGGCATCTTTGATGTAGCTCCACTGGACCTTCTCGGCGGCACCGGACAACGCCCGCAGCTGCTGTTGCTCGGCGGCGAAGGACTTGACCACCCGGACACCGTTGACGTTCTCGTCCACGATGGTGGCCACGTCGGCCAGGCGAGCCTGGATGATCCACGACACCGGGAACATCGAATTCCGCATCTTCACGCCCGCGAAGTAGACGAACGGCATGGTGGCCATGGCCACGAAGGCCAGGGGAACGTTGATGGTCAACATGAAGATGAAGGCGACCACCGCGATGGAGCACTGCACGAGAATCGACGGAGCGAAGGTCATGTACATCTGGACGGATCGGATGTCCGAGTTGGCTCTCGAGATCAGCTGGCCTGTCTGGACCCGGTCGTAGAACGAGAACGACATACGGGTGAGGTGCTCGTAGAGAATGTTGCGCAGGTCGTACTCGATGTCGTACGCGGTCTCGAAGAGGAAGAGGCGCGAGACGTACCCGGCGACAGCACCGACCAGGCCGAGGCCCACGATCCACCAGACGTAGTGGCTGAGAGGAACAGTGTGCTTCTGGATCGAGTTGGTGATGGCCTTGTTGAGCAGATTGGGAATCATCACCATCAGCACGAGACCGACGAAGGACATCACCAGCGAGGTGATGAAGATGCCCCGGTGGGCCCACATGATCGGCTTGACCCGGCGGAGCCAGGTGAGCGAGGCGTCGGGATCGATGGTGGCTCGAGGCGCCTCGTTGCGGGCCTCTTCGGCAATGGGCACGAAGTCGGTGCCGACCTCTGGCGTGGTGGTGTCCTTCGGCCGGAGCCTGGGTGCCTTCATCGTGGGGTCCTGGCCAGCCGGGAGGCGATGAGTGCCCGGCGCCACAGGGACAGACCTTCGAACGCCCGATCCGTCTCCGCCTCGCTCCCGAGGTGTCCGGCGATCTCGCACAGCCGGGCGTTGACGGCGGCGTCGGCCTCGTCCAGCAGGCGGCACCCTTGCTCGGTGAGGACGTGGTCCACCCGCCGGCGGTCGTTCTCGACGGCCCGACGCTCGACCAGGCCCCGGTTGACCAGGCCGTCGACCACGGCGGTGACGGTCGGGGGGCGGACAGCGAGGCGCTCGGCCAGGTCGGACGAGACCGCCGAACTGCCGTCGAGCATTCCGAGGATCCGATACTGGGGCAGGGACAGATCGACGGTGGCTAGGCCGAGCTCCACCTGTTTGGCCAGCCAGGCCGCGGTCCGGCCCAGCGTTCGCCGTTCATCGGCGCGGACCTGGTCGACGTCAGTTGCTTTGAGACTCACATAATTAGGTTATCGAATGAGAATGGGAGTTCGCGCACCGGTGGAGCCGCCACCGAGGAGTGCCGGCGGTGGGACCGGGAGTGGCCGGTCTCCCGGGCGGGAGTGCCCCCTACCCGGTGGACCCAGCAAGAAACAGCGTACGCGGTACGCGGTTTCTCCGAATCAGAGGCCAGAGCCCCTCCTCCCGCACCCGCACCGGCACCCGCACCGGCGCCCGCGGGCAGCCTGTCGAGCCAACGACCGGGGGCCTCACCCGAAGAGGCGGTGTTGGGCGAAGAATCGCAGCATCAGCTCGGTGGCATCGATCTGCCGGGAGGTCGGTCCGAAGGTCCCGGCAGAGAGGGTGACCGGCGACCCGGGCCAGGTGTGCCCGCCGCCGAGCACGGTGTAGAGGACGACGGCGCTACCGGCCCGACACTGTGGCCAGGTGCGCCGGACCACCGTGGTCCCGATCGAGCGGATGCGGGGGACGGAGCGGCAACGATTCAGCTGTGCCCACGAGGCGAGATCGGCCTCGGTGCCGGCCACGGGCACTCCGGGAAGGAAGAGCCCGAGGCCACCGTGCTGGTACGGCACGATGGGGTCGGCGGTTCCGTGGAAGGCAATCACCGGAAGGGGGGAGCGGCACGGTCGGAGAGGGAAGTCGGCGGCCACCAGGCCGATGGCGGCGATCCGGTCGGCGCTGGTGCAGCCGACGATGGCCGAGAATTCCGAGCCGAGGGAGATCCCGGCCGCGTCGACCCGGGACCGGTCGACGCAGTACCGATCGGAGAGCGTGGCGATCAGCGAGGTCACGAAGTCGAGGTCGGCGGAGTGGCCGTCCGGCGCAGTCAGGTCCCACCTGCCTCCGATGCCGTCCGGCGTGGCCACCAGAAACCCGGCCCGAGCGCCACGGCGCGGCATCTGGGTGTAGAGCGATGTCTGGACGGCGTTCGATCCGCTCCCGTGGAACAGGAGGATCAGCGGGGTCGGCGACGACAGCTGGCGGCGGGAGGGAACGGCCAGCCGGTAGCTGCGGGTGGTGCCGTCCACCTGCAGAGACTCGACGACATCACCACCGGGGATCACTCGGGCAGTCGGGCCGGGGGAGGGTGGCCTGCCGCATCCTGGCGATGCTGTCCCGACGTGGCCGATGGGCGGCGCAGTCGACGGGGAGTCCTGTCCTCCGAAGGCGTAGCCCGCGGCGATGCCGACCACGGCGATGAGGCCGACCGCGGCGATGGCCAGCGTGTTCCGGAGGACCGCTCTCCGCGGTGCGTCGGATCCGAGCTCGGGCCGTGGCGGCTCGGGAGCGTCGCGGGGCGGGACTACGAGACCAGCCCGCCGATGGTGATGTTGAGACCGTCCGCGCCCTTGGACCGGTGGACGGCTTGGATCTCGGTGAATTCGGCCAGGCCCCAGGGGCCGTTCTCGACGCCGATCCCGCTCCACTTGAAGCCACCGAACGGCTGCTGGGGGGCCAGGGCCAAGTGGGTGTTGACCCACGCCGTCCCGCACTCGAGGCGGCCGGCGACCTCGGCGGCCCGCTCAGCGTCCGCACCCCACACCGAGCCGGACAGCCCGAAGTGGGTGGCGTTGGCCCGCTCCACGACGTCGTCGATGTCGCGGTAGGCGATGACCGGCAGTGCCGGGCCGAACTGCTCCTCGTCGACGATGCGGGTCCCGTCGGTGATGTCGGTGAGGATGGTCGGTTCGAAGAAGTACCCGGGGCGGTCCATGGCCTTGCCCCCCGTGGCCGCGGTGGCCCCATGGGAGATGGCGTCGGCCACCAGCTCCTTCACCCGTTCGAACTGGGGTGCGTTGTTGATCGGTCCGAGCTTGGTCCCGGCCTCGGTGCCGTCGCCCACCGTGATGGCCGACGCCTGGGCGGCCAGCCCGTCGACCACCTGGTCGTAGAGCGACTCGGGAACGTACACGCGCTTGATGGCCGAGCACACCTGCCCGTTGTTGTTGAAGGCGCCGGCGAAGATGGCCCTGCTGACCACGGCCGGATCGGCGTCGTCGAGCACGATGGCCGGATCGTTGCCTCCCAGCTCGAGCGTGACCCGCTTCAGGTCGGGGGCGGCGGACTGCGCGACCTTCTTGCCCGTCTCGATGGACCCGGTGAAGCTGATCTTGCGGGGGACGGGGTGCCCGGTCATCCACGCCCCGAGCTCGTCGCCACCACTGACCACATTGAGCACGCCAGGAGGCATCACGCCCCGAAGGAGCTCGGCCACCTTCAGGGTGGTCAGCGGCGTGAACGGCGAGGGCTTGAGCACCAGGGTGTTGCCGGCCAGCAGTGCCGGGGCGATCTTCCAGAAGGCGAGGGTGAGCGGGAAGTTCCACGGCGTGATGGCTCCCACCACCCCGATCGGGCGTCGGACCACCTCGACCCGGGCTTCGGCATCGTCCTGGATGACCTGCGGGGGTGTCTCGAGATTGGCGAAGTACTGGCACCAGATGGCCGAGGCGAACACCTCGATGTTGGCCTCTCCGAGCGGCTTTCCCTGCTCGGCGGTGAGCACCGGGGCCAGCTCGCCGGAGGAGGCCAGGAGCACATCGGCCATGGCCAACAGCGTCGCCCGCCGGGCGGACTCGTCGGACTTCCAGTCCCGCTGTGCCTTGGATGCGGCGTCGAAGGCGCCGTCGAGCTGTTCGCGGCTGCACTCGGGGGCGTGGGCGAACACCTCGCCGTTTGCCGGATTGACGACTCCGAACGAATCGACTGCGGGAACCGAGTCCCCGCCGATGGTCATGACGAAGTCGGACATGTGGTTCCCCCGATGTTCGAATACTGTTCCTGGGCGAACCTACGCCCCGGAGTACCCCGGCTGTCAAGGGGGTGGTGGCGACCAGAAGGTCAGACGGGCACCGACTCCGGCTCGGCCGGAGCGGCGGGCCCACCAGCGTCGTGACCCGCCTCGGCGATCTCGGGGTCGACGGCCACATGGGGAAGGATCCGGTCCAACCATCCGGGGAACCACCAGTTGGCCTTCCCGAACAGGAACATCAGCGACGGGACCACGGCCACCCGGATGATGAAGGCGTCGACCAGGATGCCCCCGGCCAACCCGAGCCCGAACTCCTTGATCACCCGTTGACCGCCCAGGATGAACGAGCCGAATACCAGGATCATGATCAGTGCGGCGGCGGTGATGGTCTTTCCGGTGGCGGCCAGGCCCTTGCGGACCGCCTCCCGGTTGTTCCCCGACTTCAGCCACTCCTCTTGGATGCGGGAGATCAGGAAGACCTCGTAGTCCATCGACAGGCCGAACAGGATGGCGAAGAGCATCACCGGCAGGAACGCCTCGACCGGACCCGACTGGCCCACCTGGAACACCGATGCCAGCCAGCCCCACTGGAACACCGCCACCAGGATGCCGAAGGCGGCGCCGATGGAGAGGAGGTTCATGGCCGCGGCGGTGAGCGGGATCACGATGCTTCGGAAGACCATGGCCAGCAAGAGGAACGAGAGCAGCACCACCAGCCCGATGAAGAGCGGCAGCTTGGAGGTGAGCACCCGGGCGAAGTCGACGAAGATGGCGGTGTTGCCACCCACGTATACCTCCGTCCCGCTCTTGGCCACGGCGGCGGGGATGGTCGTGTCCCGGAGGTGGTCGATGAGGTCGGTGGTGGCGGAGGCCTGCGGCGACGAGGTGGGGTACACGGTGATCAGGGTCACCGTCCTGCCGTCCTTGATGGGGAGCGGCTCCGGGGCGGTGACGCTCTTGACGTCCGGCTGCTGGCGGACCTTGTCGGCCAGTGCGGACAGCTGGGTCAGTGCGGCCGGGCCGTCGTTCTGCGCCACCAGGAGCAAGGGCCCGTTGAAGCCGGGGCCGAATCCTTTGGCCAGCAGGTCGTAGGCCTCGCGGGTCGTCGTGCCCACCGGGTCGTTCCCCTGGTCGGACGAGCCGAGTCGCAACGAGAAGAAGGGGAGCGCCACCAGGACGACGACGATCAACGCCATCACCGCCGGGAGGATCGGCCGCCTCTGGATGAAGGCCGCCCACCTGGGCCAGAAGCCCTTGGTCCCGCTCCCGATGATGCGCGGCCCCGTATCGGCGAGCTCTCGTCGTTGGCTCTTGCTCATCACCCGGGGTCCGATGAACCCGAGCAGGGCCGGCAACAGGGTCAACGCGGCGATCATGGTGAAGGCGACGCCGATGGCCGCGGCGATGGACAGGCCGTAGAGGAACGAGACGCCGAGGGCGAACATGCCGAGTAGGGCGATGACCACGATGATCCCGGCGAAGAGGACCGCCCGGCCCGAGGTATTCACCGCATTGGCGATCGACGTGGGCACGTCCTCGCCCGCCACGAGCCCCTGTCTGTGCCTGGTCACGATGAACAGGGCGTAGTCCACCCCGACACCGAGCCCGATCAGGAGCACCAGCTCGACGGAGAACTGGGGCATCTTGAGCACATGACTCAGCAGTCCGATCAGACCGATGGCTGTCCCCAGCGAGGCGAGCGCCGAGGCCAACGGCAGGACGGTGGCGAACCCGGAACGGAAGACCAGGTAGAGCACGATGGCGGCCAGGATCACGCCGAGCAGGGTGCCGCCGAACGCCTGGCGGTCGGCGTTCTCGGCCACCTGCCCGGCCACCGCCACCTGCAGGTTCGGACCGGTCGCCGTCTGGGCCGTGGCCACGAAGTGCTTGGCCAGATCGGTCGAGAGGAACTGGGACTGCCGGTTGAAGGTGACCGTGGCGAACCCGGTCCGGCCGTCCTTGCTGATCTGTACGGCTCCGCCCGGACCGTAGGGACTGGCCACGGTGCTGACATGGGGGACCGTCTTGATCTTGTCGAGCATGGCGGTGACGGTCGCCTGCACCTGGGGATCGGTGATCTTGGCCCCGTTGGTCGTGTGGAAGACGATCTGCTCGCGGTCACCGGCGACGCTGGGAGCAGAGGCCTCAAGCAGTGCCAGGGCCTTGGTCGACTCGGTGTTGGGGAGCGAGAAGCTGTTCGAATAGGCAGTTCCCACCGACTGGGAGAGGAGGCTCATGCCGATCAGGGCCGCCAACCACAGGAGCACGACGATCACTCGATGACGGACACACCAGGAGGCAAGCGCCTTCATCTGCGGGGGGTCTCCTTAGGCTCGGAAGTCGGGAGGATCGGGGGCCGGATCCACTCAGGGCCGCAGCTGGTCCTCTCCAGTGGCAAGAGACCTTAGTCTCGCCGATCGATCGCCCTGGTCGGTAGATCGGCACGTTGACCTGTTCCCTTGAGCGCTCCGACGGGGCGCAGGCGGCCATCGCCGTCCGTCGAACCGCAGACGCGCCATCGTCGATCGGTGAGCACGGCTCCCGGCGGTGGCACCCTGCCCGCCTCCGGCTCCCACCTCGGCCATGATCGGGGTGTGGAACCACGACCCCGCCTCGTACCTCTGACCGGAGCGGTCAACTTCCGCGACCTCGGCGGCTACCTCAGCGGCGACGGACGGATCACCCGGTGGGGCATGCTCTTCCGCAGCGACACCCTCCACCAACTGACCGGGTCGGACGTCGCCCTGATCGAGTCTCTGGGGGTGACCACCGTCATCGACCTGCGCACCGACCACGAGCTCGAGCGCACCGGTCGTGGCCCGCTGTCCGATCGGTCCATCGAGTACCACCATCTGTCGGTGGTCCGTGAAGGAGCAGGCGAGGCCATGGGCGCTCCGGCTCCCGTGGGCGACGTGCTGAGCGAGCGCTACCTCTGGTACCTCGACACAGGACGGCAGGCTCTGGTCGACGCCCTGGTCGTGCTGGCCCGGCGAGAGAACCTGCCGGCGGTGTTCCACTGTGCCGCAGGCAAAGACCGTACCGGCGTGCTGGCGGCACTGGTGCTCGACATCCTCGGGGTGGAGCCGGGCATCATCGTGGCCGACTACGTGCTCACCGCAGAGAGGATGCCCCTGATCCTCGAGCGCTACCGGACCGACCCGGCCTTCGTCGAGAGGATGGCCTCTGTGCCGGCCTCGCGGTTCAGCGTGGAGGCGGACACCATGGCGCAGTTCCTCACCCGGCTGCACTCCCGATTCGGCGGGGCCCGGAGGTGGGCGACAGACGCCGGCGTGGCCTCCGAGGACCTCGACCGGATGGCGGACACTCTCCTCCAGCCCGGCAGCTGATCAGGGCGTGGATCGGGCGACCCGAGCGGTCCCGGTGCGACCCGACCTGCAGCCAGGGGCGGATGCCCGGCGGACCGAGCCCGGGCCTACACTGGAGTCGTGATGGCCTCACTGTGGGAACCCATTCTGGCCGGCACGTTGGTGTTCGTGGCCCTGGCCATGGTGTCGATGGCAACCGGCGCCTACCTGCTCTGGCGGTACGGACGCCGCAAGTGGCGGGCGTTCCACTCCCACGGTGCGGTGGTCGGAGCGATGGCGCTCTGGGACGCCACCTCGGGCGGGTACTCCCGGCCGAAGGGCCCGATGACCTCGGAGGACTCCACCCGGTGGACGGCCCGCAAGGTGCGCAAGGAGATGTGGCGCGCCGTCGATCAGGCCGATGCCGCCGTTCGGGCCGCCGACGGGGTCGGTGCGCCCACCGCCGAGCTCCCCTCACTCTGTCGGCGCCTGCGGGACGCGGCCATCGGACTCGACCGGGTACTTCGGGTCGACCCGGCCGGGGCCGTTCCGCCTCAGGTCGCCGGCCAGGCCGTGGAGGTCGTCCGGGCGGCGCGCGATCTTCAACAGGCAGCGGTGGCTTCGGCAGGTGATGCCACCGCCCAGCGGGTGGCCGATCTCACCCGCGATGCCGGTCACGAGATCAGGTTGCTCGATGCCGGCCTGGCCTCCGCCGAGGCGGCCCTGCCTCGTCCTCGTCGCTGACAGGCCCCCGGCAGACACTCGGCCGCCCTGCTGAGTGGAACCGACGGCAAGCCGGCGCCCCCCCCGAGCCTTCCAGTCAGGATGCGGGGCTGAGCACCTCGGTGATGGCTCCGGACAGCACGTCCAGCCCGTCGGCCAGTAGTTCGTCTTCGATGACCAGCGGGGGCAGCAGCCGAATGACATTCCCGTAGCTGCCGCAGGTGAGCACCACCACGCCGGCCTGGTGGCAGGCCTGGGCGATCCGGCGGGCGGCATCGGCGTCGGGCTCGGTCGTTCCGGGCACCACCAGCTCGATGGCCATCATCGCCCCCCGGCCTCTGATGTCACCGATGCCCGGGTGCGTCGTACGCAGCGGCTCGAGGGTGGTGCGGATGGCCTCGCCGATCCGCTGGGCGGCGTCGGCCAGTTCCTCGCGCTCCATGATGTCGATGGAGGCGAGGGCGGCGGCACAGGCGACCGGATTGCCCCCGTAGGTGCCACCGAGGCCACCGGCGTGGACCCCGTCCATCACCTCGGCGCGGCCGGTCACCGCGGCCAGCGGCATGCCGCCGGCCAGGGCCTTGGCCGTGGTGATCAGGTCGGGGACCACCCCTTCGGCGTCACAGGCGAACCAGTCCCCGGTCCGGCAGAACCCGGTCTGGATCTCGTCGGCCACCAACAGCACCGAGCGCTCCTGGCACCACGTGGCGATGGCCGGCAGGAAACCGGGCGCAGGCACGACGAAACCGCCCTCGCCCTGGATGGGCTCGATCAGGACGCACGCGACATTGTCCGCCCCGACCAGCCGCTCGATCTGCTCGATGGCCCGGTCGGCCGCCTGTTGGCCGGTCATGCCCTCGGGGTCTCGGAACGGGTACGACATGGGCACCCGGTACACCTCGGGTGCGAACGGGCCGAAGCCGTGGCGGTAGGGCATGTTCTTGGCGGTGAGGGCCATGGTCAGGTTGGTGCGGCCGTGATAGGCGTGGTCGAAGACCACCACCGCCTGGCGCCCGGTGACGTGTCTGGCGATCTTCACGGCGTTCTCGACCGCCTCGGCCCCCGAGTTGAACAGCACGGAGCGCTTGAGGTGTTCGCCGGGAGTGCGTGCATTGAGTGATTCGCACACTTCGACGTAGGCCTCGTAGGGATTGACCATGAAACACGTGTGCGAGAACCGGCCGATCTGGGCCCGAACCGCATCGACGACAGCGGGGGCGGCGTGACCCACGCTGACCACGGCGATGCCGGCGCCGAGGTCGATCAGCGAATTGCCGTCCACGTCGACCAGGACCGCTCCCGATGCCTCCTCGACGTAGAGGGGCAGGACCGAGCTCACCCCGGGGGCGACCGCGGCGGCGCGACGCTCGGCGAGGACACGGGACCGGGGCCCGGGCAGCTCGGTGACCAGGTTCCGCTGTTGCTTGATCAGTGAAGGTTCCACGCAGGGCAGAGTAGCGGAGGCTCTGCCCTCAGCATCCGGCGGTCCGGTGTGCGCCGGCGGCCATGGGGTAGTGTCCGCGGTCGTGGTGGAGGCCGTTGCCGATCAACGGCGAGCAACCGGGACCGAGCGGATCTCCCGGTTGCGTGCCGTGGCGGAGAGGCCGTTGCTCATCGCCGTGGTGGCCACTGTCGTGTTGCGGGTGATCACCGAGTTCATTGCCCTCAACGCCGTCTACGGAGCCTCGTTCCCCCACGTCGTGGCCCGAGATCCGCATGTGCTGATCGACGTCCTCAACCACTGGGATGCCGGGTACTACCTGGCCATCGCCCAACACGGGTATCCGACGGCGCACGCTGCCGGGCTCCCGTCAGGGAGCTTGCCCCGGTTCGTCGCCTTCGGGCCGGTCTACCCGGCAGCCATCTGGCTGGTGCATTCGGTGACGGGGATCGGGAGTGCGGTGGTCGGCCAGCTGATCAGCGCACTGGCCATGGTGGCCGCCCTCGCCGGCCTGGTGCACCTGACCGAGTTGGATGCGGAACGCAGCCGCGCCGGTGTTGCGGTCACGCTCCTGGTGGCCTTCCCCACCGCCTTCTTCCTCCTGACCGACTACCCGGACTCGTTGGCCCTGGCCCTTGCCGTGTGGGCGTTCATCGCGGCCCGACATCGACACTGGGTCCTTGCCGGGCTGTGCGCGGCGGGTGCGTTCATGACCAAGTACTACCTGGCCATCGTGGTGGTGGCCCTCGTCGCCGAGGTGTGGCAGGCCCGGTCGAGCCGGGGCGAGCCGGAGGGACAGAGCCGGGGCGAGCCGGAGGGACAGAGCCGGGGCGAGCCGGAGGGACAGAGCCGGGGCGAGCCGGAAAGGTGGCAACGCCGATCAGCACTGGCGGCGACGGCGGTGGTCGTGCCGACCTTGGTGGTGGCTGCGATCTGGATGGTGGTCTGTTCCCACCGGTACGGCGACGCTCTGGCCTTCGTGCACGCCCAGTCGGCCTGGCACCGGCACGTGGCCTGGCCCTGGACGCTGATCGCGCACACCTCGGGCGACCTGGTCCATCTCCGCTTCCTCGACACCCACACCGCGAGCATCATGGAACTGCTCGACACGGTGAGCCTGGTCGGGCTGACTGTGGTCACCGCGTACACCTGGGTGCGGATCCGACGGTCGTACGGAATCCTGTTGGCCCTCGGCCTGGCCACATTCGCCTTCCAGAACATGCTCTACAACGACACCCGTGAGGTGATCGCGCTGTTCCCGGTCTTCATCGGCGGCGCCCGATGGGTGGACGGGCACCCGTGGCGGGAGCGGGTGGTGTTGGCCTGCTTCATCCCCACCGGCTACTTCCTGATCACCCGCTTCGTGACCGGCAGTTTCGCCGGATAGGCCGGATAGGCCGGATGGGCCGGAGAGACCGATGGGCGGGACAGGACGGGAGAGGCGGGATCCTCAGCCGGCGAAGGCGATGACGGCGAACATTGCTCCGGTCGGATCGCCCAGCACGGCGAACCGGCCCGGGGGGATATCCGTGGCCGGAACGGTCACCGTGGCACCGAGGGCGGTGGCCGAGCTGACCGTGGCGTCGCAGTCGGCGGTGGCGAAGTAGACCATCCAGTAGGAGGGGACCTCGGCGGGAACCAGGTCCGGCATCGGCATCATCCCACCGATGGTCGCGTCGCCGAGCTTCCACTCGGTGTACTCGCTGGGACCCATCTGAGCGGTCTCGCCCTTCCATCCGAAGACACTGGCGTAGAACGCCTTGGCCGCCGCTGGGTCACGGGTTGCCAGCTCGTTCCAGCACAGCGCTCCGGGTTCGTTGACCAGACCGGCCCCGATGTGGGCTCGGGGCTCCCACACCGCCAGCGCCGCGCCGGTCGGGTCGGCGAAGACAGCCATGCGCCCGACGTCGAGTACATCCATCGGCTCGAGGAAGACCGTCCCGCCTGCCTGCCTGACCATCTCCACCGTCTTGTCGGCACTCTCCACGGACACATAGCTCGTCCACGCCGGAGGCTGCCCCTCCATCATGATCGGGCCGGTGCCGGCCACCGGAACGCCGCCCATCTCGAACAGGGTGTAGTGGCCGGCTTCCTCGCCCTGGTCGTTGGCTGCCCAACCGAACAGAGCGGTGTAGAAGGCGACGGATGCGGGGAGGTCGGGACTGGCCAGGTCGACCCACGAAGGGGTTCCGGGCTCGTACGCGGTCACGGTGGGCATGGCGTGCTCCGTTCTGTGCGACATGTCCTCACCCGGCAACGGATGACTCCGATCGGGGGAGTGGGCGGTGCGCCGCCCCGCTGATCACACCCAGCCTGGCACGAATTCGGAGACCCTGCCCGGGTGGCCACGGTGCCGAGGGTGACCCCAATTGCCCCACGTCGGATCCGACGACCGTGGGCGCACGGTTCCCCTAGGCTCCCTGCCGATGACCGGTGTCGGGGGGGCCTCTATGTGGCGGATCGACGAGCTTGCCCGTCGTGCCGGAGTCCCGGTGGGGACCGTCCGCCTGTACCAGCGCGACGGCCTGTTGCCCCCCGGGCGCCGGGTGGGGAAGTCGATGACCTACGGAGCCTCCCACCTCGATCGGCTGCTCCGCATCCAGCAGTTGAAGGCGGCCAACTTCACGCTGACCGCCATCAAGAGGATGCTCGACGAAGGCCAGTTCGTGAAGCTCGACCGGCTCTTCGGCACCGACGGCCGGCCCCGAAACCGCGCACAGCTGGTGGAGGAGACCGGCGTCGACGCTGCGCTGGTCGAGCAGCTGGAGTCGATGGGCTTCCTGGCCACTCCCGCCGATCGGGGTGTGGCCGAGTACGACGGCGGCGAGGTCAGCGTGCTGCAGGCCATCTCCCAGCTCATCGAGATCGGCACCCCCCGGTCGATCCTGCCCTTGGTGCTGCCCATCTACGTGCGCCATGTCCGCGCCCTCGAATCCGACCTGCTCGTGGCCCTGTCCGGACGGGGCGACGAGTCCGCCAACGTGCCGGCCGAGGTGATGGCGACCTACGCCCGTCGCACCGCCGAGCACAGCGCGGCGTTTCTCTCACGCTGGGACGTGATCGTGGACTATCTCCACCACCGGATGATCCAGCGGTTGGTCCACCGGGCCCGGTCGGCGGCGACCGGCGCGGGCGCTCCCGACCGGGTTCCCGACCCGGCCGGTCCCGGTGGGCGCCACTGACCTGCGCCCGGGCCCGGACCGACGTGCCCGCCTCCGGTCAGGGCATCAGCTGGTCGTGGATCGGGCTGCAGAAGATCCGGCTGGGATCGTAGGAGTCGAGGGTGGCCAGGGCGGCCGACCACCCGTCACCGGACGCCTGCCCGGTCGTGTACATGGCAGGTACGGTCGAGCCGAACATGGCCGTGTTGGACCATCCTCCGCTGTTGGTGTACGCCCACCCCTTGGACCACTCGAAGCGGACGGCGGCGTAGGAACCGGTGTAGTTGGAGAGCATCCACGCCTCGAGCTGGGTGTAGAACTCGTTGGCGTGCGGCGTGCCGGGAATGGTCAGCGCGTCGATCCACACCGCGCAGTTCCAACTCGGTTGGTCGGGCCGGGGACGGAGCGCACTGAGCTGTGGCTGCTGGGCCCCGGACATGGCCACGTCGCTGACCTGGTCGAGGCCGGTGACGCGGAACTCGGTCGGGCCGTTCATCGGGTACTGGCCGTTCGCCGCGTACTGGTTGACCAGGTTGGTGTAGTACGTATAGAAGTCGTTGACCACCCGCTGGATGTTGTTGGTGTTGGTCAAGATGGCGTACCCGTTCGCGGTGACCTGCAGGGTGGTGGGCTTCACGTACAGCGTGGAGTACCGCGACGGCCCCCAGATGTTCGAGGTGCCCTCGAAGATGAGGCCGGTGCCTACCGCGGCCATCTCGGTGTTCTCGAAGGTGGGCGTGCCCGAGACGACCCCCTTGAGCACGCTGGCGATGAACTGGGATTCCGCAGTCGAGACCGAGTCGGCAAAGGCGTAGTTGTACGGCCCCGATACGGCATTGGAGAACCAGGGTTGGCTCTTCTGGATGCTCCACACCTTCAGCCAGGGCAAGGTGGTGAAGGGGAACGAGATGACCTCGACCCGGCCCGATGAGAGCACCAGGCTCTGGAACGACTGGGAGCCGGCGGACGAGGGTGCCGCGAACAGCGTGGTCTGGGGGATGGTCCAGTAGCTGAGGCACTGGAGCTTCACATCGGTGCCCACCTGCAGGGTGACGTCGGTGATGAACGCCCTCCCGGCGTGCACCAGCAGGGGCTTGATGGCGGGGTCGCTGCGGTTGAAGGTCCGCAGCGCATACTGGCTGGTGGTGGGATTCCAGACCACGGCGGTGAGGGAGAGGACGTTGTTGCTCACCGAGCCGTAGGTCTTGCCGGAGAGCGCCGTCTCGCCGCTCCCCTTGATGGCCGTGCCGTGCCCACCGATGGCCAGCACCCCTCCGAGGGTGAGGTCGCCCGGGGCGGGGTTGGCGGTGAGCCCGAGGCCGACTGCTCCCAGGCTGGACAGGAGGGTGTCCATGGTCACGCCGGTCTGGGCGGTGACGGTGGCCGGGGAGCCGGACTTGTTGATCGAGATCCCGGTGAGATGTTGGGTGGTGTCGACCAGCAGATAGTCGGCGCTCGAGCTGCCCTCGGGCAGGATGAAGGGCGACCAGCCGTGGCCCTTCCCCTTGGGCCTGACCCGCCATCCGTTGGCATGGGCCCAGTTGGCGATGGTCACCACGTCGGCCGACGTGGCCGGTGCCGCCGTCCATACGCTCTGGATGGCGATCTCGCCCGACCAGTTCTGGTACGCCTGCTGATAGAGGCTGATCGACGAGGGGAACCCGGGAGGAGCGGGGATGGTGGCCGCTCCGGCGACGGGCACCCGGAAGACCGGGCTCCATCCCAGCACCCCCGAGGCCCCGACGGCCGCTGTCCCTGCCGCGGCCTGAAGGAACGAACGGCGGGACACCCCGCGACGCGACGGTTGGTGCTGCTCTTCCACGGATGATCCTCCCCCGATGATCGGCCGCGGCATCTGTGCGCGGCCTCTGTGGTCACACCGTGAAGGGTCGGGGCCGGGGAGTCAATTCATTTCCAACTGACCGCGCGGTAAGCCAGCGCGGTAAGCCAGAGCAGTCAGCGGGTCAGTTCCCGAAATTCCAGCTGTCGCCGGACTCGTAACGGTGGAGGATGTTCTTGGCCATGAGGATCTTGTGCACCTCGTCGGGGCCGTCGGCCAGGCGGAGCACGCGGGCGGTCAGGTACATCTGGCTCAGGGGGAGGTCGTTGCTGACACCTGCTCCACCCCACACCTGGATGGCCCGGTCCACCACCCGGTGGTAGGCGGCGGGCACGAAGACCTTGATGGCCGAGATGGCGGTGCGGACGTCCGGGTCGCCGTTGGCCACCTTCTCGGCGGCGTTGATGGTCATCAGCCGGGCGGACTGCACGTCCATGTAGCTCTCGGCGATGAACCCCTGGATGAACTGCTTGTCCTTCAACAGCCCGCCGTGCACCTCGCGGCTGAGGGCCCGCTCCACCATCAGGTCGAAGGCGCGCCACATCTGGCCGACCGAGTTCATGCAGTGGTAGACCCGCCCGGCCCCGAGACGGTCCTGGGCGGCCTGGTGACCCTCGCCGACCTGTCCGAGGGTGTTCTCTACCGGGACCCGGACGTCCTCGTACTTGATCTCGCAGTGGTCGGAGGTGGAGTGACCGAAGATGCCGATTCCCCGCACGATGTTCACGCCCTTGGTGTCGGTGGGCACGATGATCTGGGTCATCCGCCCGGGCGCACCCAGCTCGCCGGTCGGGTCGTTGGCCCGGCACATCACGATGAAGAAGTTGGCGTCGATCCCGTTCGAGGTGAACCACTTGTGACCGTTGATCACCCAGTGGTCGCCGTCACGGACCGCCTCGGTGGCGATCGAGCGGGGATCGGACCCGGCATGGTCCGGCTCGGTCATGGAGAAGCCCGACTCCATCGTCCCGTCGATCAGGGGGAGCAGCCACTTTCGCTTCTGCTCCTCGGTTCCGTACTTGACCAGGACGCTGGCGTTGCCTGAGTTGGGGGCAGCGATGCCGAACAGTGTGGCTGCCCCCACGGCGTAGGCCAGGATCTCGTACATGTAGGCCAGCTCGAGGAAGTCGAGCCCCATGCCGCCGTACTCCTTGGGGAGATGGGGGGCCCACAGGCCGGCCTCGTTGACCTTGGCCTTGATCTTCTCGCGCGTCTCGATGCTCCGCATCCGACCGGTCTCCCGATCGTCCTCGCTCAGGCCGGCCACCTGCTGGGAACGCCAGAGGATCTCCTCGTTGGGGAGGATCTCTGCGTTGATGAACTCGGCCGTGCGGTGGCGGATGTCGTTGATGCCCGGGTCCAAGCCGGGGATCGGCGTCACATTGATGGCCATGGCGGCCTCCTCGATGTCGTGGTGAGCAGTCAGAGGGACTGCCTCTTCCCATCATGGCCCAGGGGAGCCAACCGCGGCGCGGGGGCGCAACGGGCGTCAGCCGGGTCGGCCGACGCTGCCCACCGGGAAGGTCAGGCGTTCCGCCGGGCAGGTCAGCCGTTGGGCGTCGTCAGGTCGTAGACCGTTACGCCACTGACAGTCTTGGCTGTGAAGTGCGAGGACACCCAGGTGGAGATCCGCGTGGCATCCGACGTTCCCTTGGAGCCCTGCCCACCACCGAACCCGCCGAAGCCGCCGCCACCGCTGATGAAGTAGTGGATCCTGCCCTCGGCGACGTACTTCTGGAACTGGGCCAGGGAGGGGGCGGGATCGGTCCCGTTGAATCCACCGATGGCCATCACTGCGTCACCGGTGGCCAACTGGTAGCCGGCCGCCGAGTTGGCGCCGGTGGTGGCCGCCGCCCAGGTGTACTTGGACGCATCCGTGGCCAGGAGCGAGGTGAGCGCCTTGGTGGGTGTGGATCCATCGAGCAGGCCACCGCCCGCACCTCCGCCGAACCCACCGGGGATCCGACCACCACCCGGTCCGCCCGCCGCGCCCCCTGGGCCGCCACCCTTGAAGAAGCCGGGTGGGATCCTCACCCCGTTGGGGAGTTTGGCGCCGTTGGGCAGAGTGAACCCGGGTGGAAGGGTGATGCCGTTGCGGGTCGCGTTGCCGAAGCCACCACGGCCACCGCCGCCGAACCCTCCGGGGAACCCGCCGCCTCCCCGGACGGCCGGACCGGCCGAGGGGATGGCCCCGTTGTGGGGCGTGCCTGCCGTGTCGAGCGAGTACGCGGCCGGAGCGGCGATGATCGAGGCAATGCCCAAGCTGGCGACACCGGCGGCCAGCACGCCGCGGGCCCGGGGCGAAACGGCGATCCCGAGGGCGGCCACCACGCCTGCGGCAAGGATGACCCAACGGAGGGCCGGGTACCAGTCCGGGCTCCAGCCGAGCATGACGAAGGCCCAGGCGACGGTGGCCAGGACGGCGGCGACGAGCGCCAGCCGGGGGAAGATCTCCTGGCGTCGCTTCCAGAGGGTCACGCCCCCCATGCCGACCAGGGCGCCGATGGCCGGGG
>JADGOG010000184.1 GCA_017883065.1 Acidimicrobiales bacterium | reverse complement strand
GCCCCGGGAGCCCCGGTCACACCGGTCACACCGGCATCGGGAAGATGCTCGGCTCGTCGGACACCGCGGCCACGGCCGCGTCCCGTTCGGCCTCGCTCATCGGGACGTACTCCTCGGCCGCGGCGAGGGCCAAGGGAAGCACAGCGGTGTCCCCGGGAGTGCAGATGGCCGTCACCCCGGGGATGGACAGGGCGAAACGCACCCCCCGGGTGACCTCGTCACGGGTGGCGTACGGCTCGTACCATGTGGACGCGGTGTGGGCCCGATCGCCCCACGGTCGGGCCGCGGCGGCCTTGATGGCCATCACCCCGACGTCGTGCTCGGAGGCGTGGCCGACCAGCGCCTCGGCATCGGTCCGGTAGGACGGATCGGACCACAGCTGCGGGTTGACCGGGAACATCACCGTGTCCAGGTCGTAGCGGCGGAGCGCCTCGAGGTGGGCCGCCGGAGCGCCGAGCTCGTGGCCGGTGATGCCCACCCACCGGCACAGGCCCTCGTCGCGCGCGGTCACGATGGCGTCGATCGCACCGGCGCGGGCCTCCAGCTCGTCGAGATCGGTCACGGCGTGGAGCTGGTAGAGATCGACGTGGTCACAGTGGAGGAGCCGGAGGGACTCCTCCAGTTGCGCACGTACCCCGTCGGGGTGGTGGCGGAGTGTCTTACAGGCCACGAACAGCCGGTCCCGCACCGGGGGGATCAACGGGCCGAGCAGCTCCTGGGCCCGTCCGTACTGCGGGGCCACGTCCAGGTGATTGACACCCGCGGCCAGGGCCAGCTCGAATGCCCGCTCGGTGGTCTCAGGATCGGAGTCCCAGAACGCCGCCCCTCCGAGAATGGCCAGCGACGACCGATGGCCGGTCCGCCCCAGGCGTCGTTGCTCCATCTCAGCACCGTAGCGGCCGGGACACCGGCCCGGCCTCAGCCGGACCCGACCGCCTTGCGGGCGGCCTCCCACTCTCCGACCATGGTCCCGAAGCGCATGGGATTGTAGATGTCCTCCTCGTAGGACCATTGGCCCTCACCCGCGTACTTGAGCAGTGTGAAGTTGTACTCCTGGTGGACACTGCCGTCACCCGGATCCTTCATCCGGTTCCAGACCTGGCAGACCACCCAGCCACGCTCCTCGTCGATGACGTACCACTCGATGGGGAACTCGGGCATGTCCCGTCCCGGGTACTCCGACATGCAGCCGCTGATCCAGTCGAAGATCGCCTCGCGACCGTCGAAGGCCCCGTAGTGGTGCTCCACATAGGTGGCATCCTCGGTGAACTGGTCGGCCCACGCCCTCCAGTCTCCACTCGCCCCTGCCTCTGCGGCCGTGCGCTGGTACTTGGCGAATTCGGCCTCGATCTCGGCCCTGGCCCACTGTCCCATGTCCTCGGCTCCTTGCCCCTCAGCTGCTGCCGCCCCCCTTGGGCCCCGATCAGTGTGGGCCGTCGATGGCGCCGGGTCAACCGCTGCGATCGGATCGGCCCGGACCGTCGATCCTTCGGATCAGGGGATACCATCGGTGTCCCGGTGGAAGGTGGTGGATCATGAAGAACCAGTGGCGTGCCCTTACTCTCGACTATCGGGACCCGGCCATCCCCTTCGAAGAGATCGTCCGGCTCATCGACATGTCGGGTGCGGCCACCGGCGCGGCGTACAGCCGGAGCGACGTGGTCGAGGCGCTCCATGAGCAGCAGCCCGCGGTGGTGGCTGTCGCCTCCGGAGCCCTGGTCGGTGCGGTGGTGGCCCGGGTCGGTGGATCGGACGCCCACCTGATGGCTCTTGCCCTCCATCCCGACTGGCGCAAACTGGGTATCGGCTCCGCGCTGCTCCGCCAGCTCGACCAGGAGATCATCCATCGCGGGGCCCGACGGCTGCTCGCCCTGGTCAGTCCGGGTCAGGTCGGCGAGCTGGCCTTCTCCAACCAGGGATTCACCCATCTCGACGGTCTGCATCTCTACGTACGGGACGCGTCGATGGTTCCCGAGGAGCTCGAAGTGGTCGAACGGTTCGGGGGCCATGTGCCCGCCGGTGGACTGTGGGAGTCGATGAAAGGATTCTCTGCGGCCAAGGGTATCCTGGACCGTCGCGTGGTGGCACCGCTTGCCCACACCGAGCTCGCCGACCAATTGGGCCTGGTGCCCCCGGCCGCAGTGCTCCTGTTCGGACCGCCGGGAACGGGCAAGACCTCCTTCGCCCGGGCCATCGCGTCCCGGCTCTCGTGGGCATTCGTCGAGCTCCACCCGTCCCTCCTCGGGCCAGGGGTCGACGGGGCGCGGGCGTTGCGGGACACCCTGGCCGAATTGGGCCGGGTGGACCGGCTGGTCTGCTTCATCGACGAGGCCGACGAGATCGCCTCGGACCGGTCGGAGCGTCCCGACAGCCAGCCATTGGTCAACGAGCTGTTGAAGGCCATCCCGGTGTTCAAGTCACGACCGCACCGGTTGATGGTGATGGCCACCAACTCCATCGCCGCCATCGATCCGGCGCTACTGCGACCGGGCCGGTTCGACCTGGTCATTCCGGTGGGGGCGCCCGACGAGGCCGAGCGGGCCGAACTGGCGGCAGAGTTCCTCCCCGACGGCGATCCCGGCGAGGTGGCCCGTCGGACCTTCGGGTTCACCCCGGCCGACTTCGCGTTGGTGGCCCAGCGCAGCGCCCAGCTGGCCTTCGACCGGGCCCTCACCGACGGCTCACCGGTGATCGGAACGGACGACGTGCTGGCCGCCGTCGGACTGACCCGACCATCGGTCACTCCGGATGCCGCCCGTCGGTTCGATGAGGAAGCCGTGACCTACTCGCGTCTGTGACGATGGGCCTCCACAGGTGGGCCGCCTGGTTTCCGGGTACGGCGTCCGTGTGGGACAGTACGAGATGAGCGAGAATGTCACGGCAGCGACGGACGAGGCGCCGGTCTCGCCCGATGCCGTGCGGGTGATCTCCTGCGAACTCGTCTTCGCCGTGATCGATCCCTCCGAAGTGGTGCTGCAGCTGATGGCATCGGCACTGTCGGGTCGGGTGCTCGCCGAGCGGTTCGACGTCCAGCTCGACACCGAACCGGTGGCTCCGGTGGTCGAACTGAGCGGGCCCCACGCCGCTCGGGTCCACGTGTTCGCGGCGGATGCCGGTCGCCTGTCGGTGCGCTACCGGGCCGAGATCGAGGCCGCTCCGGCGCCCCCGTCACCGCCGGAAGGGTCCGACCACCGGTCGGAGTCCTCCTCCGCCTACACCCGCCTGGTCTATCTTCGCCCGAGCCGCTACTGCCCCTCGGACCATCTGGTGGGGTTCGCGGTGGCGGAGTTCGGCGTGGACACGACCGTCCGCTCCCGGGTCGCGGCCATCACCGCGTGGATCCGCGAACGCATCGGCTACGTGGCCGGATCGAGCTCAGTGCACGACTCGGCCGAGGACACACTCCTCACCGGGATGGGCACCTGCCGTGACTTCGCCCACCTCGGGGTTGCCCTGTGCCGGGCCCTCGGGATCCCCGCCCGATTCGTCTCGGTGTACGCGCCGGGGCTCTTCCCGATGGACTTCCATGCCGTCTTCGAAACCCTGGAGGAAGGGCAGTGGATCGCTCACGACGCCACTGACCTCGCGCCCCGCCAGTCCTTGGTGCGGATCGGGACCGGCCGGGACGCGGCCGACACCGCGTTCGCCTCGGTGAACCGGGGGATCGCCACGCTCGAGTACCTCGAGGTATCGGCCACGGTCGGGGGGCCCCTTCCCGTCGACGACCCGCTCTGCCAGTTCCGACTGGCCTGAGCCGTCCGGTGCGGCTGGCGCTGAGTACTCTCCCTGGGAACAGAAGCCGACGCTCGGACGCAGGAGGTGCCGAACATCACCGGGTCATCGGAGCAGGAATCGACCGAGGTCGCTCGCTCCATGGAAGCGTTCTCGGCGGCGATCGACTACCCCCTGGCGGTGGTCACCGTCGCCGGCGCCGACGGAAGCATCGGCGGCTGCCTGGCCGGCTTCTTCACCCAATGCAGCATCGAGCCTCCCCGGTTCCTGGTCTGCCTGTCCAAGGTCAACCACACCTTCTTCGTGAGCGAGGGCGCGGTCGGACTGGCACTGCACCTG
>JADGOG010000183.1 GCA_017883065.1 Acidimicrobiales bacterium | reverse complement strand
ACGTTCCGGTGCCGGTCACGGTGACCGAGTAGGGCCCCGGGGTGGTGCCGGAGGCCGTGGTGATGGACAGCGACGAGCTTGACCCCGCTGTCACACTGCTCGGTGTGAATGTGGCCACGGCGCCGGTCGGCAGTCCACTGGCGCTGAGGGCCACCGACTGGGCCGAACCGCTGGTCACCGCAGTGTTGATGGTGGTCGTGGTGGCGGAGCCGGCCACCACGCTGGCCGAGGTCGGCGAGGCCGAGACGGAGAAGTCGTTGGTCGGAGTCGATCCGGAGTACGTGTAGGTCTGCTGGTCGAAGGTGCGCCCGGTGGAGTCGGTCGGCGTCACTGTGACCTTGTTGCCGCTCACCGTGACCAGTAGGAATCCGTAGACGTTGGCCGACGAGGCCGGCTTGGGGGCGTGGCACGACGAGCTGGACCCGATGGCGTAGGCGTCGAAGGCGCTGCACTGGCTGATGCCGCCGAGGGCATCGCCACCGCTGCCGGTCACGTAGCTCACCAACGGCTTTCCCGCGATCTGGGGGAGGTTGCGCTCGTAGCCGTGGGCATGGCCGTTGAAGGCGATGTCCACGTTGTTGTTGGCCAGCACGCCCTCGAGGCTGTTCGGACCGTCGAGGTAGGTGTCGGAGCTCTGGGCCCCGTTGTCGGAGTGCAGCGGGTAGTGGAAGAAGGCGAACTTGATCGGTGTCCCGGCGTGGGCAGCCAGGTCCGACTTGAGCCACTGCATCTCTGCGCCACAGGGGCCGCACCCGGAGACCGATCCGTTCCAATGGGCCAGGAAGTCACCCTGGTAAGCCCCCTGGGAATCCGCCCAGGCGGCGTCGAGCACATAGAAGCGGGCTGAGCCCCAATTGAAGGCGTACCAGGCGCTTGGATAGTTGTGGGCGCCCGAGACCGTGGAGATGCAGCAGTAGGACTCTTGGGCGTAGCGACCCCCGGAAGCCTGCGCCGCAGTCAGGGCGGAGAAGTTTTGCAGGTACGGCAGATTGGTGGTGAACCCGTGGTTGCCTTCCGAGGCGAAGATGGGACGGTTGCCAATGGCGGGCAGGTAACTGGAGGGGTACACATTGCCCTGGGTCAGGTCGCCGTACTCGGTATCGGTGCCGGTGTTGTAGACGTTGTCACCGGTGGTTACGACAAAGTTGGCGGGACTCTTGCCGATCTGGGAGAACACGTTGGCCTCAGCGCTGGTCCCGGCTCCCCAGTCGCCCACCACTGCGAAGGAGTACGAGGACCCGGGAGCGGCGGCCGTACTGACCTGTCGTGACGGGTCGGATCCGAGCAGATCGGCAGCTGCCAGCTGTACCCGGTAGCAGTACGTGCCCGAGCTGGGGAAGGCGAGCAGCGCTGACCACTGGTACTCGCTGGTGGAGCCCACCGTGATGGACACCTTGGTGGCCGCCACGGCTGTCGACGGTGTGCACGTGCCTCCGGATACCGGTCCCCAGGTCACCGAGCCGGTGGTCGCAGAGCGATCAGTGGCCCACTGCACGCGTGCCGAATTGCCCACCACCTCGCTGACGTAGGGATAGCGTTTCAGAGCGGCCGAGTTAGCCGCCGACGCGGGCACCGGTGGCCAAAGTCCGGCGGCAGTCACCACTGAGATCAGGAGGACCACGACGCCCCCGGACAACCTGCGGCCCGGGGATCTGCGGACTCGCTCCCCTGGACGCCACGACCCGCCGGGCCTCTCGGGTTCGTTCCGCCGAACGCTCGCCATCGTGATCCGATGCCGTACCATGACCACCCTCACGCCGGTAGCCCCTCCCTGGCAAGGTACCGCCGATCGCCGGCCGGTTCAACTACCTTTCAGACACACCCGGGTGGTGTCGCTGGGCTGTTCGTGGCCGGTCCCGGAGCCCGTAGTTCAGGAACAATTCATGAACTGGCAGCGAGCATCGGCGGACCCAGGAACTTCACCGCTCTCGTCCCCAGCGGCGGAGTGTGTCGGCCAGGACCGACCGACGATGCCCTCAGCTGCTCAGGCTGAGGACGCCCGCCGCGACTCCAGCGCCGGCGATCACCTCGGTCATCGAAGAGCTGCGCCCGAGTGTCATCGTCGTCCCCCACGCGCCGTGCCACGGCTCGGTTCCACCCTCCACCCGCACCTGATCAGTACGATCACCTCCCCGCCTTGCGGGTCGCCACCGCTGGACCTCTTCCCGACCATGCCCTCCGCTATCACACAACCCCCCGCCGAAGCCCATTCCCAGGGCTCTGGACTCCTCGGCAGAACTGCCATCCGCTGAATGGCCAAGTCCATCCGACTGCGGCCGTGGCAGCTGGCCGCCCTCGACCAGCTCGAGCGCTCATCCCAGACCGACTTCCTGGCGGTTGCAACTCCCGGAGCGGGCAAGACCACGCTGGCCCTGGCCGCGGCGCGGCGGTCCCTGGCCCGGTCCCCCGCGCGTCTGATAGTCGTGGTGCCCACCGCCCACCTCAAGTTCCAGTGGGCCCGGGCAGCGGCGGCGCTCGACCTGCATCTCGAGGCTGGGTGGACCCCGTCGCACGGTGCGTTCCCAGCGGACATGCACGGGATCGTGACCACCTACCAACAGGTCGCCTCGGCACCCGCGGCGATCGCTCTTCGGTCGGCCGGGGCATTCGTGATCCTGGACGAGATCCACCATGCCGGCGATGACCGGGCGTGGGGCGACGCTCTGCAGACCGCCTTCGAGGGGGCCGGACGACGCCTCTCTCTGTCCGGCACCCCCTTCCGGTCCGACATCCGGTCGATCCCCTTCGTGCGGTACGAGTTCGACGAAGCCCTACCGGACTTCGAGTATGGGTACGGCCCGGCCCTCGCTGAGCGCCGGGTCGTCCGCCCCATCTTCTTCCCACGGACCAACGGGCACATGGAGTGGTCCGCCCCCGACGGGTCGGTCAACGCCGCCGGGTTCGACGACGCACTGGACGCCCCCCGGGCCAACCAACGACTGCGGGCGGCGCTGTCACTCGACGGCGAGTGGCTTCCCGATGTCCTCGGAACGGCCCATGCGCGGCTTCGCGCCGTGCGGGAGCACCACTCGGAGGCCGGCGGGCTCGTGGTGGCGACCGACCAGGAGCACGCCCACGGCATCGCCGACGTGTTCCGGCGACACCTGCGAACGCGGGCAGTCGTGGCCACATCGGACGACCCCGCGGCTTCGCAGAAGATCCTCGACTTCACCTCCTCCGATGACCAGTGGTTGGTAGCGGTGCGGATGGTCTCCGAGGGAGTCGACATCCCCCGACTGCGGGTCGGGGTCTTCGCCACCACGACCACGACCGAACTCTTCTTCCGTCAGGTGGTCGGGCGTTTCGTCCGTTGGCAGCCGGGCATCGCTCGACAGTCCGCCCATCTCTTCATCCCCGATGACATCCGCCTGCGCTCCGCCGCACTCGACATCGCCGCGGACCGTCGACACAGTCTCCGACGCGAGGACCGCCCCGACCGGACCGACGAGGCGTTCGACGATGCCGGCCCCGGGAGCTTCGATGTCTCGGCCGACCTCGTCGGAGGCGAACAGCTCTCGCTGTTCGCGGTGATCTCCGCGGTGGCCACGGACGCAGTGATGCCCGACGACGAGCTCCACAGCGAGCCGGAGGACAGCGATCCCGACCCGGCGCTGATCCTCGAGCTACCGGCCCCTCCGCTGCTTCCCGGCGGCAGCCGGTCGACCGCGATTGCGGTCGGCGACGGGGAGACGCTCATGGAGCAGAAGGTCCGGCTCCGGGCGTCCAATGCCTCGCTTGTGCGGGACCTGGCCCGCCGGACCGGAATGACCCATGCCCAGGTGAACGCCGAGCTGAATCGACTCGCCGGCCTGAAGCGGATCGGCGACGCCACCTCAGTCCAACTGGAGCGCCGACTCACGCACGCCAGGCGCTGGATGGTCAAGCGGTGACCGCGAACGCCGTCACCGCCGGTGCGGTTCCAGGACCCACGTGCAGGTCGCCTCAGAGACTCAGCTCGACCTGTGGCGGCGACTAACAGACCAATTGTCTCTTGGATCGGCGGGTTTCCTCAGCACTACTGGCTGAGGATGCAAGTGGTTCTTGACTGCGCAGGCTGGCGGCATGGCCATCATCCCCGGTCGCCAACCGCGCACGGACG
>JADGOG010000096.1 GCA_017883065.1 Acidimicrobiales bacterium | reverse complement strand
CCAGCCGCCGTCATGGAAGTCACTCGGCTGGATCCCGACGGGCACGTGAGGTGGAACTGCATCGAGGGCGCTGATGAGTGGGTCGGGACGAAGATCACCTTCGACCTCACCCAGACAGACGATGAGACGGTGGTGCTGTTCACGCACGCCGACTGGCGAAGCCCGAGCGAGTTCATGGCCCACTGCAGTGCGAGGTGGGCCTACTTCCTCCTGAGCCTCAAGAGCTACCAGGAGACTGGTACGGGCACTCCCTTCCCCGAGGACTTGAAGTTCTGACGGCTGAGGTGGAGCCGATCCTGGTCGATGTCTTCAAGGCGCTCGCAGACCCGAGTCGCCGTCATCTGCTGGATAGCCTGAACGCTCGCAACGGACAGAGCCTTCGGGAACTCTCCGAGGATTTGGACATGGCCCGTCAGTCCGTCAGCAAACACCTGGCCATCCTCGAGGCGGCCAACCTCGTGACGACCATCCGACAGGGCCGGGAGAAGCTCCACTTCCTCAACGCTGCACCGATCAACGAGATCGCCGAACGCTGGATCAATCGCTACGACCAACAACGGGTCCGAGCCCTCTCGGACCTCAAGCGAGCACTGGAGGAAGCGCCGATGGAGAAGCCGCAATTCGTCTACACGACGTACATCAGGACCACACCCGAACTCCTGTGGCAGGCCCTGACCGAGCCGTCGTTCACCCGTCGATGGTGGCAGACCACCTTCGAAACGGACTGGGAGGTGGGATCTCCCATGACGTGGGACAACAACGGGATCATCATCACCGATCCGGAGCAGGTCGTCCTCGAATCCGATCCCTACCGGAGACTGGCGTACACCTGGCACACGTTCACGCCGGAGCTGAACGACCGCATTCAGCTCGGAGATGAGCTGTTCGCCAAACTCGCCAGCGAGCGTCGCTCGCGAGTCACATTTGAGATCGAACCGGTTGGGGAGATGGTCAAACTGACCGTCGTCCATGATGACTTCGAACCTGGAAGCACTGCGGCGACCATGGTGAGGAACGGGTGGCCCGTGTTCCTGTCCAGCCTGAAGACGCTTCTCGAAACCGGCGAACCGCTCGCTTCGACCCGGATCAACCGGGAGGCGAAGTGAAATTCATCCATCACGTCATTGCCATCCCACAACAGCGGAGGGAGTGGGATTCGAACCCACGGAGGCTTGCACCTCACGGCTTTTCAAGAGCCGCGCATTTGTCCGCTCTGCCATCCCTCCGAGCGCCTGTCAGGGTAGTCGCCTGCAACGAGTGAGCGGTGGGGGAGAGCGTCCTCAGTCGGTGGCGATCTCGCCGATCAGCCCGTCCATCCACGTGCTCGCCTCCCGCCAGGACTGCTTGACCTCGCGGCGGATGGCCGGCCCGGCTGCGCCGGCGGCGGGATAGGAGCCGAGAAACTTGACGTCGGCGAGCTCGGCATGGAGATCCCGCAGGCAGTCGGCCACCACCGCGTCGGCCACGTGGCCGTCGAAGTCGATCAGAAAGCAGTAGTCACCCAGGGCCTTCTTGGTCGGCCTCGACTCGAGCTTGCTCAAGTTGATGTTGCGGGCGGCGAAGTGGCCGAGGATCGCGTAGAGCGAGCCGGGGTGGTCCGCGCTCTGGAAGCAGGCGATGCTGGTGCGGTCATGGCCGGTGGGAGCGGGGATGCCGGACCGGGCCAGGCTCACGAACCGGGTCTGGTTGTCCGGGTGGTCCTCCACGTCCTCGACCAGGATGTCCAGTCCGTACAGCTTGGCTGCGAGCCGCGGAGCGATGGCCGCTGTCGGACGGGAGGACAGGACCGGGTCGCGCTCGCCCAACAGCCGGGCGGCTTCGGCGGTGGAGGTGGTGGCAAGGACCTCCGCACCGGGGAGACGCTCGTTCAGGAAGCCCCGGCACTGGGCGGTGGCCATGGGAATGGAGGCCACCCGTTCGATTCCGGAGAGAGGGATGCCCGGGGTCGTCATCAGGTGGAGGTGGATGTCCAGCACCACCTCGCGCTGGATGCGCAGGTCGACGTCGAAGATCAGGCTGTCGACGATGTCACGGACCGTGCCCTCGATGGCGTTCTCCAGGGGCACGAACCCGAGGTCCTGGTGCCCCTGGCTCACCGCATCGAGCACCTCGACCAGTGAGCCGAAAGAAGTGAGCCGGGCCGAGGCGTAGTCGGACTCGGCGAGGAGCGCTTCCTCGGTGAAGGTGCCCTCGGGCCCGAGGAAGCCGATGCGCAGCACTGGCTCCGACGACGGGTCGGGGGATGCGTCGGCCACCATACCCAGGCAGGATAGTGAACATCATGGACGAACCCGTACTGTTCCGCCTGCTCACCGACGTCCGATCGGGCGCCCTGTCTCCCGACGACGCCGTGCGCCAGCTCCGCCGGCTCCCCTTCGTCGACCTGGGGTTCGCCAAGGTCGACCACCATCGAAGCCTCCGCCAGGGGCTCCCCGAGGCCGTCTACGGCCAGGGTAAGACGCCCGAGCAGTGCACCGCCATCGTGGGCGAGCTGCTCGACGGAGCAGTGGCCGCTGCCGGCGGCGAGTACGGCGGGCATGGGGAGCACGACGAACAGGCACGGGGGACCGGCCCGGTGATCCTGACCCGGGCCGACGCCGCCCAGGTGGCGATGGCCCGGGCCGCACACCCCGGAGGGCACCTCACGGTCACCGGCGCCGCCACCGGAGGCGACCAGGTCCGAGGCGAGCTGTCGACGGTGGTGTGGCGCCCTGCTGCGGCCCGTCCCGCCCGCACCCTGGTGGTCACCGCCGGCACCTCCGACCTGCCCGTGGCCCGGGAGTGCGAGGCCACCCTCACGGCATTGGGCCTCCGGCCCGGCCTCCTGCCCGACTGCGGGGTGGCCGGCGTGCATCGGCTGCTGGCATCGGCCGACGAGCTGGCCGACGCCGATGCCGTCGTGGTGGTTGCCGGCATGGAGGGTGCGCTGGCCAGCCTGATCGGAGGGATCACCCCCGCTCCGGTGGTGGCCGTCCCCACCAGCACCGGCTACGGAGCCGCCCTCGAGGGGGTCACCGCGCTGTTGGCCATGCACGCCTCGTGCGCGGCGGGGATCACCGTGGTCGGGATCGACAACGGGTTCGGGGCGGCGTGCGCCGTCGCCCGGATGATGCCGTGACCACGCCTGCCGCATCGCCCGTGCCGGGCGTCCGCACCGTCGCCTGGTTCCACTGCTTCGCCGGGATCGCCGGCGATATGGCCCTCGGCAGCCTGGTCGACGCCGGTGCCGACCCGGCTGAGGTGCTGGCCCTGCTGGAGCGCCTCCCCCTCCCCGGGTGGGGTCTCGAGTTCGAGCCGGTTCTCCGTGGGGGGATCGCCGCCACCCACGCCGTGGTCGCCGTGGACGACAACGTGGTGGTGCGCACCCACGCCCACATCGTCGGGCTCATCGAGGAGGCCCGCCTGCCCGAGCGGGTCACCCGCAGGGCCCTGGCCACCTTCGCCGCGCTGGCCGACGTCGAGGCCCGGCTCCACCGCCGCCCGGTCGACCAGGTCCACTTCCACGAGGTCGGGGGTCACGACACCATCATCGACGTGGTGGGCACCGCCGTCGCCCTCGAGGTCCTGGGCATCGACGAGGTCGAGGCCAGCCCGGTGGCCACCGGATTGGGCATGGTCCGGGCCGCCCACGGGATGCTGCCCAATCCGGCGCCGGCCGTGGTTGCCCTCCTGGACGGGATCCCGACCTGGGGGCGCAACGTGGCCGTCGAACTGACCACGCCGACCGGCGCCGCCCTTCTGGCCTCCCTGTCATCCGGGTTCGGTCCGATGCCACCCATGCGGGTGACCGGCCAGGGGTTCGGGGCCGGCTCCAACGAGCTCGACGAGCTCCCCAACTGCACCCAGGTGGTCACCGGGGTTCGGTCCGAGCGCACGGCGGGATCGGATCTGCTCACCGGGGTAGTCGGTGGACCCGCCCACGTGGGCATTCTGGCCGACGACGATGCCGATGCCGGACAGGCGGTGGCGGTGCTGGCCGCCAATGTGGACGACGCCACCGGCGAGCAGCTGGCCCATGCCGTCGAAGTACTGCTCGAGGCCGGGGCGCACGACGCCTGGCTCACCCCGGTGGTGATGAAGAAGGGACGCCCGGGGAGCGTGGTCAACGTCCTGTGCGATCCGGCACGGGTGAGCGCTCTGCGCGCCGTCATGCGCGAGGCGACCGGATCGATCGGGGTCCGGGCGACGTTCGGCGAACGGTGGCCGGCGGCCCGGTCGATGGAGTCGGTCTGGGTCGACGGGCAGCTGATCAGGGTGAAGGTCAGCGCCGGTCGGGTGAAGGCCGAGTACGAGGACGTGGCCCGCGCCTCGCGACGCATCGGCCTGCCCGTGCGGGAGGTGGCGTTCCGGGCGGAATCGAGTTGGCGGGACGGTGGGAACGCGTCGCGACCCACCGGACTCGACGGCTGAGGAGAGGCGGCCCCCGGGTCAGCCCGACAGGTCGAGGGGCACCGTGGTCGCCGTTGCGTCCTCGGGGGCGATCCATCGCCACTCCTTCCCGAGGCGCTCCAGCCGGTGCCGCTGGTGGGTCTTCAGGTAGTGGTGCCAATGGCACAGCCGGGCCAGGTTGTCGAGCCTGGTCGGGCCTCCGTTTCCGTAGGGATCGGTGTGATCGATCTCGAGCCCTTCCCGAAGGCCACAGCCGGGGACCACGCACACCTGGTCCCGTTCGGTGATCGCCCGTCGCAACGAGGCCGGAATGGTGCGCCCGGGGTGGGAGACGGTGGTCACGTCCACGCCGTCGGTCACCAGCACGCTGAGGATGGAGTCGACGGCCAGTCGCCGGGCAACCTCCACCGGGATGGGTCCGATGCCCGGAATCTCACAGACCTCACCCGGCTCCGCGTGGCCACGCATGAGGGCCTCGTGGTCCACCCGGACGTGGACCATGGTGGACGGTCCGCAGCGGGTGCAGCCTGACTTGTCGGACCTGGTGCGGGGCGAGGTGCTGTCTCGAGCCGCATCGGGCGCAGGAGCCGCGCACGCCAGGCGCACCAGGGCGTCGGCGGCCACGGCCCGGTCCGGTTCGTCGATGCCGTTCCGCCGGGCTTCGACAGCCATGCGGCCCGCCTCGGACTTGATGGCGGCCACCAATCGGGCCCCTTCGTCGGGGGTCAGCCGGGCGTCGAACCGGACGGCACCGTCGTTGTCGGTCCAGTTGCGCAGGTAGCGCTCCCGCCTGATCTTCTCGTAGGAGGCCAGGTGGTCCTGTCCGGCCGCCTTCACCCGTCGGCACCGCAGCTTCAACAGGTTGTGCGGCTGCGTCTCCGCCGCGTCCACCAGCTCCTGCTCGGAATCGGGCTGGAGGATCGCCGCCCCGGCGATCTCTTTGACCTGGGTCTCCGACAGGCGCCCGGCCCGCACGGCATCCTCGGTGGCCGGCAGGGATCCGAGCCGGCGTGCGGCCTCGAGGGCGGTGATGGCGGGGCCCAGACCGGTGCCGGTCGCCTCGGCCACGTGGGCGGCGGCAGAGCGGTGGCCCTTCTTCCTCCATACGTTGGACGACTCGACCCGTCGGGCAGCCAGCAGCTTTCCCCCGGCAGCCAGCTTCTCGATCTCCGCATAGCGCTCGAGCAGGCGGGCGGCATCGGGCCCGCTCACCCGCTCGGGTTCGAAGTCCGACAGCACGGACCGCAGGTCATCGGCCACCCGTTGGAGGAGCTGAAGCGTCATGAGGCCAGGCTTGCAGGGGGGTGTCACAGGGGTCGGGGGTGCTCCCTCGGTGGAGCGCTCGGCGACTACCGTCTGCCCAGCAGCCCTGGGCGTCGCCACTGCATCGACGTCACCCCCCCCGAGAGAGGAACTCCATGAAGAGCGTACGTACCTGGTCGATCGCCGTACTGGCCGTGTCCGGGATCGCCCTGGCCGGATGCAGCAGCTCGTCCACCGCCAGCACGTCGACCACGGCACCTTCGATCACGCCGACCACCTCCGGTCCACCCACCACCATCCCGAAGGCGGACCTGTCGGCGGCGGGCACGGCCGGCACCGCACCCACCATCACCGTGCCCTCGGGCAAGCCGCCGACCCGTCTGGAGACAGCTGACCTGATCACCGGCACCGGACCGGCGGCCAAGGCGGGGGACACGGTGACCGTCCAGTACGTGCTGGCCACCTACTCCTCGGGCAAGGAGATCCAGTCCTCGTGGACGAGCCAGCCCTTCCCCTTCACGCTGGATGCCACGCCCGAGGCGGTCATCCCCGGTTGGGACGCGGGCGTGGCGGGTATGCAGGTCGGTGGTCGCAGAGAGCTGATCATCCCCCCGAGCCTCGGCTACGGCAGCCAGTCCCCGGGGTCCGGCATCGTCCCCAACGACACCCTGGTCTTCATCGTGGACCTGCTGAAGATCAACTAAGAACGCCCACGGGTCGAGCCAGGGCCGCGACACCAGTTCACAGTGAGCCGGTGACCGCCAACATGGCCAGGGCCGCGGCCATCGACAGGGGCACGGTGACCAGTCCGAGGACCACCGCCTTCCTGATCGGCGGGGTGGCCCCCGAGGTCCGGACCGTCCGCCACCAGAGGATCCAGGCCAGGGAGCCGGTCACGAAGAGGTTGGGCCCGATGTTGAGGCCGACCAGGAGGGCGAACGGGTGGGGAGGCACCCGGGATGCCAACAGTGCCGAAGCCGGCAGGTTGTTCACGACCACTGAGGAAGCGGCTGCCACCACGGCCACGCCGACGGCGTCGAGGTGTGCGAGCAGCGTCGCCGGCCCCGACCACGAGCGGCCCAGGGTGCCCAACGCCACGGCGACGCCGAACAGGCCTACCAGCACCGGGATCCCCAGCACCTGACGGATCCGGTCGAGCTCCTCGCGTCGGGCGACCAGACGGATGGCCACGACCACCAAGCCGACTCCTGCCACCGGCAGGGCCGGCGCCTGGAGCACCAGGACCAACACCGTCACTGCGACCACGGCGAGGGCACCCAGCCCCACGGTCATCGGTTGGGCCGGCTCGGGGGTCGCGGCAGTGACCGGTAGGGAGCGGTGCTCGATCATGGCGATCACCCCGCCGGTGACGAGGACAGACGCCACCCACGGCAGCACCATGTGCCCGAAGAATCGGCCGCCCGAGAGGTGGAGGTGTCCGAGCACGATGAGGTTGGTCAGGTTGGAGCCCGGGAGCAGCAGGCTCCCGGCGTTGGAGAGGAGGAGGCAGGCGACGAGCAGGGCAGACCCGTCCTGCCCCCGGCTCCTCGCCGCATAGACGAGGACCGGCGTGAGGAAGACCACCGAGGTGTCCAGGTTGAGCACGGCGGTGACAGCGGCGATTCCCACGGACGCCCCGGCGAAGAGAACCAGGCCGTTGGGGGCCACCGATGCCAGCCGGTGTCCGGCCGCGGCGAAGAGCCCGTCCTGATCGGCGACCAATCCGACCAGGAGGAGCCCGGTCACGAGCACGAAGGGAGACCAGACCTGGTCGGCGGCCGAAAGGGCCGCGGTGTGCTCGGTGAGGATGGCCACAATGGCGGTGACTACCCCGACCACGGCCAGACCCCAGGTGGCCACCGGCACTCGGTACCCCGTGCGGGCACCACCGGCTCTGGAAGGGGAGTGAGTGTCGACCATGCCCCGACCAGCATGCCCCACAGCGATGGTGTCCGAGCACGCCCGGGCATGGAGCCGGTCGGTCTGGGTTGACCCCCCTGTCGGCCGTCCGTACGGTGCGGGGATGGCCATCACCAAGGTGCAGCTGTTCTCCCTGGCGGTTTCCGATCAGGATCGCTCGCGCCACTTCTACGTGGACACGCTCGGCTTCGAGCTGGTGGCGGACACCCCCATGGGTCCCGACCAGCGCTGGGTCCAGGTTCGGCCACCGGGGGCGGAGACGTCGATCACCCTGGTCACCTGGTTCGACACCATGCCGCCGGGCACGACCAAGGGCACGGTGCTCGAGACGGACGATCTCGAGGCCGACGTGGCTTCTCTCGGCGAGCGGGGCGTAGCTATCGACGGGGGCATCCAGGAGATGCCCTGGGGTCGCTTCGCGACCTTCGACGATCCCGACGGCAACGGCATCGTCCTGCAGGAGACCACGCCCGTCTGACCGTTCTCACCGGCGCCGGTCGACGGATCCCACCGACCGTCGGGGCTATCCCTCCGCGGAGATCTGCGCGGTGAACTGTGCCATGTCGAAGTAGTCGCGCCAGGCGCTGATCTTCCCGTCCCGGGTCTCGAAGGTGCCCATGACCGGGAGCGTGACCTTGGCGTCGCCCATGGCGAAGGTGTCCACCCGCTCGGTCAGCACCACGTGGTCCCGCACCGCCAGATTGAGGATCTCGAACTCCGCGCCCTCGAACATGGCGGTGAAGGAGGCGATGAGCTCGATGGTGGCATCGAGACCGACGACAGGCTCGATGGGGATGTTGTGGTAGATCACGTCATCGGTGAAGAACGGCCGCAGTCCCTCGGCATCGTGGTCGGCAAACGCTGAACAGAAGCGGCGTACCAGTGCTTCTGCGTCTTCGGCTGTTCCCATCGGGCACCTACCTGTGTCGGAGCGGTCTCGTCCCGAGCACGCTAGCAACGGGCGGCAGTCGCGGCCGATGAGGGCGGCTCGCCCGGGACCGCACCGTTCGGCCTACGCCCGAGCCGGCCTACGCCCCAGCCGCTAGCTGAACAGCACTGCGGTGGCGAGGACACCGTGGACGTACTGGACCGTGGAGGGAAGCATCCCGATGCGGCGGACCGATGCCAGGCCCTGGTAGTAGCCGGCGAGGGCGAGACGCTGGTTGCCACCGGTCTGGGCCAGTAGCTGATGGAGGTAGGCGGCCGCGATCTCGATGTTGTCCGAGGTGTCGGAAGCACTGAGCGACGGGTCCCCGAGCACGCTCCGGAACGTGGTGACCGTCGAGGGCTCGAGCTGGCCGATGCCCACGGCCCCGGTTGAGGAGACCACGCCCGTCTGCCATCCCGACTCCCACCAGCAGGTGCCTTCGAGCAGCGCGGTCGGCACTCCGAAGTGGGTGGCCCACTGCTGGAACAACGGTACGAAGGTGAGGCGGCTCGAGCTGGCCAGGAGAGATGCCGGATACCGCTGCGACTGCAGGGACATGGGCACGGCAACCGAAGAGGTGTGGGTAGGCAGGACCAGTCTCCTCCCGACCAGGATGGTGGAAGTGACGGAGATCCCGTTGGCCCGGGCCAGTGCGGCCACGGAGGTCCCGTTGCGGGTGGCGATGGACCAGAGGCTGTCGCCCGGTGCGGCCACGGCATATGTCCCACCGGTCGCCGCAGCGGTCGTCGACGTGGAACCGGTGGCCGTGGCACCGACCGACGGAACGGTGAGCGTCGTCCCTATCACCACCAGGTTCGGATTCCGGATCCCGTTGGCCGACGCCAGCGCTCCCACCGTGGTTCCGTAGGTGGCGGCGATCTGGGTCAGAGTCTGCCCCGGTCGCACCCGGACGGTGGCCGCTCCGGCGGATGCCGTCCAAAGAAGTGAGAGCGCACAGGCCACTACCGTCCCCGCCAGGACGACCACCGAGCCGTTGGTCCTGGGACGTGAGGACTGCTGTCGACTCGGGGGAGTGTCGACGGCGATGACGGTCAGAGGATCGTTGGCAGGACTGGGCACACCACAGTCATCGACCTGTGGACGACCACACTTGACCCCGGCGGCCAGGCGGGGTCGCCTCGCACCGAGGTTCGGCAGGCGACGAGAGCAGTGCGCTCAGAGCGAGAAGCGGTAGACGTTGGTGGTGCGGGCCTCGAATCCCAGGCGGACGTAGAGCCGGTTGGCCGCTACGCGACTGGGTCGGGAGGTGAGGTCGACCGAGCGGGCCCCGGCATCCTGTGCACGGCGCACCGCGTCCATCACCAGTGCCTCGCCGGCGCCGGCGCCCCGCGCCGACTCGTCCACCACCACGTCTTCGATCCAGGCCCGACGTCCGGTGGGCACACGGAACAGGGCGAGGGTAAGTGAGCCAACGACGGTTCCAGCCCGGTCGCGTGCCACCAACAGCACCGAGGCGGGGGACTCCGCCATCTCGACCAGGTCGGCGCGACTGGGTGGGGGATTGGACGACGACAGTTGGGGCACCAGGCGGGCGAAGGCCTCGACCAGGTCGGAGGTGACCTCGGTGACCTCGACCACCTCCAGCGGAGGACCCACCGATGCCGTGGTTTCGGCGTGCGGTCCGGACACCGTGTCTGCGCCCTCAGCGGTCACAGGGTGGGAGTGTAGCCACCGCCCACCCGGGCAGGGAGCGCTCGCGGTCCGCCCCCGCCCACGTGGATCGGGCGGAACGGGCGCTCAGGCCTGTTCGTGGTTCCCCCGCCAGATCGGTGACCGGACCGAGTCGTAGAGGACCTCGATCGGATCGCCCCTCAGAGCGGAGAACACGTGCTCGCCCCACCGCTCGGCACCTGCCAGTGGGAAGGGGAGCTTGTCCATGGGGAACCATCCGACGTCCGTGCACTCGAGGGGATGGGCCTTGAGCTCGCCACCGAGAGGCCGGCACTGGAACACCAACGAGTACAGCGGGATGCGGCTCATGCCGACCCGGAGGCCGTCGAGCACGGCGATCAGCCGGACCACCTCGACCTCGATGCCGGTCTCCTCCTCGACCTCCTTGACCACCACTTCGGCGGCCGAGTACCCCACGTCGGCCCATCCGGTGGGGTAGAGCCACACCCCCGAGTCGGCCCGCTGGACCAGCAGGATCTCACCCTTGTCGTTGCCCACGGCCGCCCCCACCGCCACCTTGGGGGTCACATAGCCGGGAACACCCTTGCCCACCGATCCCAACCACTCCTCGACGAGGCCGTCGACGTCCTCGACGTCGACGGATCCCTCCTCGGCGTGGACCCGGATGTCGGCGGCGACCCGCAGCACCTCCTCGAACCGCTCCTGCTCGTAGAGGGACTCGGTGAAGCCGAGTCCGGTGCGCGCGATGCCGGCCAATGCCTCGCTCCAACGCAGCAGCTGTTTGGTGGAGGGGGTGGGATCCACGGACCCGACGCTACCCTCTGACCACGCGGGGAGGCGTCCGTCGGGCAGAATGGCACGTGGCCGTAAACGAAGACTGTCGGCATTACATCATGCAGACCACCGCGCGCGAGGAGAAGCTCGAGCGGTGCCGGGTGGGCGCGAACGAGCAGATCCCCTTCGCCTGTCCTGAGGGCTGCCTCTTCTACGAACCCCGCAAGGTGTCCGGTGCGGGGTGGACCATTCGAACCCCGGACGAGTCCTGACCCGGCCGACATCGGGCTGAGAGCCGACCACCCGGCAACCGGGTCATCCGCCGGGCCCGGCTACGACTAACTCTCGACGATATCGCCGAGCAGGTCCACCTGGACCCCCTCGGCCCCCAGCCACTCGACGGCGCGATCCACGGTGGCCGCGTCGCCGTCGAGCTC
>JADGOG010000095.1 GCA_017883065.1 Acidimicrobiales bacterium | reverse complement strand
CGGACCCAGGATCGCTACTACCTCTACACCAGCGGCTTCCCCAAGACCCCGATCGTCAACGTCCCGGTGGCCTCGGCCGTCGACTTCGGCACCTGGAGCCCGGTGACCGACGCGTTGCCGGTGCTCCCCCGCTGGGCGGCGCCGGGATTCACCTGGGCGCCCGACGTGCACCAGTTCGGATCGAACTACGTCCTGTACTTCACCGCCGACGTGATCGACACCGGTCAGCAGTGCATCGGCATCGCCACCTCCACCTCACCGGTCGGGCCGTTCACCGCCGAGCAGACCCCGTTCGTGTGCCAGGCCAGCCTGGGCGGCACGATCGATCCCCGCGTCTTCACCGACGCAGACGGCGCCAATTGGCTGCTCTACAAGTCCGACCAGAACATCGGTGCCCGCCCGATCCCCACCACCTTGTGGTCCCAACGCCTGAGTGCCGACGGGCTGTCGCTGATCGGACCACAGCACGAGCTGATGAAGCCGGACGAGTCCTGGCAGGGCACCATCGTCGAAGCACCGGACATGGTCGAGGAGAACGGCACGTACTGGGTCTTCTATGCGGGGAACTTCTTCAACCTTCCCAAGTACGCCATCGGTGCGGCACGCTGTCAGGGCCCGACGGGCCCCTGTTCGGACACCTCGACGCAGCCGCTGCTCTCCACCAATGCCCAGGGCAAGGGTCCAGGGGAAGCCTCGGTCTACCTGGATACGACCGGTGCCTGGATGCTCTACACGCCGGTGATGGCCACCGGAGGCAATCCCCCGCGCCCGGTGATGGTCACACGGATCGGCTTCGACGGCGGTGGTCCCTACCTGGCCGCCGGCGGACCTCCCCCGACCATCGACCCGTTGGGCGGGCCGGTCTGGTCAGCCTCGTAGGCGCTGGAGCTCTGCGGCCACGGCTTTGCCGTCGGCCTGACCCCTGGTCGCCTTCATCACCAACCCGGTGAGCATGCCGGCCATCTTCTTCCGGTCGCCCTCGTCGTCGCTGCAGTACCGGCCCCATGCATCAGGGTGCGCAGCCACCACCTCGGCCACCGCGGAGGCCAGCGAGTCCTCCGACATGGCCTCGTACCCTTTGGCTGCGGCCAACGCAGCCGGGTCCCCCCCGCCGGCGGCCAGCAGGTCGGCCAGCACCGTCTTGGACTGGGTGGCGGTGAGCGCGCCGGAGTCCTCCATGGTCAGCAGGGCCACATACGAGTCGGGGTCGACCTTGCGGGCCGCCTCGGCATCGGTGGCCGCCTCGTTGGCCGTGCGGGCCAGGGCCAGGCCCGAGCCCACCCCGTTGGCCACTGCGGCGATGACCAGGTCGTCGAGCCCGAGGTCGACCACGGTGGCCACCTGATCGGCCTGGGAATCGCTGACCTCGCCGGCCGGGTCGAGCAGGTCGACCAGTCGGGAGCGTCGTGCGGCCGGCATCATCCCCATGGTGTCGGCCACCGCCCGGATCCACTCACCGTCCGGCACCAGGGGCACCAGGTCGGGCTCGAGGAAGTACCGGTAGTCGTAGGCGTCCTCCTTGGAGCGGAGGGTCTGGGTCCGCCCGGCGTCCTCGTCCCAGTGGCGGGTCTGCTGAACGACCGATTCGCCCGTCTCGATGATGGCGATCTGGCGGTCCGCCTCGTACTCGATGGCCCGGCCCAGTGACCGGACCGAGTTGAGGTTCTTGATCTCGCAGCGGGTGCCGAAGGGGTCGTCGGAGGAGCGTCGGACCGAGATGTTGGCGTCGACTCGCATCGACCCCTCCTCCATCTTCCCGTCGGAGGCGCCCGAGGCGACGAGCATCGCCCGCAGCTCGGTGGCGTAGGCCCGGGCCTGGGCCGAGGACCGCATGTCCGGTGCGCTCACGATCTCCACCAGGGGGACCCCCGACCGGTTGTAGTCGACCAGGGAGTAGTCGGCTCCGTGGATCCGCCCCGATGCCCCGGCGTGGGTGGTCTTTCCGGTGTCCTCTTCCATGTGGGCCCGCTCGATACCCACGCGGGAGCCGTCGGGCAGATCGAGGTAGCCGTCGACATTGATCGGTTCGTCGTACTGGCTGATCTGGTAGTCCTTGGCCTGGTCCGGATAGAAGTAGTTCTTCCGGTGGAAGGTGGACGGCCGGATCTCGCAGTTGAGGGCGGTCCCGATGGCCATGGCCAGCTCCACCGCCTTCTGGTTGAGCACCGGCAGGGATCCCGGCAGCCCGAGACACACCGGGCACACGTTGGTGTTGGGCTCATCGCCGAAGAGGTTGGGGCAGCCGCAGAACAGCTTGGTGGCGGTCCGGAGCTCGCAGTGCACCTCGAGTCCGATCACCATCTCCCACCCGGGCTTCATGACCGTGCCTCCCCCGACAGCACCGGCACGCCGATGGTGGGTGCGGCGGCCTCGACCACGGCGGCCACCTTCATCACCGTCCCTTCCGACAAGGCGGGTCCGAGCAGCTGGACGCCGACCGGCAGGCCGTCGTAGCCGGTTCCGAAGGGGACGCTGATCGCCGGGTGGCCGGCCAGGTTGGTCGGGATGGTGCACACGTCGGACAGGTACATCTGGAGGGGGTCGGCGGTCTTCTCCCCCAGGGGGAACGCGGTGGTCGGCGTGGTGGGGCCGAGCAGCACGTCGTAGCGTCGGTAGGCGGTGGCGAATCCCTCGATGATCCGGGTGCGGACCTTGAGGGCCTGGTTGTAGTAGGCGTCCATGTAGCCGGCCGACAGCACGTAGGTGCCGAGCATGATCCGTCGCTTGACCTCGGCGCCGAAGCCGGAGGACCGGGTGGCCGTGTTCATGGTGGCGGTGTCCTCGCTGTCGACCCGCAGCCCGTAGCGGACACCGTCGTAGCGGGCCAGGTTGGAGGACGCCTCACCCGGGGCGATCAGGTAGTAGGCGGAGAGCCCCAGCGTCACCTCGGGCACCGAGACCTCCTCCACCCTGGCCCCGGCCGCAGCCAGCGCCTCGGCGGCCTGGTGGACCCGGGCGGCCACGTCGGGGGCGGCGCCGTCGAGGAATTCCGTGAGCACGCCGACGGTGATCCCGGCCACTCCGTCGTCGAGCACCGAGACCACCCTCGGGGTGGGCCGGTTGAGCGAGGTGGAGTCGGCCGGGTCGTGGCCACCGATGACGTCGAAGAGCAGAGCGGCGTCGGCCACGGTGGCGGCGAACGGCCCGATCTGGTCCAGCGAGCTGGCGAATGCCACCAGACCGTAGCGGGACACCGTCCCGTAAGTGGGCTTCAGGCCCACCACGCCGCACAGGGCGGCCGGCTGGCGGATCGAGCCGCCGGTGTCCGAGCCGAGGGCGAGGGGGACGAATCCGGCGGCCACCGCCGCAGCCGAGCCACCCGAGGAACCGCCGGGCACGCGAGTGGTGTCGTGCGGGTTGCGGGTGGGGCCGGTGGCCGAGGTCTCGGTGGAGGAGCCCATGGCGAACTCGTCCATGTTGGTCTTCCCCACCACCACCGCACCGGCGGCCCGCAGGCGCTCGACCACCGTGGCGTCGTAGGGGGGCTTCCAGCCGGCCAGGATCCTCGACGAACAGGTGGTGGGCACTCCCCGGGTGCACAGGTTGTCCTTGAGGGCCACCGGCACTCCGGCCAGCGGGCCCGGATCCTCCCCGTCGGCCACCATCCGGTCGACGGCGCCGGCCTGGTGGCGGGCCAGGTCGGCGGTGACCAGGTTGAAGGCGTGGATCGCTCCGTCACCGGCCTCGATGGCCGCCAGATGCTCTTCGACCACCTCGAGCGCGGAGCGGCCGCCGGAGCGGACGGCGTTGGCCAACCCGATCGTCGGGCGGGGGGCGGTCACGGTGCCTCACCCAGGATGCGCGGAACCCGGAACCGGTGGTCCTCGACCGAGGGGGCCGCGGCCAGCACCTCGTCCCGGTCGAGCACCGGTCGGACCTCGTCGGGTCGCAGCACGTTGGTCACCGCCATGGCGTGGGCGGTGGGGGCCACGTCGGACAGGTCCAGTGCGGCGACGTCAGCAGCATGGTCGAGCACCTCGGCCAGCTGCCCGGTGAACAGGTCCAGCTCCTCGTCGGTCAGCTCCAGACGGGCCAGGGCGGCCACGTGGGCCACGTCGTCACGGGTGAGTGGCGCCGGCTTGGTCATCGGTCGGCCCGAGTCATCACGAGGCCACGCCGCCGCTGCCGCTCATGACCTCAAAGGCGAAGTCGACCACCGACTGCTCGATCAGCGGCGCGTCCAGGTCGAGGGTGGCCACGTGGTAGCTGTTGTCGAGGTGGATGCGCTCCACCGGTCCGCCCACCGAGCGCTCGAGCACATCGCTGGAGACCGGGTCGACCACGTGGTCCTCACGGCTGTTGAGGAGCAGGGTCGGGCAGCGGATGGCGCCGAGCGTGGGCTCCAGGGCGTCGACCGCTTCGAAGAGGGCGAGCAAAACGGCCAGCGGAGTCCCCGGGTAGGCGGCTTCGACCGACCCCTCCTTCTTGATGTCCGAACCGATGCCGTCGATCACCTCCACCCCGGTATCGATGATGCTCTGGATGCCGGCGCGGAACTCGGCGTCGGGTGCCTGGATCAACGGGTTGACCACGGCGATGCCGGCGATCTCGGGGTGACGCGCGGCCAGCCAGCAGGTCAGGGTCCCGCCCATCGACAGTCCGGATACCACCACCTTGTCGCACCGTGCGGCCAGGGCCTGATAGGCCGCTTCTGCCCCCTCCGACCAGTCCTCCCACCGGGTGGGGACCAGGTCCTCGACGGCGGTGCCGTGGCCCGGCAACAGCGGCAGCTCGACGGTGAAGCCGGCGGCGGCGACCGCCTCGGCCAGAGGACGCATGGACTGGGGATTGCCGGTGAATCCGTGGAGCACCAGGACGCCGTGGGACCCTCCGGGGGACGACCACGGCTCGGCACCGGGAATGATGGGAGCGGTCACGCCCCGGGATGCTACCGGTCCATCGGGCCACCGAGGTGCCGACGCCTGGCGAGGGAGGGCTCCTCGCATGGGTCGGCTGCCGGTGGCGCCGGACGGGGACCGGGCCTGAGGTGGGAACCCTCTCCACACTGGGTAGCCTTGCCCCGGGAGATCCCCACCGAAGGGCAAGGAGCATCACGGCAATGGCCACCTATCTGTTTCTGAGCGATGAATGGCTGGACGAGGCCCGGGCCATCCGGGCCGAGTTCGACACCAAGGGCGCCACCATCGACCATTCGATTCGGATGAATCTGGTCATCGCCTCGGTGCCCTTCGGGGAAGGCACCGTCCACGCCCACGTGGACACCTCGACCGGCGAGCTGGTGCTCGACGTCGGCCACATCGACCCGGTCGACCTGAAGGTCTCACTCGACTACGACGTGGCCAAGGCCATCCTGGTCGAGGGCAACCCCCAGGCCGGCATCCAGGCCTTCATGTCGGGCAAGATCAAGGTGGAAGGTGACATCGCCAAGCTGATGGCCCTCCAGTCGATCTCCCCGGACCCGACGACGGCGGAGATCGCCGTCCGGATCCTCGCCATCACCGAGTAGCACCGGTCCCGCCCACCTGGCCCGCCCAGGGCTGCTCGGGACGGTTCAGTGGAGCGGGGCGTCGGCAGTCGCCCCCTGGCCGCCGGTGCGAGGGGTGTTCCGCATGAAGAACCCGCACACCCCGGCCAGCACCGCCGCCACCGCTCCCACCGCGTAGGCGCGGTGGAACGAGGACAGGGATCCCACTCCGCCACCGCCGGACGCCTGGACGGTGACCATGACCTGGATGCCGGCCACGATCCCGATCTGGGTGATCAGCTGCTGGGCGGCGCTCATCACCCCGAGCTCGTCGGCGGCCACCTCGTTGGACGCGGAGGACACCGTGGACGGTGTGGACACGCCGTTGCCCACGCCGGAGAGGGCCAGGGCGACCAGGATGACCACCAGGGACGGCTCGGTACCGAGCTGGGTGAACACCAGCATGGAGACGGCCAGGGCCAGTGCCCCCACCACCACCAGTGAGCGCTCGCCCACCTTGACCGCGGCGTAGCCGGCCACTGGGGCGATCAGGGAGAACATGAGCGGTCGGGCCGTCGATACCAGGCCGGCCCGGGTCTCGCTGTAGTGGTAGACGCCCTCCATCAGGATGGGAAAGAGGAAGAACCCGCCCATGTAGGCGAAGTTGACCAGGGCCCGTGCCCCCAAAGGGAACACGAAGTTGCGCATGCGGAAGTACCGGAGCGGGATGAGGGGCCGAGGTGCTTTCCGCTCGTGGAGCACGAAGGCGACGCCGGCCACGATGCTCAGGGCGACGATGGCCAGGGTGGCCGGTGCGGTGAACCCCCACGAGGGCGCCTCGTTGAGGGCGAACAGGGCGGCGGTGACCGCCACGGCAAGGGTCCACGATCCGGTCCAGTCGAGCTGGCTCCACGGGCTCGGTGCCCCGGCGCGGTCGGCAGGGATCGGGGTGCTGCCGGACGGCGCCGGATCGTGGTCGACCGCGGGGTCGGGGTTGGCGACCGGGGTGCTGGCGCCGACCACCGGTGGGGCGGGCCGGTCCCGGGAGGGCAGGACGACCAGGGCCAGGACGGCGGCGATGGCCATGAGGGGCAGTTCGCCCCAGAACAGGGCCCGCCAGCCGAAGTACTGGATGATCGGCGCACCGATGGTCACCCCGAGGACCGGTCCACCCGCTCCGACCAGGGCCCACCAGCCCATGGCCTTGACCCGGTCCTCGTGGGAGAAGGCCTGGAGCACCAGGGCCATCGAGGCCGCGCCGGTGGCCGCCCCCTGCACGCCGTCGAAGAGTCGGGCGGCGATCAGCACCCCGGCGGTCGGGGCCGAGGCGGTGAGGACCACGCTGAGGGCGGCACCGGACAGTCCCCAGAGATAGAGCCGCCGGTAGCCCCGCAGGTCACCGAGCTTGCCGAGGACGGGGGCAGCTACCCCGAAGGCGAGGAGCGGGCCGGTGGACGTCCAGGTCAGGGTCGAGACGGAGGTGTGCAGCTGGTGAGCCACCTGGGGGAGGGCCACCACAAAGACGGTGAAGGTGATGTTGACCGAGAGCAGGCCGGCCAGCACCGTCCAGAGGATCCACCACTGGTACCGGTCCGAGCTGGCCACCCGGTGGTGCATCCGGTGGCGGAACAGGATCGGCCAGGGGATGACGATGCCGCCGTCGGCACCGGCCCCGGTCTTGGAGAGCAGGGCCTCGGCCTCGAGGACCTCCGTGGCGTCGAAGCCCTGGTCATCACTGGGACGGTCGGGCCCCCGGAGCGGGGACACCGATCAGCCTCCGAGCCGGTGCATCTCCGCCTGCAGCTCAGCCACCGTCCAGCGATCGTCCTTGTCGATGGAGTCGGTCATCTTCCAGGGCTGGAAGAGACGGACCTGTCCCCCTTGCACGAAGAAGACCCTGCCGGTGGCCGGACAGCCCACGGTGGCCAGGTAGGCGACCAGGGGGGAGATGTTGCCCGGCGCCCAGCTGTCGAACACGGCGGCGTCCGCCGGGGCCTGCACGATGTCGGAGAGGCCCGGGGTCTGTTCGGTCATCCGGGTGCGGGCGGCCGGGGCGATGGCGTTGACCCGCACGCCGTAGCGGACCAGCTCCTCGGCGGCGATGGTGGTGAAGGCGGCGATACCCGCCTTGGCCGCACCGTAGTTGGACTGGCCGGGGTTGCCCAGCAGTCCCGAGGTGGACGAGGTGTTGATGACCGAGGCCCTGACCTCCTTGCCCGCCTTGGTCTGCTCCCGCCAGTAGGCGGCGGCGTGGCGGGTGGGGACGAAGTGACCCTTCAGGTGGACGTGCACCACCGAGTCCCAGTCGGCCTCGGACATGTTCACCAGCACCCGGTCCCGCAGGATCCCGGCGTTGTTGACCAACACGTGGAGGTCGCCGAACGCCTCGACGGCGGTGTCGACGAGGCGCTTGCCGCCGTCCCAGTCGGTGACGTCGTCGGCGTTGGCCATGGCTTCGCCACCCAGGTCGGTGATCTCGTCCACCACCCGCTGGGCGGCCGAGCGGTCGTCCCCGGCGCCGTCTACCGAGCCGCCCAGGTCGTTGACCACCACCTTGGCACCTTCAGCGGCGAAGAGGAGGGCGTGCTCACGACCGATTCCACGGCCCGCACCCGTGATGATCGCAACCCGTCCGTCCAGTGATCCCATGCGGTCCATCCCCCTGTCTGCCGGCGTCGCTTCCCGTGCCGGACTACGGCCCCCCGCCAGGTGGGGACGGTCCCGGTTGTGCCCGACCACGTTGGCAGCACGTCCCTGCCCTGGTCAAACCGACAGGACGTCGTCCGGGACGGCCACCGTCGCGGTCGAGTGCACCGGCACGGGCCGGTCCACCACCACCCCCAGTCCCGACTTGACCACCGCCCGCACCATCGGACGCACCCGCGCACGGTCTCCCGCCACCAGCACGTACTCGGTGTTGCGGAGGTGGGAGACCGTTCCGACCTTGCGGCCGGACGGGTTGTGGATGCCGATCCTCGCCCCGACGTACCGGGCCGAGTCGAAGGCCAGCACCTCGACGTGGCCCCGGCCGGAACAGGCCAGGTGGAGCTCGTCGAAGCTCAGCCACGACTCGTTGTTGTAGGAGAGGACCACCACCTCGGCCCTCACCTCGGCGATCACCTGGCGCAGCGCCCCGGGCATGGTCCGACGGCCGTTGAAGGCGCTGCGCCGGGCGGGATCACGCAGGTCCTCACGCTTGCAGGCCACGCCGTAGTGGGCGGGTGCGTCCCAGGCCACGATGGTGTCCCACACGTGGTAGTTCGAGTCATAGCGGTGCTGGTTGTACGGAGGATCGAGATACGCCAGGTCGACGTCGCCCACCACCTCCGAACCGGCCAGGACACAGGCATCGCCGTGCAGGGCGAGGCCGGGGCCGTCCAGCAGTTCGGGCACCCGCAGGGTGAGTGGAAGGTGGGCCCGTGAGGCCCACTGCTTGAGGTAGGCCATCTGCAACCCGGTGGTGGAGTCCACCCGGTCGGCTGCCTCCAGCAGGCTGGTCAACAGCACCGGCTCCAGGTCGGTGCCGGCATGGTCGCGCTCGATGGCGTCGCGGACGGCGTCGATGCGGGCACCGTTCTCCGGGCGGAAGAAACGCGCGTCCTCGCAGAACGTGGCGGTGACGTAGCCGGGCGCGCCGGGCAGGGCGTTCAGGCGGTCGACGGCGTCGGCCACGTCGGCCAGCAGGTCGGGGCGACCGCCCGGATCAGTGGCCACGTAGCACTGGGCCAGCACGTGGGCGAAGCGGGCGGAGTCCACCGCGGTCATGGCGATCCCGAGCCGTTTCCACGCCTGGGACACCCGGGTGGTCCCACAGAACAGGTCGAGCCCGGTGCGGGCGCCCGACGTCTCGGCCAGCATGGTCAGAGCCGGCACCAGACGGCGCTTGGAACCCAGGTACTTGATCAACGCGGGATCGCAGTCATGTCGGCTCCGGCATGCCGGTCCGGTCCGGGGGGAGGCTCACGTGCGGCTGAACCGACGGATCCACCAGTTCGGGTCGCGGGCATGGGCGTGGAAGTGGTCGGGGATCTGGCGCATCACCCGGTCGAACGACCAGTTGTCCGCACCCAGCTGGGCGTCGGCGGCCTGGGCCAGATGGGCCAGCATGTGGTCGACCTCGGCCTCGGGAGGCTCGTTCCCGTGCCGCTTCCAGACCACCATGGGCACGTCGCACACCTCGCAGGCGGCCACCCAGCAGATGTCGTCCTCGTGGAACCACTCGGTGATGCGGGCCGCCTCGCACAGCTCGCACCCGTCCGCCGGACCGGTCACAGCGTGTAGAGGTTGATGGTGGTGCCCGGCTGGACCGAGGCACCGGCGGCGGGATCGGTGGAGAGCACCCGGGTCGATCCGGGGGGACCGTAGGGACCGGCCACCTTGAGCCCGAGGGTGGTCAGCGTGTTGGTGGCCGCGGCCACCGATTGACCGACCACGTTGGGGATGGTCACCGGCTGGACCCCCAGCGAGATGGTGACGGTGACCGTGGACCCGAACGGCTGGGGGCCGTCCGTCGAGGCCGGGGTGGTGCCGATCACCTGGCCGGTGGGCACGGTGGGGCTGTACGCCTTGGCCTGGGCCGGCGCGAAGCCGGCGGCGGTCAGGGCGGCGGCGGCCGAGGCGTAGGTCGAGGTGGTGCCGGCCACCACCGGGACCACCACCGGGGCGTGGCCCTTGGAGATGACGATGGTCACCGACGACCCGTAGGGGGCGGTCCCGGTCGGCGTGGTGCCGAGGATCCCGCCGGCGGGAACGGTGGCGCTGTACTGGGCGGCCGCGGGCGGGCACGACCCGACCAGGTGGACGGCGGCCAGGGCCTGGACGGCGTCGTTGCAGGTGGAGAACTTGGACAGGTCGGGGATGGCCACCGGGGGCGGCCCGGCGGAGACGACCACGTCGACGGTGGTGCCCTCCTTGGCGGTGACCGGTTTGCCGCCGGTGCGAGCGGCGGGGCGCTGGCTGATGATCAGGCCGGCGGCCAGGGTGATGCTGGTGGCGGTGCCGGTCTGGTGCACGGTGAAGTGGTCCGCCTTGACCGCCTGGCGGGCCTGGGGCACCGACTTGCCGACGAGGACGGGCACGGCGTGGCTGGGAGTGAAGAGCTTGGTCTGATTGGCCATCACGGCTCCGATGGCGACGAGGGCCACGGCGAGGGCCACGATGGCGGCGATCCACGGCCAGCGTCGCCGTGACCGCTTCGGCCGGTCGACCGAAGCGGCGGGTGGGCCGCCGTTGGTGCCGGCCGCCGGTGCGCCAGCGGCCAGGGGGACGCCCAGCTCGGTGAGATCAGGGCCCTCCCCGTCGGAGCGGGGCCTGCGGGACGGGCGGACCATGGCCCGGTCGACGACACCGATCTCGTCGACGGGCACCGCATCCACGATGGGCAGCGGCTCGGGCTTGGGCAGGGTCGCCGCCAGCTGTTCGAGCCGGAGGCCCAGCTGGGAGGCGTCGTACCGCTCGGCCGGATCGGGAGCCGCGGCCCAGGCCAGGACCTCGGCCAGTGGTCCCAGAGCCTCGTGACGGGGCAGCAGCGAGCCCACCCGGGCCATGAGGATGGCGGCCACCGTGTCCCCGATGAACGGGGCCTCGCCGGTGACCCCTTCATAGAGGACCAGGGCCAGCGCGTAGACGTCGGCCTTCCCGTCGAGCACGAACCCTTCCACCTGCTCGGGGGCGGCGTACCGGGCCGTCCCGAGGATGGCGCCGTCCGGTTCCGTCCAGGCCGCCTCGGCCAGGGCCCGGGCCAGGCCGAAATCGGCGATGCGCAGCCGGCGATCGGCGTCGAAGAGGAGGTTGGCCGGCTTGATGTCCCGGTGGACCAGGCCCCGGCGGTGGGCATAGTCGAGGCCGGCCGCCGCCTGGATCCCCACGCCGACCGCCTGCTCGGGCGTGAGCAGGGCGCCGGTGTCGTACACCTGGCGCAGGCTGCCTCCGGCCAGGTACTCGAGGACCAG
>JADGOG010000019.1 GCA_017883065.1 Acidimicrobiales bacterium | reverse complement strand
CCGCTTGCGGGCACCTGGGCATTGTCCCGAGGAGTTAGCCGGAACGTGTCAGATGCCGTTCCGCGTGCGGGTCACCAAGACGTCCCTGCACGGGGCTGTCGTTCCCTCCGGTCTGCTCGACCAACGCAGCCACACCCCGGGCGTGCTGGGGCCAAGCGTGTCCCTGACGGGTTGACGCGGCTAACAGCGTTAGCTACTCTGGTGGCTAACAGCGTTAGTCACCAACCAGTAGGAGGTCACGATGAACCAAGCCAGTCCCGTCCGGTACCGCAAGCCAGGCTGGTTCACCCAGCACATCTTCAACAAGGTGGTCTCCCTGCTCACCCGGGCCGGGGTCAGCATCTGGGGCAGCCGGGTCCTCGAGGTGGCCGGGCGTACCTCGGGTGAACCGCGGCGGGTGCCGGTGAACCTGCTGTCGCTCGACGACAACCAGTACCTCGTCTCGGCGCGGGGCACCGGCCAGTGGGTCCGCAATGTTCGGGCCGCCGGCGGCCGGCTGGACCTGCTCCTCGGCCGCACCCGCCAGCACTGGGTGGCCACCGAGCTCACCGACGACGAGAAGCCCCCGGTACTGCGTGCCTACCTGAGACGATGGAAGGCAGAGGTCGGAGTGTTCTTCGAAGGAGTCTCCGCTGACTCCACCGACGACGAACTCCGAGCAGCGGGGCCCAACCATCCGGTCTTTCTCCTCCGCCCCGCGTCGTGACCAATGGAGCGCACGCCGCCTCGCCCCGACCGACGCCCCGGGAACGCACCCCCCGGGCCCGCCAGATCATCGACACGGCGCGGGCGCTGCTCGAGGCGGTCGGCAGCAACGGCTTGACGATGCGACGGCTGGCCGACGAGCTCGGGATTCGGGCGCCGTCGCTGTACAAGCACATCGATGGGCGGCCAGCACTCGAACTGGCGCTGGCGGAGACCGGCCTCGACGAGACCGGGGTGGCTCTGCACAGCGCGGTGGCAAGTTCGTACGGCGATCCGGTCAGTGACCTGCTCGGTGCCTACCGGGCCATGGGGCTTGCCAATCCCGAGCTGTACCGCCTGATCACCGCCAGCTCATTTCCCCGCGCTTGGCTGCTCCCCGGCCTAGAGGCGTGGGCCGGTGAGCCGTTCTTCTTGGCAGGGGGCGAGCCGTACCTGGCCCAGGCGCTGTGGTCCTTCGCCCACGGAACACTCATCCTCGAGCTCGACCGGCGGTTTCTCGAGGGATCGGACCTCGACCGGACCTGGAGCGCCGGCACCGAGGCATTCACCGCCGCTCGACTCGCCGCGCTCAGTTCACCCACAGCGTGAACACGCGCTCCGATGTCTTGAGACATCACAATGGTGGAGGCGATGGGACTCGAACCCACGAACCTCTTGACTGCCAGTCAAGCGCTCTACCAGCTGAGCTACGCCCCCGAAGGTTGAAGCAGGTTATCAGCACGATGCCGTAGGTCTGAATGGCGCGGGATCCCGCCCGAGATGGCGCGCCCTGGCCTCGTCAGGCGTCAGCATCCGGTCGCGGTTCGGCCGTGCCCTGCCGATACATCTGCTCAGTTCGTCACTACCATTTCGCCTGACAACCAAGACCGTCGAGGACCTGCCCGACCGAGTTCGGGGGCCCACTGGCCACCACTCGTGCTGAGCGCGCCGACGGCAGACCCCCGGCCGACGTGTCGGGGCAGACAAGGGGCTCCTGCGATGAACGAGTTGGTCAGGTACGAGAACGGCGTGCTGGTGCCGGTCGCCGAAGGCGAGGGTGGATCCCTGGTGACCCGGCCCGACGGATCGGTCGTACCGGCGAACGACGTGGCCCGGGGGGCCGCCTCGACCGCCTCCGTATCCCACCGACGGATGGGGGTGGCCGTCGTGGCGGCATCGCTCGTCGCCGCGGTGGCGGTCGGTGCCGCCGCCTTCGCCGGTGGTTCCGGGAGCGCAACCCCCGGCACCGGAACCCCGGGCGCGGCCCGGGGGAGCCTCGCCGCCTCGGCGTCCGACTCGGCCGCCGCCAGCAGTGTGGCCTTCACCGTCTCGGCCACCGAGACCGCCCCCGGCACCACCTCGACCCTCCTTTCGGGTAGCGGGTCCTTCGACCTGACCAAGGGCATCGGCAAGATGACCGCCACGGTTCCCGCCGTCTCTTCGATCCTGGGCAGTGGCGGTGACTCGTCACTCACGGTCATCTCCGACGGCACCAGCCTCTATGTCAACGCCCCCGCCCTCTCTGCGTTGACCGACGGCAAGAGCTGGCTGAAGACCTCGGCGGCCTCTGCGTCCTCGATCATCGGCGGATCTTCTGCCAGTTCCTTGTCGCTGTCGACGCTGACCGACCCGTCACAGGCCCTCGAACTCCTCGGGTCACTCGGAGGCCCGGTAACCAATTTGGGCACGGTCCAGCTCAACGGAGCGTCCGCCACCGAGTACCGGACCACGCTGTCGGTGTCCGGGATCGCCGCCCACCTCGGCACCGGATCCGCATCGGCCTCGGCCGACGCCCTGTCCAAGGCGCTTCAGAGGCTCGGGGTGCCCACCGTGCCGGTCACCGTATGGGTGGGCCAGGACGGGATGGTCCGCCAGGTCTCGATGGCCGTCGACCTCAGCCACGCCACCGTCGGCGGCCTGCTCGGCGGGTCCACGTCGACGAGCGCGGGCTCCAGCCTGGCGATCACCGTCGGATTCACCCATTACGGCCAGCCGGTGTCGATCAGCGTGCCCCCTGCGTCCGAGGTGACCGACCTGAACGGCATCATCGGCACCCTCAAGGGCACCATGGGCAAGGTCGGCAGCACGGTGTCGGACCTCATCTCGAGGGTCTGATCCCCGCCAAGGGACATCACGCCGGGCCAGGCACCGGGGGCCACCGGACCGGCCGGTACGATCATGGGCCATGGCACGCGCCTACGACGTCACCCAAGTAGAGAAGAAATGGCAGCAGCGCTGGGCTGACGAGGGCACCTACGAGGTGGACGCCGACGACCCCCGCCCCCCGTCGTACGTGCTCACCATGTACCCCTACCCGTCGGGTCCGGCCCACATGGGCCATGTCCGCAACTACACCTTCGGCGACCTGCTGGTCCGCCACCGCACCATGCTCGGCCAGGCCGTCCTCTCCCCGTTCGGGTTCGACTCGTTCGGGCTTCCCGCGGAGAACGCGGCCATCAAGACGGGCACCCACCCGCGCATCTTCACCGACGCCCGCATCGACGAGCTGAAGGAGTCGATCACCTCGCTCGGTGCCGTCTACGACTGGCGTCGGGAGATCCGCAGCCACGACCCCGAGTACATCAAGTGGAACCAGGTCATCTTCCAGAAGCTGCTGGCTTCGGGCCTCGCCTACCGGGCCAACGCCCCGGTCAACTGGTGCCCCGGCTGTCAGACCGTGCTGGCCAACGAGCAGGTGCTGGCCGACGGCACCTGCGAGCGGTCCGGTGACATCGTCATCAAGCGGGATCTCGAGCAGTGGTTCTTCCGGATCACCAAGTACGCCGACGAGCTGCTGGCCGGCCTCGACGATCTCGACTGGCCCGAGCGGGTCAAGACCATGCAGCGCAATTGGATCGGACGGTCCGAGGGTGCCGAGTACGACCTGGTGGTCGAGGGTCGCGACGGCAGCGACGGGCGTGAGCCCCTCGCGCTGCGCGTCTTCACCACCCGCCCGGACACCTCCTACGGCATGACCTACGCCGTGGTCGCCCCCGAGCACCCGATGGTCGACGAGCTGACCACCCCCGAGCACCGGTCCGACGTCGACGACCTGCGCAAGCGGGCCGCAGCCAGCACCGACGTGGAACGCATGTCGGAGAGCGGCGCAGCCAGCCTGGCCAAGCGCGGCGCGTTCACCGGTTCGTCGGTGGTCAACCCGTTCACCGGCGGTGCCGTGCCGGTCTACGTGGCCGACTACGTGCTCATGGGCTACGGCACCGGCGCCATCATGGCGGTGCCCGCCGAGGACACCCGCGACTGGGACTTCGCCCAGGCCTACGGCCTGCCCGTGGTGCGCACCGTGCAACCACCCGAGGGCTGGGACGACGAGGGAGGCCCCGGGGGTGCCTACACCGGCACCGGCGAGAAGATCAACAGCGAGTGGCTCGACGGGCTGGACATCCCCACCGCCAAGGCCCGGGCCATCGAGTGGCTCGAGTCCGAGGGGATCGGTGAGCGCACGGTCAACTACCGGCTGCGTGACTGGCTCGTGTCCCGCCAGCGCTTCTGGGGCTGCCCGATCCCCGTGGTCTACTGCGCCGACCACGGCATCGTGCCGGTGCCCTCCGACCAGCTGCCCGTGCTGGCCCCCGACGACGTGGAGTTCCTCCCCACCGGTGAGTCGCCCCTGGCCACCAGCGCCGAGTTCCTCAACACCACCTGCCCGGAGTGCGGGGGAACGGCCACCCGTGAGACCGACACCATGGACACGTTCGTCGACTCGTCGTGGTACTTCCTGCGCTTCACCGACCCGTGGACGGCCGACCTCCCCTTCGACCCGGAGATCGCCGGTCACTGGATGCCGGTGGACCAGTACATCGGCGGCATCGAGCACGCCATCCTCCACCTGCTCTACGCCCGCTTCTACACCAAGGCGCTGGCCGACCTCGGCCTGGTGCCCGCCGGGCTGCGGGAGCCCTTCGCCCGCCTGTTCACCCAGGGGATGATCCGGATGGACGGCAAGAAGATGTCCAAGTCCAAGGGCAACCTGGTGGCGCCGTCCAGCTACCTCACCACCGTGGGCGCCGACGCCCTCCGGCTGTTCCATCTCTTCGTGGGCCCGCCCGCCGACGACGTGGACTGGACCGACCAGACCGACAGCGTCATCGACGGGTGCGGCCGGTATCTCGACCGGGTGTGGCGGTTGGCCGTCCCCGGAGACGAGACGGTGGCCGTCCCGAGGACGGGCGAACTGACCGGCGAGGACGTGGCGATCCGGCGGGCCACCCACCGGCTGGTCGACCGGGTCACCCGCGACTACGAGCGCTGGTCGTACAACACGGCGGTGGCCGCCTGCATGGAGTTCGTCAACCTGCTCCAGCCCTACGTGCGTGCAGACCCGAACGGGGAGGTGGCCGACGAGGCGGTCGACTCGCTGCTCTTGTTACTGGCCCCGATGACACCCCACCTGGCCGCCGAGGCCTGGGAGCGCCGGCATGGGGACCACATCCATCTCCATTCGTGGCCGGTTGCCGATCCCGAACTGGCCGCCGAGGAGTCGGTGACCATGATCGTCCAGGTCAACGGCAAGGTCCGCGACCGCATCGAGGTGTCCCCGACCTTGTCCGAGCAGGAGGCCGAGGGTCTCGCCCTGGCGTCGCCGGCCGTGGTGGACGCGCTCGCCGGCCGCGCTCCGAAGAGGGTGATCGTCCGGCCGCCCAAGCTGGTCAACATCGTCGTCTGACCGACGGGGGTCCTGCCTCCGGTCCTACTTGAAGCCGGCCAACACCTCGGCCCACCGTTCCGGGGCCATCGGATAGGGGGCGTAGAAGTTGAACCGGTCCACCAGGCCTCCGAACCGCTCGAGCACCTTGCCGGCGATGTCGTCGAGGGGGCCGATGACGGCGAAGGTGTTGAGGACGTCGTCGTCGATGAGCTCGGCCATCTGCTCCCAGGCTCCCCGCTTGGACAGGGTGTTGAGCTCGGTCTGGAGATCCCCCCAGCCGTGGAGCTCCAACACCGGGCGGTAGGCGGGGGTGGACCCGTAGAAGGCGAGCTGGGTCCGCACCGCCTTGGTGGCGGCCTCGAACCCGGCGTCGTCCATGCCGGTGACCACCATGCCCGGACAGGAGATCTCCACGTCGGTCCGGGTCCGACCGCTGGCCGCCAGCCCACGGTCGAGGGCCGGCAGGGTCACCTCCCGCAGGTAGCGCTGGGTGGTGAACCCGTGGGCCAGCATGCCGTCGGCCACCTCGCCGGCCACCTCGGTCATCCTCTCGCCCACCGCGGCGAGGAAGATCCGCGGGTTGCCGAAGGGATTGGGCCCCGGGTCGAACATCGGCGTCATCAGGGTGTGCCGGTAGAACTCGCCACGGAAGGCCAGCCGACTGCCGTCCGACCAGCTGGCCCAGATGGCCCGGATGGCCAGGATCAGTTCCCGCATGCGTGGGGCCGGGTGCGACCAGGGCATGGAGAACCGCTTCTCGATGTGCGGCTTGATCTGCGATCCGAGCCCCAACAGGAACCGACCCTCGGACATGGTCTGGAGGTCATTGGCCATCACCGCCAGCGTCATCGGGTTCCGGGCGAAGGCCACGGCGATGCCGGTGCCCAGTTCGATCCGGTCGGTGTGCTCGGCGGCCAAGGCCAGGGGCAAGAAGGGGTCGTGGCTCGTCTCGGCCGACCAGATGCCGTCGTAGCCCACCTCCTCGGCCAGGCGTGCAGCGTCGATGACCCCCGCCGGGTCGAACCCGATTCCTCCGTCGACTCGCATCGGACCACGGTAGTCGGGACGTCCTGACCGGGTTCATGCCCGCTCGGGACGCGGATGGTTGCATTGACGGAGGTCCTGACCCAGAATTCAGCGGTGACCGACATCCCCGCCAACGGTCACCGGCCCCCGACGACTCCGGCCGAGCGGTCGGCGGACCGGCACGGTGCCGTCCCCATCCCGGACCTGACCGGGGCCGACGACGTGTCCGAGGTGCTCTCCGCGTTCGGCGGCATCGACCTGTCTCCGGGCCGGCCCACCCCTCCCGAGGCGACTTCCGTGGACACCGCCCCTGCCGGGCCGGTCACCGACGAGGACCGCAACCGGTTCGGGCTGCTCTTGGACCGTGCCGCCGAGCGGGGCCTCCTCGATCACCGGGAGTACGAGGTGCGGCTGGGGGAGCTGGCGGTGGCATCCACCGTCGAGGAGATGCGGGAGATCGTCACCGAGCTGCCCATCCTCACCACGCCGCCGGCATCGGCCGCGTCGTCGCGCGGTCGGGGGCTCGGCCGGTCCCCACTGGCCGGTACCCGGGCGACAGCGAGATCGGGGGACGGGACGCCAGGGGCCGGGCGACGGTCGAGTCCCTGGCTTGTCCTCGTCGTCCTGGTGGTGGTGCTGGTGGCAGCGCTGGCGTTCTTCGCCGCCTACGCCGGCCACATCGTCCACACCCGGAACACCGGCCTGGACGTGCGGACATGGACGGCCTGGCCGCTCAGTGCCCTTCGTTCTTGAGGAACTGCTCCAACTCCGCGGCGATCTCGTCCCCGCTGGGGACCTCCCCGTCCAGCCCCAGGGGGGTCACCTCCTCGGAGTCGATGGCCGTCTCCAGCCGGCGGACCATCTCCAGGTGCTCGGGATTGGATCCGATCAGCTCGTCCACCTGCCGTCGGGAGGCCTCTCCGGCGGTGCGGAGCGAGGAGGAGTCCAGCACGGTGCCCGTCACCGCGCACAGACCCTCGATGAGGGCGGCGCTCGCTTCGGGGTAGGGCATGGCCGACACGTAGTGGGGCACCCTGGCCCACAGTCCGATGACCGGGATGCCGGCATCACCCAGCGAGACCTCGAGGGCGGCCTGCACGCCGGCGGGCACCTCGAGGGTGCCGTGTACGGTGCCCACCCGTCCGGCCAGATGGGCGGACTGCGGGGGAACGGTGGATGCCAGCCGGACCGGCCGGGTGTGAGGTGTCGGGGCGGGGAAGGCCCCCAGCCCGACCACCGTGTGGACCCCGAGGTCCTGCACCATGGTCACCACCTCGCGGATGAAGGTCGGCCACCGGAAGTCCGGCTCGGGGCCGGTCAGGTACAACAGGTCGGCGCCGACCCGGTCCTTGCCCGACACCAGGGTGATCGCCGGCCAGGTCAGACCGGTGGTGACCCCGTCCTCCAGACGGGCGACCGGTCGGCGGGCCCGCTGGTCGATCAGGAGTTCGGTGTCGAACGTGGCCACCAGGGTGGTCGGTGAGGCGTCCATCAGCTCGGCGACGGCGGCCGAGGCACCCATGCCGGCATCCACCCAGCCCTCCATGGAGACGACCAGCACCGGCCCGGACAGCCGGGCATCGACGGGATGTCCCCACTCCGGGTCGTACCGGTAGAGGCTGGGCGAGTTGTCTTCGGTCACAGGGACTCCACTTCCGCCAGCGCCCGTTCACCCAGGCGGCCGACGTGTGCCGCGAACTGCTCCACCCCGGAACGGTCACCGGCGGCGGCCCCTCCGGCGTAGCGCACATGGACCCCTTGGAGGATACAGCCGAGCTTCCAGAATCCGAACGCCCGGTAGTAGGCGATCTGCGACACGTCCCGTCCGGTGATGTCGGCGTACCGGGCCAGCAGGTCGGACCGGCGCGAGAAGCCGGGCAGCGCGGTCGGAGCCACGCCCAGCAGGGCCTGATCGCGGTCGTCGGGCTCGGCCCAGTAGACGAGCAGGAGACCGAGATCGGCCAACGGGTCGCCCAGGGTGCAGATCTCCCAGTCGAGGATGGCCTGGACGGTTCCGGCATCGTCGAGGACGGTGTTGTCCAGCCGGTAGTCGCCGTGCACGATGGACACCCCTTGCTGCTCGGGGATCCGGGAGGCGAGCAGTTCGTGGACCTGATCGATCACCGCCGGTCCCCGCACGCCGTCCACCGTCGACTGGCTGAACTGGCCGTGCCAACGCTTGAGCTGTCGCTCGATGTACCCGTCGCGGCGGGCGAAGTCCCCGAGGCCGATGGTGTCGACGTCCACGGCGTGGAGGGCGGCCAGCGTGTCGATCAGGGAGTCGCCGGCATGGGACCGGCTGGCCTCGGACAGCTCGGCGGCGGCCTGTGCGTCCCGGAGGATGTGGCCCTCGACGAAGGACATCACGTAGAAGGGTGCGCCGTTGACCGCCGGGTCGGTGCACAGTCCCAACGCCACCGGCACCGGGACCCCGGTGCCACCGAGCGCACTGATCACCGTGTACTCCCGCTTCATGTCGTGAGCGGTGGGGAGGACGTGGCTGACCGGGGGACGGCGAAGGGCGAAGGACTGGCCGGCCTGGTCGGTGACCCGGTAGGTCAGGTTGGAGCGGCCACCGGCGATGAGCTCGAAGGTCAACGGCGGCTTGGCCTGGGGAACCTCGGTGGCCATCCAGTCGGTGACTCCGGCACGATCGATCCCCTCGACGTGCTGCTCGTCGGCCGGCAGTGGTGCACCCATGTCCTACGACGCTACCCGCGTGACGACGTGTGCTCCGGGCACGCCTGGACCCGGGCGTGCTGCCGGTATCGTCATGGAGATGGTCGACGTCACCGATGCCACGTTCGAAGAAGAAGTGCTCCGACGCTCGTCGGAGGTCCCGGTGGTGGTCGATCTGTGGGCCCCCTGGTGCGGGCCGTGCAAGACGCTGGGACCGATCATCGAGCGGGTAGTGGAGGCCACCGGGGGTGCTGTGGCCCTGGCCAAGGTGAACGTGGACGAGAATCCCTCCATCTCGGGGAGCTTCCAGGTGCAGTCGATCCCCGCGGTGTTCGCCCTGAAGGACGGCAAGGTGGTCGACGCATTCATCGGGGCCCTTCCCGAGGCGTCGGTGGCCGAGTTCGTGGCCAAGTTGACCCCGGCCCCCTCCGAGGCCGACCTGCTGGTGGCCGAAGGGGTGGAGTCCAGCACCGAGGCCCCGTTGCGCCAGGCCCTCGAGCTCCAGCCCGACCACCCCGGTGCCATCGGTGCCCTGGCCGCCCAGTTGATCAAGCAGGGTGACTCCGAGGGCGCCATCGCCCTCCTCGGTCGCATCCCCGAGACCCCGGACACCAGGCTGTTGCTGGCCGAGGCCCGACTCGCCTCCCAGCGGGTCGATGTGGAGGGCATCGCCGTCGAGGAGTTGCTGGACGGCCTCCTCGACCGGGTGCGTGGGGACGACGAGGCCCGCCAGGAGTTCCTCGACCTGCTGGAGACCCTCGGCCCCGACGACCCCCGTACCTCGGAGTACCGCAAGGCGCTGGCGGCGCGGCTGTTCTGACACCCCGGGCCGTCCCGTCCCCAGCCGACGCTCTCCTGTCCGGCGGCGTCATCTCCCGCAGGTGGGCCGGGTCGCCTGGCGGTAGCGTCACGATCGTGCACCCCGCCCACCTGACGCTCGGAGACACCACCTTCGACCTCACCGATCGCGCCCTGGTGATGGGCATCCTCAACCGGACACCGGACTCCTTCTACGACAAGGGGGCCACCTACGCCCTCGACGACCTGGTCCGCCGGGCGGAGTCCCTGGTCGCCGACGGAGCCGACCTGCTGGACGTCGGAGGGGTCAAAGCCGGACCGGGGCCGGCGGTGGAGGAGCCCGAGGAGCTCGACCGGGTGATCCCGGCGATCGAGGCCCTGCGGGCCCGCTTCGACATCCCGCTCTCGGTCGACACCTGGCGGGCCTCGGTGGCCAAGGAGGCCTATTCGGTCGGAGCGGTGGTGGGCAACGACATCAGCGGGTTCGCCGACCCCGAGTACCTGAGCGTGGCCGCCGCCGCCGGGGCCACGGTGGTGGCCACCCATATCCGGCTCGGCCCCCGCATCCCCGACCCCGAGCCGGTCTACGACGACGTGGTGGGCGCGGTACGCGCCTTTCTGGTGGAACGGGCCACCCGGGCTCGTGCGGCCGGGCTGTCGGCCGACCGGATCATCCTCGACGCCGGGCTCGACCTGGGGAAGACCGCCGAGCAGTCGCTCACCTTGCTGCGTGCATCGGACCAGTTGGCCGCGCTGGGCTACCCGCTGTTGCTGTCGGCCTCGAACAAGACGTTTCTCGGAGTGGTGCTCGGGCTGGAGATCGGGGAGCGCGGCGACGCCTCACTGGCCGCCACCAGCCTGGGAGCGGCCCTCGGCTGCCGGATCATGCGAGTGCACGACGTGGCCGCCCATCGCCAGGTGTGCGACACCCTGGCCGCGGTCAGTGCCGCCCGGCGGACCCGGATGCCGGCGGGTGCCTCGTGACCAGGGGCCAGCGGTGAGCCCGCCTCCGGCCTCGGCCACCAAGGCAGGAGCGGCCACGACGGTGTTCCCCGCATACCTGGTCCGGGGCGACGACCCGTCGCTGGTGGCCCAGGCCGCCCACGCCCTCACCGCCCGCCTGGTCGGGGAGGGTGACCCGTCACTGATGGTCGAGGAGTTCGGTGGGCCGGGTATCGACCAGTTCGACATCGGCGCGGTGATCGACGCGTGCACCACCCCGCCGTTCCTGGTCGAGCGTCGGGTGGTCGTGGTCCGGGAGGCCGGCCAACTGGTGGCGGCCGACGCCAAGCGCCTGGCGTCCTACCTGGAGGACCCGTTGCCCACGACGGCGCTGGTACTGGTGGGCGGGGGCGGCACCGTCCCCCAGGCGCTGACCAAGGCGATCGGTTCCCGGGGCGAGCTGGTGGAGACGGCGGTGGGGACGGGACGGGCCCGTTCGCAGTGGTTGGCCGACCACCTGAGCGGGGGACCGGTCCGCCTCGACGGTGCGGCAACCGCCCTCCTCTCGGCCCATCTGGGCGGTGACATGGGGCGCCTCGAGGGTCTGCTCGAGACGCTGGCGTCCGCCTACGGACCCGGGTCCACCGTCTCGATGGACGATCTCGAGCCCTTCCTCGGCGAGGCCGGCTCGCTCGCCCCCTGGGACCTCACCGATGCGGTGGACGCCGGCGAGACGGCCAAAGCGCTTTCCGTGCTCCACCGGATGCTGGTGGCCGGTGACTCCCACCCGCTCGTGGTGATGACCGTGCTCCACCGCCACTACCGCCAGATCCTTCACCTGGACGGTGCCGGGGTCACCTCGGCCGACGAGGCCGCCGCGCTCCTCGGCCTCCGCAGCTCGTTCCCGGCCAAGAAGGCGTTGGCCCAGGCGACCCGCCTGGGGTCGGTGCGGGTCGCCCGGGCCATCCGTCTCCTGGCCGAGGCTGACCTGGATCTACGGGGCTCGACGGCGTTGGCCGGCGAGGCCGTACTCGAGGTGCTGGTGGCCAGATTGAGCCGGCTGGGCCGACAGGGCCGGTAGGGGGGACGGGCCCCGGCCCTGCCGGACCAGCAGGGACTCAGGACGTCGCCACGTCCGTTGACTGCTCGCCGTTGTCGGCGACATTCTCGGTCCATCGGTTGCCGCCCCAGTACCGGAACTGGTGCCGACCGGTCGGATCGGCCTTCCAGCCCGCGGGCACCGCCGCCCCTGACGGTGCCCCCTCGGTTGGGGAAGGGACGGGCAGGCTGGTCCGCTGCTTGGGCCGGTAGGCCCGGGTCACCCCCACCTGGGCCATGGCCGATCGGACGGTGGTGCCGCCGCCACCGAAGAATTCGTTCCCGGCCCAGGTGGCTCCATGGCCGTCCTCAGCGGCTTCGACCAGTCGGATCTCACTGTCGGTGGCCACGGTGGCCCCGACCTTGACGAATCGCTGGGGAGGAGCGACCGCCCCGATGGGCCAGGTGGTGTCCCGCTGCGTCCCGACGTCGTTCCCGAAGTGTTCGAATGGCAGGCTGGCCGCCCGGCCCGCAGCGGCGATGGATGCGACCTTGGGTCGGGCGGAGTGGAGGTACATCCCGAGGCCGACCAGCGGCACCAGGGCCACCAGGACGAGCCAGGCCGCCTTGCTCTCCTCGGCCCGTTTCCAGGCCCAGCCCGGTTGGCGTACGAGGTCGATCGCACCCACGATCATGGAGATGACGACGATCGTCGCCACCAACTCGAGGGAGAGAGAGCTCGTACCTGCGATCTGACCACTCATGTGCCACAGCCTCCTGTCGTCGCCACTTCCACGTCGATCACTGCTGAGTCGGTTGGACCGGGACGTGCCCGGTGCTAGGTGACCACCACCCGAACCCGGGGTGTGGCGCTGCTGGTGCTGGGGGTTCCGGTCGCCCCGGGGGACGTTCGGAGGGTGCAATGACTGTCTGCAGTATGTGAATGATGACGATGCTGTGGTGCTTCTATACCTTCACTCATAGTGTTTACCTAAACGCTTAGAGTAGTCAATAGGGAGTCACCGAAAATCGCGGGACGTGGGGACCGGGCCGAGTTCGAGGGGGTCGAAGCGCTCGGCCACCAGGGTCATCGACCCTTCGGACCGCTCGATCCGACCACGGACCAGCAGCGCCGGGCACGACCGGGCCACCGGCTTCCACCGGACCCAGGCGCCGCGGGAGCAGACGATGTTGACCATGCCCGTCTCGTCCTCGAGGTTCAAGAAGACCGCACCGTGCGCGCTCTCGGGCTGTTGACGGTGGGTCACCACCCCGCCGACGGTGATCCGGGCCCCGGTCGGTCGCCCCCGCAGGGCGGCGGCGGTGAGCACCCCCCGACGATGCAGCTCGTCCCGGGCCAGCTCCATGGCCGTGGTGTCCGGGGCCATCCCGAGCGACCACAGGTCGTCGGCAACCCCCTCCCACGGCGTGGGGCGGGGGAGGGGCGGGGGGTCCGCCCCGGTGACCACCCCCGGGAGTCGGTCCGCAGTGGACTGGGAGGCTGCACCCGCTCCCCACACCAACGAGCGCCGGCCCGCTCCCCGCCCGGCTGACCCGGCCAGGCCGTCGAGGGCGCCGGCCGTGGCCAGCGCCTCCAGCTGGGTCCGGGTGACGCCGGCCCGGCGCACCAGGTCCTCCATGCCCGACCACGGCCTTCCCTCGGCGATCCTCGTCGCCGTGTCCGCACCGATGCCGCGCACCGAGGAGAGTCCGAGCCGCACCGCCGGGCCGGTTGGGTTCGTGTCCCCTCGGTCACCGACCTCGACCTCCTCGAGCCCGGCGTCGGCCCGTCCGGCATTCACGTCGGGCCGGCGGACCACCACCCCGTGGCGCTTGGCGTCGGCCACCAGGCTCTGGGGGGACCAGAACCCCATGGGCTGGGCGTTGAGCAGTCCGGCGGTGAACGCCGCGGGGTAGTGCACCTTGCACCAGGCGGTGGAGTACACCAGGTGGGCGAAGGCCACCGAGTGGCTTTCGGGGAACCCGAAGTTGGCGAAGGCGGCCAGTGCCGTGTACACCTGCTCGGACACCTCGGCGGAGACCTGGCGGGCGGCCATGCCCGCGAACAGCCGGTCGCGCAGACGGGCCATCCGCTCGCCCGACCGCTTGGCGCTCATCGCCTGGCGCAGCTCGTCGGCCTCGGTCGGGGTGAATCCGGCCACGTCGATGGCGATCTGCATCAGCTGCTCCTGGAAGAGCGGCACCCCGAGCGTGCGTTTCAGCGCCGGTTCCAGCAGCGGATGGAGGTAGGTGATCGGCTCGGAGCCGTTGCGCCGCCGGATGTAGGGGTGGACGGCGTTCCCCTGGATGGGCCCGGGGCGGATCAGGGCCACCTCGATGGCCAGGTCGTAGAAGCACCGCGGCTGGACGCGGGGCAGGGTGTTCATCTGGGCGCGCGACTCCACCTGGAACACCCCGACGGTGTCGGCCCGGCACAACAGGTCGTAGACCGCCGGTTCCTGCTCGAGGCGGGCCAGGTCGACCTCCACCTGGTGGAACTCGCGCACCAGGTCGACCATGTGGTGCAGGGCGGTGAGCATGCCCAGGCCGAGCAGGTCGAACTTGACCAGCCCGGCCGCCGCACAGTCGTCCTTGTCCCACTGCAGCACGCTGCGACCGGGCATCCGGCCCCACTCGACCGGACAGACCTCGACCACCGGACGGTCGCAGATGACCATGCCGCCGGAGTGGATGCCGAGGTGGCGGGGGAAGTCGAGCAGCTCCGTGGCCAGGTCCTTCACCAGCGGCGGCAGGTCCGACCGGTCGGCGAACGGCTCGCCCCGGTCGACCGACTTCGACCAGGCGTCCACCTCCTCGGGCGCATGCCCGAGCGCCTTGCCCACGTCGCGCAGGGCCGAACGCGACCGGTAGGTGATCACGTTGGCCACCTGGGCGGCGTGCAGCCGGCCGTAGCGTTGGTAGACGTACTGGATGACCTCTTCCCGCCGGCCCGACTCGATGTCGACGTCGATGTCCGGCGGCCCGTCACGGGCCGGGGAGAGGAAGCGCTCGAACAGCAGCCCGAGGGAGACCGCGTCGACGTTGGTGATGCCGAGGGCGTAACAGACCGCCGAGGTGGCGGCCGACCCCCGACCCTGGCAGAAGATGTCCTGGCGGCGGCAGAAGCTGACGATGTCCCACACGGTGAGGAAGTAGCCGGGGAACCCGAGCGCGCCGATGACGCCCAGCTCACGGTCGAGCTGGGCCCAGGCCCCCGGCACCCGCTCGGCCCCCCTCGGCCCGTACCGGTCGGTGGCGCCCCTGCGGACCAGCTCGATCAGCCAGGTCTGCTCGGTGTGCCCGGTCGGTACCGGAAAGTCGGGGAGGCGGGGCGCCACGAGGCGCAGGTCGAAGGCGCACCGGGCGGCGATCACCCCGGCCTGGTCGACCACCCCGGGCCACCGGGCGAACCGTCGGCGCTGCTCGGCCTCGCCCCGCAGGCAGGCGGTGGCCGAGGAGGGGAGCCATCCCTCGAGCTCCCTGAGGGTGCGGCGCGCCCGGACGGCGGCCAGGGCGGTGGCCAACGGGAACCGGGACGGCGTGGCGTAGTGCACGTTGTTGGTGGCCACCGGGGTCACCCCCCGCTGGGCGGCCAGCACGGCCAGGGCGTCGTTGCGGGTGGCGTCGATCGGGTTCCCGTGGTCCCACAGTTCGACGGCCAGGTGGTCGCGGCCGAACCGGCCGATCAACTGGTCGAGCACCCGTGCCGCCGCGGCCGGCCCTCCGGTGGTGAGCGCGGTGGCCAGGGCCCCCTTGCGGCACCCGGTGAGCACCTGCCAGTGTCCGCCGTGCCGCTCGGCCAGGTTGTCGAGGGTGATGATCGGCCTCCCCTTCTCCCCGCCGTCCAGGTGGGCCTCGGCGATCACCCGGCTGAGGCGGGCGTAGCCCTCGGGGTCACGGGCCAGCACCACCAGGTGGGTGCCGTCCGGGTCGGGTATGCCGGTTCGGGGATGGGAGACGCCCGCCCCGGTGATGGTGAGTTCGGCACCGAACACGGTGGGCAGTCCGAAGGCCCGGGCCGCCTCGGCGAAGCGGACCACCCCGTACAAGCCGTTGTGATCGGTGAGGGCCAGGGCGGTCAGACCGAGACGCACCGCCTCGGCCGCCAGCTCCTCGGGATGGCTGGCGCCGTCGAGGAAGGAGAAGTTGGAGTGGGCGTGCAGCTCGGCATAGGGCATGGCAGTTCCGGTGGGTTCCGGCTAGCGGTAGGTGGCTTCGACCCACCAGCGGCCCCGCTCGACCAGCAGGAGGTGGGCGACAGTGCCGGTCACCACCTGCATGCGGGCGCTCCGCCGCCGGGACCTCGACCACCACCGTTCGTCGGACGGCCACGGGCCGGCCCAGGCGTGCACCGTCGACCACGGGCTCTGCTCCACGGACAGGCGGCACGGCACGGCGGTGAGGAGCCCCCGTCCCGACACCGACACCGGCTGCCCCCCGTCGTCGACCAGCTCGGCGCCGAGGGGGCGGGGATGGACCACCGCCGGTGCCGGTGGTGGGATCTGGCCGGGCCAGGGAGCCCCGAGGCCCCGCTCCTCGCCATGGTCCCCGTCGTTCCAGGTGACCAGACGGGCCCGCTGGGCCGGCCCCCGACCTCCCTGGAGATGGGCGGCCACCACGCCGTCCACGCCGATCAGGTCCTGCACCGCGGTCAGGGCCCGGATGGCCCGGGCGTCGGTGTCACTCACCCCACCCCAGAACTCCGGCTCACCGGTCGGCGCCCCGGAGCGCCGACCACCCGTCCGCCGGGCCTCGACCTGCCTGCCGGCGGCCCCCCGGCGATCGTCCCCCAGCTGGTCGCTCCGTCCGCCGGCCGCCCGATGGCAGAGCACGCCGTCGGCCCCGAACCGGCCGAGCACGTGGGACTCGGGCAGGGCGGCGAAGTCGCCCAGGGTGCGGATGCCCAACCGGTCCAGCAGCTCGGCCAGTTCGGGGCGACCGAGGATGTCCACCCGCATCGGGGCCAGGAAGCGGGGGGTCCCGCCGGCCGGGACGATCGTCCCGCTGCGGGCGGCCAGTTCGGCGGCGAACAGCCCGTCGGCCACGCCGACCTCCACGGTGGTGATGTCGGAGGTGGCCTCGGCGACCAGTCGGACGAGTGGCCCCTCGCCCCCGAAGTAGCGGGCCGGCCCACGGGCGGGGAGCGAGCAGACGCCGGGTCGGACGACGGTGACCCAGGGGCAGTGGGCCTCGACCGCCTCGATCACCGTGACGAACGCCCGGAGCGAGGCCCCGCTCTCGTCCTCGTCGAGGAGGTCGGGGCAGCGCACGACGAGGAGCCGGTTCACGAGTCCGCCCCGATCACGGCCCCGGTCGTCGACGGCAGCCACAGCTGCCGGCGACGGGGACGTGCCGCCGACCGCCGGCCGGTGGCGGTCACGGTCATCCGCCGCCGCTCGAGATAGCCCTCGCCGGCACCGACCCCGTCCCAGCACAGGTCGCCGACCTCCAGCCGCAGGTCGGGACCGTCCGGCCATCCCGAACGGCCCGGCACCACCACCAGGACGGACCGACGTTCCCTGACCCGGGCGACCAGCCGACGGGCCATGGCCGGCCGGGGTGGGAAGGGGGGGAGGAGGACCACCAGGTCGACCCCGTCGATCACCGTGGCGGTGACCTCGGCCCACGCCGCACCCGGATGGGGGACCAGGGCCAGCCGGGCCAGGTCGATCCCGAGGTCGTGGGCGGCGACCGCCCCCAGCCCGACCAGGCCGACCAGCGCGCACCACGAGCCGGCGCTCGATGCCGCGGCCAGCAGGGCCAGGGCGAGGCTGACGTCACCGCCGCCTTCCCCGGTGCCGCCGCCGGCGCCGTCGACCACGACGGTGCTTCCCCGGCGCAGACCGCCGTCGGGGAACAGTCCGGCCAGGGGCGGGAGTACCGGGAGGAGACGGGTCTGACTCGACGAGACCGGGCGGGTGCGCTCGGCCAGCAGGGCCAGGGACTCGGCCACCCGACCCCCGGATCCGCCCCGGTCTCCCGCCCCGCCCCGCCCGGCGTCTTCCGCCCCGCGCTCCGCCTGGGTGGAGTCGGCGGGCGGACCGTCGTCACGCCCCTGCCCGGGCGTCCGATTGACGGGTGATACGAACATATGTTCGTAGAGTACCGCCCCAGGTGTGGCGTGGCCAGTGGCCCCGCAGGACCCCGGACGGTCCCCCCTGTGTCCCCGGTCTCCTCGCTAACATGTGGCCACCAGAGAGAGGAGGTGGTCCAACTGAGCAGTCAACGTTTTGGGACCCTGGAGGTGGCTGGCCGCTGAGGCGGCTCGCTGTACCACCTGGCGAATCCCAGCCAGACACCCACCGGGCGACCTAGCCGGACCCAGGTCCCATCCGGCGTCTCACGGGAACCCCGGTGATTCAATCAGCACAGTTGTACCTGCAGGGCGTCTCTCCGGGGGCGCCCTGCAGCGCGGTACGGACCGGTTCAGGGGCGCATGGTCGTCTCGTCGATGTCGAGTGCGGCCCGCACCCCGTCGGCCACCCGATCGCTGACCTTGCGACGGGCCAGCAGGTGGTCGAGCTCGGTCCGTTCCATGGCGATCACCAGCTTGCGGAGCTCCCGTTCGGCCTCCAGATGCCCGCGGGCGTCGGCGATCGGGCCGCCCTCGCCCCCACGCTCCTCGACGCCCCCCGACCTCACTGCCTCGAGCCGGCGGTCGATGCGGGCCAGCTGGGACTCGTACCCGGTGCGGATGCGCTCCACCACTTCGTCGGGAAACCGGTCGGTGTGGGTGAGCTCCTCGATGCGGGACAGGGCGATGATGGTCAGGCGGCGCCGCGCCTCGGCCACCAGCACCATGGTCTGCTCGTCGCGCGTCACCAGGCCGAGCCGGCGGATGAGCGGAGGCAGGGTGAGGCCCTGGCCGAACAGGGTGGCCACGATGACGGCGAAGGTCAAGAACACCAGCAGGTCCCGATGGGGGAACGACTGGGGGAGGGCGAGCGCAGCGGCCAGGCTCACCGCGCCGCGCATGCCCGCCCACCCGATCACGGTGGACTCCCGCCACGGGCGGGAGGGGCGCCGGCCGGAGCCGAGCAGCTGCTGGGCCCCGGGGATCGCGGTGGCCCCGAAGATCCAGACGAAGCGCACCACCACGACCACGCCGACGACGGCCAGCGCCTCGAGCACCAGCGAGCCGGACTCCCGGTTGGTCAGGCTGTCCAGGATGGGCCGGAGCTCGAGGCCGACCAGGAGGAACGACAACCCGGTCAGCACGAAGACGATCAGGTCCCAGATCTCCCGTTGCTGCAACCGGGCCCCCGCGGTGAGCGATGCCGAGCCGTAGCGACCGAAGAAGAGGCCGGTGGCCACCACGGCCAAGACTCCCGACGCCCCCAGTTTGTCGGCGGGGAGGTAGGCGGCGAAGGGGAGGATCAACAACACGGTGTTCTCGATCACCGGCGTCTCGGTGAAGCGGAGTGCGCGCACACCCAGCCATCCGACGGCGATGCCGATGCCCACCCCGGCCACCACGGCGAAGGTGAACGTCCAGGCCACGTCGGCCACGGTGAAGGCCGAGCCCACCGCAGCCACGGCCACCTGGTAGGCGGTCAACGCGGTGGCGTCGTTCATCATCCCCTCGCCCCCGAGGATGGTCACCAGCCGGCGAGGGAGGCCGAGCTTGCCGGCGATCTGGGTGGCGGCCACCGAGTCGGGCGGTGACACGATGGCACCCAGGGCGAAGGCCACCGCCCAGCTCATCCCGCCGACCACCGAGTGGATGACCACGGCGACGGTCACCATGGTCGCCAGCACGAGGCCCACGGCCAGGAAGAGGATGGGGCGGATCTGGGTACGGAGCTCGCGCTCCGAGGTGTCGAGGGACGCGTCGTAGATCAGCGGTGGCAGGAAGACCAACAGCACCAGTTCCGGTTGGAGCGCGACACGGTGCTGGGTGGGGATGAGGGCCACCCCGATGCCGGCGATGACCAACAGGATGGGGTAGGCGATCCGCAGCCGGTCGGCGACGGTGGCGATGACCACGATGCCGATGAGGAGCCCGATCCCATCCGCGATGCTGATCATCGGAGCGACGCCGGCCGGCGGTGGCGGAGAGCGGGAACGGCCTGCACCAGGGACAACCTACTCAGTGTCTGCCGGTTCCCGTCCCTGTCCGGGGCCTACGGATCGTCGGTGCTCACCGAGAGGGTCACGTGCATCGAGCCGAGGATCCAGATGTCGTGTCGGACCCCGTTGGTCGACCACTCCTTCACGATGAACCCGCGACCGGACCGCGTCCCGGACGGCGCCAGGACGTCGGCGATGGGAGCGGGCAGATAGCCGACCCGGAGGCCACCGCCCACCACCGCGAGCGCATTGCGGTCCCGCGGATTGGAGGGCTCGGGTTTGATGGCGATGGACTGACCGGCCCTGAATTGGGGCATCTGGAGTACGTCGTCGTGGAAGGACACCCCGACGACCCTGGTGAAGAACACCCCGGGAAGCACCGGAGCGCTGTCGTCGGCGAGCAGTTCCACCGTGCGGTCGCTGTCGAGATAGGGCTTGAACCCGAAGCCGAACATCTCCCCGTCGGCCACCGGGACGGTCACCGCGTCGTCACGGAGGTAGATGGGAAGGACGACCCGGTCGGCCGCTCGCCTCAGCTGTTCGGGGGTCATGGACAGGACCGTTCCCGGGCCGCGGGGCGCGGATCTGCCGCATGGGACTGTCCGATCGATCCTCTCCGCACGTCAACCCTCCGTCCCATGGCCCGAACACCCGCTGACGGTGCCTGCGGGCACCGGGTCCGCCAAACTCGACGGCAAGGAGATTGGCGGACCCGGCACAATGACATCGGCGGATCCGGTGATGTTCTTGAGCGGGCGAGCGGGCGAGCGGGCTGCCGGCCGGGTGTCAGACCCCGGTGGACACCTCGTCCTTCAGGTTGTCCCGCAACCACGTCCGCATCTCGGCGTTGTCGGTGTGCCCGTGGGACGAGACGGCGTGGTTGATGGCGGCGGTGAGTACCTCGTCCTCCTCGCCGGCGATGGTCAAGGTGCAGCCGTTCTCGCTGGGGAAGTCCCGGCAGTCGGCAACTTTTCTGGTCATCGGATCGCTCCTTGGTCGGTTGGTCGGGTGGTCACGGGATCCGGCAGTCTCCGGGTCGGCAGTCTCCGAGCCGGCGGGACCTGTCCGTCACATCTCGGCGACACTGCGGACGTCGAGGTTCACGAAGCGGGTCTGCCCGTCGCACAGGGCGGCCATGCGCTCGGACAGGGCAGCGGTCTCCGGGAGCGAGGAGTTGGCCATGGCATCCTCGAACGACGGGAACTCGACGATCTGGACGTAGGTGCCCGGGCGGTCCCGGTCCTCGGTGAGCGTGCCGCGTTGCGCCGTGCGCTTCCCCTCGGTCGCCGCGCGCCACTCCTCGACAAGCTGCTCGATCTCGTCGGGCTTCTTGGTGGTGAACTCGATGATCTGGATGAAGGGCATGGTCGGGCTCCCCCTCGGGACACTGGGTATCGGGTCGGCACCGGGTTTCGGTGTCCTTCTGTCGTACTCCGCCGGAGAGGGCGATTCAATACGTCATCTCGCGTATCGGGGCGTTGCGGATAGCGTCGGGGAGTCGAGAGGTGCGCATGGGACGAACCAATGTCAGTCAAGTGCTCGAGGCCCTGGGGGTGGTGGCCGAGGCGACGACCGCCGAGGAGCTGGCCGACGGGGTACTGGCCGCGGTGGTCGCGGTGGTCGGAGCGGACAGTGCACTGGTCACCGACGTCACGCCCAGGGGTCTCACCGTGCGGACGTGGCCCCCGGACTTCCTCACCGTCGAGGACCAGATCGCCTTCGAGGTGCTCAACGCGGCCGAGCCGTGGCCGCTGGCCACCCACACCCGTCGGGGGAGCGAGCGGCCGTTGCGCAGCTCCGATCTCTTCACCCGACAGAGATTCCGCGATCGCCAGATCGTGGCCGAGCTCTTCAGTCACCTCGAGCTCGACCACCAGGTGGCCTTCTCCATCGTCATCGACGCCGACGACCTGCTGTGCGTGGCGGCCAACCGGAAGGGAGGGGACTTCTCGGACGCGGAGATCGACCGGCTCTGTGCCCTGCACCGGCCATTGGCCGCCGCCGCCGCCCACCTCGCCGGGCGGTCATCCCCCTCGTCCGAGGCCCCGGTCGATCACGGGCGCCTCAGCCCCCGCGAAGCCGAGGTGCTCTCGCTGGTGACCACGGGCATGACCAACGACCAGGTCGGTCGTCGCCTGGGGATCAGCGCCCGGACCGTCAACAAGCACCTCGAGCACATCTTCGCCAAGACCGGGCTCGCCAACCGGACCGAGGCAGCGGGCCGATGGCGCCCGACCGGCCGATCCCCGGGTTGCGCCTAGGGCCGACGGCGGAAGGCGAAGTGGGCCTTCACCGAGTCGTCGGTGGGCGGGTCGCCGGTGTCGCTCACCTCTTCGAGGAGGGCGAAGGTCGACTCGAGCGCGGAGCGGATGCGCCAGAGGCTGACGCCCAGCTCGCCGATCCGCTCCTCGTGGAGCAGGTACTGGGACTCGCCCACGTGCTCGAAGATCTGGATGTGCCACGAGGACATGCCGTCCTCGGCACACGAGACGTCCATGATCATGACGTTGTCCTCGACGTCGTACACCCAGGGCGGTTCGCTTCCGAGCCGTCGGAGCTCACCCACCGTGTTGACGTCGAAGCAGAAGAGCCCGCCCTCGTTCAGGTGGTCGTACACCGCGGCGAACATCGAGGTCCACTGGTCGAACTCCACCAGGTGGTTCAGGCTGTCGAAGACGCAGATGACCACGTCGAACTTCTCCCCGAGCGAGAACGACGCCATGTCACCTTCGATCAGGCGGGACCCGGGGACTTTCTGGGCGGCGATGTCCAGCATCCTGGCGGACCGGTCCAGACCGGTCAGCGACGGGCCGGGGGTGAGGCGGGCGAGGATCGAGCCGGTCCCGCACCCGAGCTCGAGCAGCGACGCCGCGTCGGGATGGTGGCGGTCGATGAAGTCCTGGACCAGTGCCGCCCGTGGTCCCGGGTCGTCCATGGCCGCGTCGTAGAAACGAGAGAATCGTTCGTACGCCGGCACCGGCCTACCGTGCCACAACGGGGGCTCGGTGGGGGCGGACCAGGACGAGAGAGGGGAACGGCACCCATGGACGAGGAAGCGATAGGCGAGGCGCTGGACTCGGAGCGTGCGGACGCAACCGCCCGGCTCGCCGCCGTGCAGGCGGAGTTCGACGAGATCGTCTCGGGGTCGATGGATGTCAACGGGGACGACGAGCACGATCCGGAGGGGGCCACCGTGGCATTCGAGCGGTCCCGGGTCGCCGCCCTTGTCGCCCGGTCGCAGGCCCGCATCGACGAGGTCGACCGTGCCCGGGCCCGGCTGGGGTCGGGCGGGTACGGCAGGTGCGAGCAGTGCGGGGCTGACATCGGCGCCGACCGCCTGTCGGCCCGACCGACGACCACGGTCTGCATCCGCTGCGCCTCGGGGACGGCCGGCCCATCCCGGTAGGGTGGCCATCGTGCTGGCCAGACGAGGCGGGGGATGACGGTGGCCCGGGCCCTGGTGCTGGGCGGTGGGGGCATCGCCGGCATCGCCTGGGAGACCGGCGTCCTGGCCGGTGCCGCCGAGGCCGGCCTCGACCCGGCCCAGGCCGACTTCATCGTGGGGACGTCGGCCGGCGCCGCCGTGGCCGCCCAGGTCACCAGTGGCCATCCTCCCGGATACTGGCTGGAGCGCCAGGTCGATCCTGCCCTGCAGAACGCCGAGATGTCGCCGCCGGGGATGTCGGTGGCGGTGCTGTGGGAGACCCTGGCCCGCATGATGGAGGAGAGCGCTGAACCCGTCGAGCTCCGACTCCGCATCGCGGCGATGGCGTTGGCCGCCGACACGGTGGACGAGCCGGCCCGTCGGGTGGTGGTGGCGGGAAGGCTGGCCGGTGACACGTGGCCCCGACAGCACATGGTCATCGTGGCCGTCGACGCCTACAGCGGCGAGCGCCACCTCTTCGATGCCGGGTCCGGGGTCGGACTGATCGACGCGGTGGCGGCCAGCAGCGCCGTCCCCGGCGTGTGGCCGCCGGTGACCATCGGTTCCACACGCTACGTCGACGGCGGCGTCTACTCCCTGACCAACGCCGACCTGGCCGTGGGGTTCGACCGGGTGCTGGTTCTGGCGCCGATCCCCGACCTCGACGGGCAGGACGGCCAGACCGACGGCGGGGAGACCATGGTGGTGTCCCCCGACGAGGAGTCGGTGGCCGCCTTCGGGGCAGATCCGCTCGACCCGTCGGTCATGGCCCCCTCCGCCCGGGCCGGTCTGGCCCAGGGTCGGCGCTCGGCCGGCGAACTCGTCGACTTCTGGCGGGCGTAGGGTCGCCTGTCGTCCCTCCCGACCGGAATGGGCGACCCCGGGCGCACCGGGTCGGGCCGCGCGAAGCTCTGGTGGCGTGCCCGGCCCCGACCCCTTCTCCGCTCCGCTCCTCCCGCTCCCGGCCCAGCCGGACGGCGTGCCCTGGCCGACGGCGCACTGGCCGGAGGGCGAGGTTTCCGACGGCGTGGAGCTCGACTCGCTGTTGGAGGAGGCCTTCGATCCCGCCGGGCCACTCCAACAGACCTATGCGGTGGTCATCGTGCAGGCCGGCCGACTTGTGTTCGAGCGGTACGACGGCAAGATCCCCCAGTGGGACAAGCCGGGCAAGCCGGTGGTGCGGGACACCCCCCTGCTTTCATGGTCGGTGGCCAAGTCACTGCTCCACGCGGTGGTGGGCATGCTGGTCGGCGAGGGCCGCCTGCAGCTGGAGGCCCCGGCGCCGGTACCGGAGTGGGCCGTACCCGGGGATCCCCGGGGGGCGATCACCCTCCAGCAATTGCTCGACATGCGCGACGGGCTCGACTTCGTCGAGGAGTACGAGGACGCCGAGGCCTCCGATGTCCTCCAGATGCTCTTCGGCCGGGGCAAGCCGGACATGGCCGCATTCGCCGCCGACCGTCCGCTGGCCGCTCCACCGGGGACCCGCTTCAACTACTCCAGTGGCACCAGCAACATCGTGTCGGGCATCGTGGCCCGCGTCCTCGGCCCGGGCGAGCCCTACCGCCAGTTCCTGGCCGAGCGCCTGTTCGGACCGTTGGGCATGACCTCGGCCACCACCACCTTCGACGAGGCGGGAACGTGGGTGGCCGCCTCCTATGCCTACGCGGCCGCCCGGGACTATGCCCGGTTCGGACTGCTCTACCTCCGGGACGGCGTCTGGGAGGGCCGTCGGATGCTGCCCGAGGGCTGGGTCGACCGCGGCCGGCGCCCCCGGTCGGCTGATCCCGAGGACGGCGACTTCTACGGCTCGCACTGGTGGACCCGGGAGGGACCGTACGGCACGTTCTGGGCCGCCGGCCACGAAGGCCAGTACATCGACGTCTGTCCGGCGCTCGACCTGGTGCTGGTGCGCCTGGGCCGCACCGACGCCGACCACTCCGAGCAGGTGAAGGAGTGGCGGACCGGGGTCATCGAGGCGTTCGGGGCCGGGGCCACACCTGGCCGCTGAGCCGATCGCTACCAGTCCTGGGTGCCCGGGCCGCCCTTGAACGGCCCCACCAGCTCGGGGGTGATCCACCCGCCGTAGTAGCGGCCCGGTTGGGGCTCGACCTCCACCTCGTCCACCAGACAGCGGTCCATCGCCCGCGGGTAGAAGGCCACGTAGCCGGCGATCCGGGCGAAGGCCCGGTTGGGGGTGAGGTAGCCCCAGGCCGCGTCGGTGGCCACCGCGTCGCCGACGACCACGTCGTAGTAGTGGGCCATGCCTTTCCACTCGCAGTAGGTGGACCGCTGGGTACGGGTCAGGCACCCGGCCACCACGTCACCGGGTGGCAGGAAGTAGGTGGGGGGATGGCTGGTCTCGAGGACCCGGAAGGCGGCGGTGGTGTCGGCGATGGTCTGGCCACCGAACTCCACACGGATCCTGTGCTCCACCTTCTCCAGCCGTGGGGGGCGCGGGTAGTCCCACACCGACTCCTGGCCCTCGTCGAGCCGCGCCCCGGCCCGGCCCGGTTCAGGTCTCGTTCGGCGGCGCAGTCTCACCCCACCAGCATGCCGGGTCGGGGAGGGCGCGGTTACACGCCCTCCCACAGGCCCACCGGAGCCTGTCCCACCCGGTAGTGACCGGGCTGCCGCTTGCCGGATGCGGCCTTCTCGAGGCGCTTCTGCATGCCCTCGGTCAGCACCCCGTCGTTGATCATCTCGATGAAGGTGGCGGTGGCGTTGCCCACGTCGAAGAAGTCGCGCTGCCAGCTCCACTGGTAGTTGCCGGCGTACCGGAACCAACTCCCGCCCAGACCGGCGATCTCATAGTGGCTTCCGTCGGCCCGGGTGGCGTCGGCCACCTGCTTCCACAAGCCGAGGATCTCACCTTGGTGCTCGTCGATGAGCACCCGCTGGTAGGGGTAGGTCCACCCGCCCAGGCCCTCCATCTCGAAGCCCAGGGCGTACTCGCGGATCTCGTCACGGCCCACGGCCATGAACTCGTCGGTCGGTCCGACGTTCCACCCGTAGGTGGCGTCCTCGGTGAACATCTGGGCCATGGGCTCCCAGTCGAGCTTCTCCTCGCAGGCCTTGTTGATGTCCAACCAGCGCTGCATCATCTCTTCGAGTTCGCTGCGGGGGAATGACGGCATGGGCTACTCCTCTTCGTTGATGCGTAGTGCGGACGTGGGACAGAAACGGACGGCGGCCTCGACCGCAGTGCGCAGCGCCTCGGGCGGATCCGGTTGGAGGACGGTGACCGAGGCGTTCTTGCCGAGCTCGAACACGGCGGGTGCCTCCGACTCGCACACCCCGTGACCCTGGCACAGGTCGAGGTCGACCTGGACGTGCATCACCCTGCGCCCCCGGTGGTGCCGGCCGAGAGCGGGACCGCCCGGCGGCGGTAGCGCACGGCGCACGGCTGCTGCAGCTGGACCACCATCTTCGAGTGGTCGTTGCGATAGGTGTCCGACGGCTGGGACAACTCGAACTCCCAGTCGAGCAGCAACACCGAGAAGATGGCCTTGAGCTGCATCATGGCGAAGGCGGCCCCCACGCACCGGTGCCGTCCGGCGCCGAAGGGGATCCAGGTCCAGGGATTGGACCGGTCCTCCTCGCGGGGGTCGAGGTACCGTGCCGGTTGGAAGGTGTCGGCGTCGGGGAAGTCCTCGGCGATCCGGTTGGACACCGACGGACTGGCTCCGACCATCTGCCCGGCCCTGATCGAGAAGCCTCCGAACTCGAGGTCCTCCTTGGCCACCCGGAGCAGCAGGATCAGTGGAGGATGCAGGCGCAGCGCCTCCTTGATGGCCGACTCGAGGCGGGGCATCTCCCGCAGCGCCTGGTAGCTGACTTCGGTTCCACCGGCGTAGAGCTCGGCCAGCTCGTGGTCGACGGCGGCCAGCTCGTCCTGGTTGCGGAGCAGCTCGATCAAGGTCCAGGCCGCGGTGCCCGAGGTGGTGTGGTGGCCGGCGAACATCATCGAGATGAACATGCCGGTGATCTCGTCGGCGGAGAACCGGTCCGACCCGTCCTCGTTCTTGATCGACATGAGCACGTCGAGCAGGTCGCGCTCGTCGTCGGTCGACGGCGCACCGGCCGCCCGTCGCTCCATGATCCCTTCGACCAGCTTGACCAGTCCGACCCGGGCGGCGTCGCGACGGCGGAAGCTCTCGATGGGGGCGTAAGGGTCCACGTAGGCGATGGCATCGGTGCCCTGCTCCAGGTCGTGGTAGAGCTCGGCGAACCGCTTGTCCAGCTCACTGCGGAACCGCTTCCCGATCAGGCAGGCCGACGAGGTGTAGATGGTCAGTTCGGCGAACCAGTCGAGGAGGTCGATCTCCCCTTCCTCGTCCCACCCGGCCACCATCGACTCGACCTCGTCGGCGATGGTGGCGGCGTGTCCCCGCATGAACTTGTCCCGGAGGGCCTGGTTGTGGAGCATCTCGCGACGTCGCTCGGGCGGAGCGTCGAAGACCACCCCTTCCCCGAAGACCGGGGTCATGAACGGGTAGGCCTCGGCCTGGTCGAGGATCTCCTCGGGGGCCCTGAAGAAGAACTCGTTGGCGTCGGCCCCGCTCAGGAGCACGACGTCCCGGTCGGCCAGGCGGAAGATCCCCACGTCGCCGCACTCGGACCGCACCCGGTTGAGCAGGGTGATCGGATCGACCCGGAGCTCGTCCAGGTGACCGTTGTCGCCGGTTCCCCCCGACACCCTCGGCGGTTGGCGTTGTTCCACGGCTGTGCTCATCGGTTCCCCGTTTCGTCGTTGTCTGCGTCGCTGCGTTCGAGAATGGGTGCCTCCGGCTGGAGCTCGATGACCGTGGCGTGGGTGCCGCGGGGGAGCGAGACCACCGCGGCGATGGCCTGGGCCACGCCGGCCGGACGCATGAAGTTGGAGTGGCGGGCGAAGCCCCACGCCGCCCACTGCTCGATGACCTCGCCGGTCACTCCGGGGTCCCAGTCCATGCCCATGCCGGTGAGCGTGGGCCCCGGTCGCACGATGGTGGCCCGCACCCCGGTCCCCTCCAGCTCCATCTGCAGAGAGCGCACGTACCCCTCGAGCCCCCACTTGGAGGTCACGTAGGCGGCCATGGTCGGTCGCGGCCGCTCGACCACATCGGAGGTGACGAACACGATGTCCCCCCGACGGCGCTCGGTCATGGCCGGGGCCAGGGAGCGGATCAACCGGTGGGTCCCGCTCACGTTGACCTGGAGGACCCCGTCGAACGACTCGGGGTCGGTGTCGAGCACCGATCCGGCGATGTTCTGGGCGGCGTTGGAGACCAGGATCTCGATCGATCCGAGGGTGTCCGCGGCGGCCTGGGCGAACCGTTCGATGGAGTCGCCGTCGGCCAGGTCGAGATGGACGGCCACCGCCTCGCCCCCGTCGGCCCGGATGGCCGCGGCGGTGTCCTCACATTCGGCCACCCTGCGGGCGCCGAGGACGACCGGGTGGCCGAGGGCGGCCAACGCATGGGCCGTGGCCCGTCCGATGCCGGAGGACGCTCCGGTGACCACCGCCGGTCGGATCTCGGGATTGGGGTCGAAGCGGGGCATCAGTGGAGTGTCACGGTGGTGGGAAGCGACGCCAGGCCCCGGACATTGATCGAGTGGACCCGCTCGATGCCGTCGGGGTCGACGTCGTAGGTGGCCACCCGATCGACCAGCTCGGTGAGGCCGACCCGGGCTTCGAGCCGGGCCATCGGGGCACCCATGCAGAAGTGGCGCCCGCTGCCGAAGCTGACCAACCGGCCGGTGTCCCGGTCCAGGTCGTAGGCCGTGGGGTCGGGGAAGACCGACTCGTCGCGATTGGCCGAGCCGATCAGCAGGAGGACCCGGCTGCCTTCGGGGATCTCGGTGCCGTGGAGCTCCATGGGGGCGCGGGTCACGCGGAGGACCATCTGGCTGGACGTGTCGTAGCGGAGTGTCTCCTCCACCCAGTCGACCACCCGGCCGTGGTCGTCGAACGGCTTGGCCCGCTCGGAGGGGTTGCGCCACCCCCAGTACCAGGCGTTGCCGAGCAATTTGGTGGTGGTCTCGTTACCGGCCACCACCATCAAGAAGAGGAATGCGATGATCTCCTCGTCGGAGAGCCTGTCGCCTTCGATCTCGGCCACGAGCAGTGCCGAGGCCAGGTCGTCCTTGGGCGACCGGCGCCGCTCGTCGATCATCTCCTGGTAGTAGCCGACCAGGGTGACGGCGGCCTCCATGCCGGCCGGGGGAACGTCGAAGAGCCCGTCCTCGCGATGGACCACCAGGTCGGCGAGCCGGCGGATCTCCGCCCGGTCGACCTGGGGTACGCCGATCATCTCCGAGATCACGTCCATGGGCAGCTTGCCGGCGAAGTCGGCGATGAAGTCGAAGGAGCCCCGTTCCAGCGCCGGCTCGAGATGCTCGAGGGTGATGGCCCGGATCCGGTCCTCGAGCTCGGCCACCTTGGACGGGGTGAAGCCCTTGCCCACCAGCGAGCGCATCCGGGTGTGGCGGGGAGGGTCGAGGGCCAGGAACGACATGAACTTGTGGGCGTCGGGCCCGAAGGCGCTGGGCTCGAGCGACACGCCGTACGCGTTGGAGAAGCCGTCCAGGTTCCGGAACGCGGCCAGCACGTCCTCGTGCCGGGACAGCGCCCAGAAGTCGAGCTCGTCATTGCGGTAGACCGGCGCCTCGGACCGCATGCGGGCGTAGATCGGGTAAGGATCCTCGTGGATCTCGTAGGCGTACGGGCTGTACACCAGCGGTCGGCTGGGGGTGGTCATCGGTCGCCTCCCGTGGCGAGAATGGTCGGTTCGATCATCAAGGTGGCCGCACCGGCTACGAACTCGGGGATGTCCCTCGACGACATGTGCCCCATTCCGGCGGCCAACAGCGAGCCGGAGAACGAGGTCTCGAGGACCCGCACCACCATCGGATCGACGCCGGGCCCCACTGCCGCGGACAGGCGGCGGCGGATGTCCGCCCCGATCCTGTCGCGTAGGTGCTTGACGTCGGGGGTGGTGCTCAGCAGGGCCACCGTGCACGCGTCGACCAGTGCCGGGCTCTGGGTGGTGAAGAGCACCATGTCCCGCACCGTGTCGGCCACCCGGTCGCGCAGGGGGCGTCCCTCGTCGGTCTCCGCCGGGTCCAGCCCCTGCATGCGGCGCCACAGCACCTCGGCCAGGAGATGGTCCTTGGAGCTGAAGTAGTTGTAGGCGGTGGCCGGGGCCACGCCGGCGCGGCGGGCCACACTGCGCACGGTGAGCCCGGCATAGCCCACCTCTGCCACCTCGTCCTCGGTGGCCCGGACCAACTGGGCGACCACTTCGGCCTGGCGGGGAGACAGGCGACGCCGGGTGGCCTCGACCACCTGCTCATCGTCGACGGAATGGACGGCGGCGCCGCTCATCGGGAGCGGCGCGTTCGGACGGCAGGGGTCGGCGTCGGCACGTGGGGCGTCCCGTCCCGCATGGGCGGGAACTCGAAGTTGGCCGCGGTGGTCATCTTGGTGATGGTGGTGATCTCCGCCTCCGGCAGGGTCACGTTCTCGTCGTCGATGACCAGTTCCCACCGGCAGTGGGGGGACCGGTCGCTCGGCACCCGGGGCGGGCGGTGGACGTGGCGGATGTGGGCCTTGGGGTTGATGGCCTGAGCGGTGATGTCGAAGGTGCCGTCCTCGATGTGGTGGCACATGCCGGTCACCATCTTGTCGCCCCAAGGTTCGGCGTCCATCAGCGCACCGCAGTAGGCAAGCTCGAAGAACCCGTGCCTCTCGTCGACCACCTCGTAGCGGACGTCGAGGTAGTGGTGGGGGAATCCGGGGTCGAGCTGGAGCACCTTGAAGATGGCTTCGACGTCGTCGCCCTCGACGCCCATGATCTGGCGCAGCCGCTTCCCGTACACCGGGCTGGCGCCCTTCCACTCCTCGATGGCCAGGCGCTCCATCTGCTCCATGCCGAGGGACATCCCGATGGCCGCGCACATCGACCGGTCGAGGATGTGCACGGCCTGGGCGTACTCGCGTACCAGACGGACCAGGGCTTCACGAGAGAGGTCCTCGTAGCGGAAGTCGGCACGGAACTCGCCCGAATAGTCCGGCATGCCCCCCTGGTCCGAGCTCGGGCCCGACGAACTCATCGCATTGCCCTCGCTCATGCGTATGGACTATAGTCTGGACAGCTGTCCAAGTACAGCGGCACTGTTCCTTCGACGCAGTTCGACCACCGGTCCACGGGCGCATCCGGAGCGCCTCCAGGGCGGAACGGACGGGCGGTGGGGATGGCATCATCACAGCAGTTGTCAGCGATCGACAGGGGGAAACCGAGTGCCGCAGGACGAGCCTTCCGACGGAACCAGGTCGGTGGACCCACCCCCGGGGCAGTTGCCCACCGTCGGCGTCGTCGGGCTGGGCGCCATCGGGGACGGCGTGGCCGCCAGCGTGCTGCGGGCGGGCTTTCCCCTCGTGGTGTGCGACGTGCGCACCGAGGCCACCGACAAGTACCGCACCGGGGCCACCGTGGCGTCGTCGCCGTCGGACCTGGTCCGCCTGTCGGACGTGGTGGTGGTCGCCGTGGTCAACGACGCCCAGGTCCACTCGGTGCTGTCCGGGCCCGACGGCGGCCTGGTGGCGGCCGGGCCGCAGACCACCTTCGTGATCGTGAGCACCATCTCGGTGCCGTGCGTCGAGGCCATCGGGGCCGAGGCGACCGCCCTCGGGGTGACCGTCCTCGACTGCGGGGTGAGCGGCGGTCCCAGTGCCGCGGCCACCGGCGAACTGGTGTGCATGGTGGGTGGCGATGCCGGGGCGATCGACCGGCTGGGCCCGGTGTTCGACGCCATCAGCTCGATGACTGTGACCATGGGGGCCTTCGGGACCGGACTGGCGGCGAAGCTGGCCCGCAACCTGGTGCAGTACGGCTCGTGGCTGGCCGCCTACGAGGGACAGCGGCTGGCGGAGGCGGCCGGCATCAAGCTGTCCGACCTGGCCAAGGTGATCAAGGCCAGCGACGCCCGCATCGGTGGCGCATCCACGCTCATGTTCCGGTCTACCGTGGCGCCGTTCACCGACCA
>JADGOG010000182.1 GCA_017883065.1 Acidimicrobiales bacterium | reverse complement strand
GTTGCGTCCGGCAACCACCAGACCTGCGTCCCACCCCGGCGCCCGACCATGAGCCGGCGGGCGGACGGTCGTGACGGCGATGTCGCTGCGTGCAAGTACCCACGAGGTGACGGAGTTCGAGTTCCACATCTCCCCGGCGTCCAGTTCGTCGCGGCCCCACACAGGCGTCGGCACCGACGGCAGGAGGTCGATGACCCGTCGTGCGTGGTCAAGATCATCGACCAGCCTCACGGGGCTCTCGATCGCCTCGTCGATATCGGGGATCAACCCTCCCCTCCAGCATCGGACCTCATATCGGAACGGGCGGAAGCGGCCGGCCCATCTCGTGCCCACCGGGCCTTCGGCTACGACTCCTCGCAGTTGGCCGTCGAGGTCGGGAATCGGCGCCTGTTCGATCACGAAGCGTCCCTCCGGAAGGGAGACCACGATCGCCGAATGGTAGAGGTCGACGGTCGCCCGTCGTTCGACGAGCGCGGCGACCACCTCGAACAGCTTGCCGCTGAGCCGGACGATGTGTGCGCCCGCTCCCAACGGGATCCAGTAGAGGTCCACGCTTCCCCCCGGTCCGTTCACGCGGTGCCCCGAGTCGTCCGGCATCAGGTCATCGATCACCATGCGAGCCAACCAGGCATCGAGGCTCTGGGGCCAGGGCCAGAGGTCCTGTCGCCCGCGGGTTCACGAGCCAGCACCCGGACCGGCGCCGAGCACGGGACCCGTCGGTGAGCCGGGGGAGTGTCCCCGTTCGTCGGGCCGGCAACCCGGAAGGACAGTGTGGAGTCCCGCCGTGGATCGGAGAAGTGCTCCGTCGCCTCGCCCACACGATCTGGGTGGTGGTCACTCCGGGTCTGCGATCGGTGTGAACCCGTCATGCGGTGCCGACTCCCGCCAGTGCTGCACCCCTTCGAAGGCAGCGAACCCAGCCACCACCATCGCCGCGCTGGCATCCGTCCACCACCAGCCGAGGGCCGTGTTCAGCACGAGGGCCATCAGGATTCCGGTGCTCAGGCACCCGTCCAGGAAGGTCATCGAGGCTTCGGCGCTGAGCGTCTCGCTCTTCAGCTCGCGGGCGGTGGCCTGCTTGAGGAAGGCCAGGCCGAACATCGCCACCGCGGTGACGGCCAGGTAGGCGATCCCGAGAGGCGAACTCTCGGGTCGGCTGGCGAGAACCAGTCCCCGGATGCTCGCCAGCAAGAGCAGACCACCGAGTAGCCAGAAGGCGAGTGCGATGAGCCGCAGGGACCGATGGACGCGTCGATCTCCTGGGTCGCGTCGCCTGTCCGAGAGATTCCTGATCACCACCGACGACGCGAAGATCTCGATGACAGAATCGGAGCCAAACGCGATCAGGGCCAGTGATCGCGCCTGGATGCCCAGTGCGATGGTGACGACGACCTCCATCAGGTTCCATCCGTTGGTGGCCCACTCCAGTCGGAGGCCTCGAAGCCGGAGCTCATCGGAAGAACGAAGCTTGCCCACCCGTCCATTAGGTCACACGGGTGGTCCGTCTCGCACCTCCATATCGCCAGCGCGACCGTCGACACAGTCGAATCCGCACCCATCTCCACAGGTGGAGGCGACCATCAGCCAGGAGGGCTGACTCCGCAACCTACGGTCGGGGGGCTCCCCTCGATCTGGTGCCGTTCGGCCCTAGTGGTCACCGGCGTCGCATGGCCACAATGAGAGCCATGTCGGCCGCCCCGGCCTCGGCATCCAGTGCGTATGGAGGTGAACCTCGATGCCTTTCCATGAAGGGTCGCCGGTGCGGGTCGAGGCCACACTCGATCCGAGCATCAGCCGTTGGCTTTGGCTCGTCAAATGGCTGCTGGCGATTCCCCACTATGTGGTGCTGTTCTTCTTGTGGGTTGCTTTTCTCGTCCTCAGTCTCGTGGCCTTCTTCGCCATCCTGATCACCGGGCGCTACCCCCGGGCGCTCTTCGAGTTCAACACGGGAGTACTCCGCTGGAGCTGGCGGGTGGGCTACTACAGCTACAGCGCGCTGGGCACCGACCGCTATCCTCCCTTCACCCTCGCCGACGTACCGGACTATCCCGCCCACTTCGACGTGGAGTACCCGGACCACCTGTCACGCGGACTGGTGCTGGTGAAATGGTGGCTCCTGGCCATCCCTCAGTACCTGGTGGTCGGCGTGTTCGTCGGCGGCAGTGGCGCGGCGTGGCAAGCCGACCGCAACGGTGCCGCCTGGGGATCCGAAGGTCTCATCGGACTGCTCGTCTTGATCGCCGCTGTCATCTTGCTGGTCACGGGTCGCTATCCGAGGCAGGTGTTCGACTTCGTGCTCGGCCTCAATCGGTGGGTCCTGCGCGTCGTCGTCTACGCCGCGCTCATGACCGATCAGTATCCGCCATTCCGCCTTGACATGGGCGGGTCGGAGCAGGACACTGCGTCGATCGCCGCCACTCCGGCCCCGCCGGTCGAGGGTGGTCCACGTGGGCCGGTACCAGACGGGGGGAGGAGTCACTGGACCGCAGGTCGAATCGTCTCCCTCTGCATCGGCTCGCTGCTCGCGCTCACGTCGGTCGGGGTGCTCGCCGGTGCCGGTGCGGTCACCTGGCTGGACCACACGCAACGGGATGCCGCCGGCTTCCTGACCAGCGCCAGCAGGTCATTCACCACCTCGACCTACGCCATGACCAGCGACCGGATCGACCTGGGGAACTCCACCGTCATCACGCCGTCATCGATACTCGGCACCGTGCGCATCCGCGCCACGGCCAGCACTCCAGGCACGCCGGTCTTCTTGGCCATCGCTCCGCAGGTGGCGGTCAACCACTACCTGAACGGCGTGAGCCACGAGGTGATCACAACGTGGTCCCGCGGCACGACGACCTACCGACACCACTACGGCACCGCTCCAACCGCTCCGCCGACGTCCCTGTCCATCTGGGCCGTGTCCGCGTCGGGAACTGGAACCCAGACCCTCACCTGGAAGCCGACCAATGGAGCGTGGACCGTTGTGGTGATGAGGCCTGACGGCAACCCCGGCCTCTCGGTCTCCGCCGATGCCGGTGCGACCGTTCCGGCCCTCGGCTGGATCGAGGTCACTCTGTTCATCATCGGCGGGCTACTGCTGATCGGGGCGGTTCTGCTCATCGCCGTGCCCATCCTCCGTGCCAGCCGGCGACCGGGACCAGGCACGATCTGACCTAGCCGGCCAGGATCGCCCTCGAACGTCGGCCCCGCTGTTCTGGAGGCAGTAGTCCATCCGCAGTTCAGGACCGGAACTCCGGCCGGTGGTGACCCGCCCGTCTGTTCGCACCAGCTGGCTCAGTGCGCCCGGTGCTACCGACCGGAACTGACCGACTCACGCCCCACTGACAACCTCGCAATGGTCTCGGTTGCCATCTGGATCAGCCGCTGGGCGATCTGCGGATCCACCGTGCGCTCCAACCAGGAGCGGACCGCATCGGGGGTATGTCCGGAACCCGGCGACACGGCGGTGAGCTTCAGCTCGCCGGTCGAGTCGGAGACTCCGATCCACCACTGGGGGACGAGGAACTCATCGGCACTGTAGTAGCGGAGGTCGTAGGAATCGTCCTCCGTCTCGCAGAGCACACGGATCTGTGCCGACGCCGCCGGTTCAATCGCCATCGACCGAGCGTATCGACGACGTTCTCACTGCGGCCAATGACCTCCACACTCTGCGTTGAACACTTCACAAACCGTGGTGGTCTGTTCATGGCGTCGCTGGTCACGCGGGCGTGTTGGAAGTGGTCGTCGAACTTGCTACCGTGAGTGCCCCGGGCCGGCTGACCGGTTCCCGCCAACCTGAGTCGCTGGCCCGGGCACTTCTCCTGTGCTCCATCCATCAGGCGCGGCTGCCGGACGGATCCGTCCCGAAATTGGGGTTCCCCGGCCGACGCCGCACCAGTGCCCACCGCTCGATGGTCGAGCGCCTCCACCAGCGCCTTCTTCCCTCGAATCCGTCAGGCCTGGGCATCGAACCGCGCCGGAGGTGCTGACGGATCGTCGATTGGGTGACACCGATGGCGGCAGCCACGTCGGCGTCGAAGAGGCGGTCGATCATGGAGGAGAGCATATGGTTCAACCCTCCGAAACCACTGCGCGCCCGACCGATTCCATCGCGTTCGAAGTCCGGACCGGCGGGCACCACATGACCGAGCCTCCCGGCCGACACGATGCCCACCACCCCGTCGTCACCAA
>JADGOG010000094.1 GCA_017883065.1 Acidimicrobiales bacterium | reverse complement strand
GCCGGGGCCGTCGTCTCCCTCCCAGACGCACAGGGAGGCATTCAGGTGTTCGGCGGCGGCGACTGCCTCGGCACCCAATGTCGAAACTCGCGCGCCCTCTGCCAACTCCGCCACTCGGTATCCGATGAGGCGAATCGGCGGAATCACGATCGAATCGGGCAGATCCACTAGACGTCGTCCGAGTTCTCGTCGCCGTTCCCTGGACCAACCCCCCGTGAGGGCTCCGCCTCGGGCGCCAACGACACTCTTGCAGAGCCGCACGTAGTACAGGTTGGTGGTGGCAAGTTCGTTCGAAGCGATGAGCCGGCCGAGTTGGCTTCCCTGCTCACCGGCGAGAATGTCGCGCAGAAGATGATCGTCGAGGACGACGCGGCTCACGTCGTGGCGAGATCCGGGTCGTCGGCGAGGGAGGCGACGTATGCCGCATGGTCCTCGCGGCTGAGAAGATCGCCAAGAAGTCGTTTCGCCTTGCCCGCAGGGACGGTGAGCACGCCAAAACCCAAGTCGATCACGTCAACCGGGCCTCCATTGTCGAGATGCCACCGATGGCGAACGCTTGCCGGCACCGACATCTGACCCGAAGCTGAGACGAGGTACTGCCGGATTGCGCTCATGATTCCAGTGTACTTGGTGACTGACGCTTCATCACCAAGTATCTCAAGCCGGATGAGGGGCGGTGATTGACCGCGGTTAAGCGGCGCCTGGGGGTCATCCGAACGGTCCTCACCACGCTGATCGACCTGGTGCGGCTCATCGAGGAACTGCACCGACTTCGCTCCAATCTGCACGGACACACAGTGGATGCCCCCAACGCCAGGTAGGTGGGGCAGTCTCGGCGTCGGCTACCGGTCGGACCACCTCCCCCGGGTCACCCGGGACAGCCAGACCGATACCGGATCCTGAGCGCTAGGCCTGTGAAGCCGGGATGCCCGACTCAGCCAGTTGCCGAGCTCAGTCGGGGCCGAGCAGGCCGATGGCCTCGGCCGACCGGGCGTAGGTGACCGAGGCCACCGCCCGGGCCTTCTCGGCCCCCTTGGCCAGCAGGGCGGGCACCGTTCCGGAGTCCGCGGCCAAGGCGGCCCTGCGCTCGCGGACGGGTCGGAGCAGCTCGATCAGGGCCTCGGCCACGGCCACCTTGAGGTCCCCGTACCGCTGGTAGGACCCGGCCACCGTGGCCGGCGTCGAGCCGGTGGCCACGGCCAGCAGCTCCAACAGGTTGGACACCCCCGGCTTGGCCTCGGGGTCGTAGCGCACCTCGTTGTCGGTGTCGGTCACCGCTTTCTTCACCTTGCGGAGGATCTCGTCGGGCTCGTCGAGCATGAGGACCGTGCCGAGCGGCGAGCTGACCGACTTGGACATCTTGCGCTCGGGGTGCTGGAGGTCCATCACCCGCGCCCCGATCGTGGGGATCGAGCCCTCGGGGACCACCAGGGTCGGGCCGTAACGGTGGTTGAAGCGGATGGCCAGCTCTCGGGCCAGCTCGAGGTGCTGGCGTTGGTCCTCGCCGACCGGTACCCGCTCGGCGTCGTAGAGGAGGATGTCTGCCGCCTGGAGCACCGGGTAGGTGAACAGGCCGACCCGCACCGAATCCTTGCCCGCGCTCTTGTCCTTGAACTGGGTCATCCGTCGGAGCTCGCCCATGGTGGCGGTGCACTCGAGGAGCCAGGCCAGCCGGGCGTGCTCGGCCACATGCCCCTGCACGAAGAGGGTGCACCGGTCGGGATCGAGGCCGGCGGCCAGCAGGTCGAGAGCGGTGTCGTGGGTGCGGGTCCGCAGCTCGGCCGGATCGACGTCCAGGGTGAGGGCGTGCAGGTCGACGATGCAGTAGAAGGCGTCGTGGGCGTCCTGGTCGGCGACCCAATTGCGCAGGGCTCCCAGGTAGTTCCCCAGGTGGAGATCCCCGCTTGGCTGCAGACCGGACAGAACTCTCGACATGGGTGGTCATCGTAGGTGGCGCCCCGCACCCCGGGGACCACCGGGGTGCACGGACACAGCGTCGACAGCCGGTAGGGTCGGAGGCCGTGGCCGCCACCGTCTCCACACCCGTCTTCGAAGGGCCGGTCGACCTCCTCCTGCAGCTGGTCAACAGCCACGAGGTCGAGCTGTACGACATCCCCCTCGCCGCACTGGTCGACGCCTTCGTGGCCGAGGTGGCCGGCTGGGAGAGTGTGGACCTCCACACACTCTCGGAGTTCCTGGTCATCGCCGCGGTGCTCATCGAGCTCAAGTCCCGTCGCCTCCTGCCGGGGAGCGACGACGTCGATCCCGACGAGGAGCTGGTCGGGTGGGAAGAGCGGGACCTGCTCCTGGCTCGGCTGCTCGAGTGCCAGGCGTACGCCGCCGCCGCCGATGCGTTCGCCGTGCTGGCCGAGCGGGCCGCCCGCTCGGTGCCCCGCAGCGCCGGATTCGACCTCGATTTCGTGGTCCATGCCCCCGACCTCCTCGAAGGGGTGATCCCCGAGGATCTGGCCGATGCCTACCGGCGGGCCACCGCCGAGCGCCCGGCCCCCCTGGTCGACCTCTACCACGTGACCGTGGACACGGTGACGGTGGCCGACGCAGTCACCGAGCTGGCCCGCCGGCTGCCGTCCATGGGCGGGAAGGTCACGTTCCACTCCCTGACCCGGCACCTGACCTCCCGCATCGAGATCATCGTGCGCTTCCTGGCCCTGCTCGAGCTGTGCAAGCAGGGGCGGATCTCCCTCGACCAGGGCCATACCTTCGGCGACCTCGAGGTCGGGTGGGTCCCGGACGCCCCCACGCAAGTACCCGTCGGCGTCGGCTTCATCGACGAGTACGAAGGATGACCGCGCCCACGCCCACCGGGGCGCTCTCGCCCGAAGCCCGGGCCATCGAGGCCGTCTTGATGGTGGCCGTCGAACCGGTACCCGCCGGCCTTCTGGCCGAGCTCCTCGAGGTACCGGTCGAACGGATCGACCCGCTGTGCGACGAACTGGCCGAGTCGTGCCGCCAGGGGAACCGGGGCTTTGACGTGGTCAGGATCGCCGGCGGCTTGCGGATCCAGACCCATCCCGACCTGGCTCCCTACGTGGAACGGTTCGCCAACGTGGGCGTCTCGTCACGTCTCTCCGCCGCGGCCCTGGAGACCCTGGCCATCGTGGCCTACAAGCAGCCGGTGTCGAGGGCCCAGATCGCCGCCTTGCGCGGGGTCAACGTGGACGGCGTGGTCCGACTGCTCGAGCATCGTGGCTACATCGCCCCGGCCGGTCGGGCCGCCGGGCCGGGTCAGGCCGTCCTCTACGCCACCACGGACACCTTTCTGGAACGTCTCGGCCTCGACCGGTTGGACCAACTACCACCGGTGGAGGACCTGCTTCCCGGGCCCGAGGCCCTCGATGAGCTCGAGGACCAGATGCGCCCGGTCGTCGATGGGTGAGGACTCGGCCGACCACCCGGCCACCGGGGACCGACTGCAAAAGGTGATGGCCCGTATCGGGGTGGGGTCCCGGCGGGTGTGCGAGGAACTCATCGCGGACGGGCGGGTCACCGTCAACGGATCCGTACCCGTGCTCGGACGCCGGGTCGACCCCACCGTCGACCGGGTCGAGCTCGACGGCGTCCCCCTTCCCATCGCCCCCGACCTCGTCCACTACCTGGTCAACAAGCCGGCCGGCGTGGTCAGCACGGCCGAGGACACCCACGACCGCCCGACCGTGGTCTCCCTGGTGCCTGCCGAGCCCCGGGTCTTTCCGGTCGGGCGCCTGGACATGGACTCGGAAGGGTTGTTGATCCTCACCAACGACGGCGAGCTGACCCACCGGCTCACCCATCCATCCTTCGGGGTGCCCAAGGAGTATCTGGTGCAGGTGGAGGGCGAGCCTTCCGGGGGCGACGTGCGACGCCTCCGCGACGGCATCGAGCTCGAGGACGGAGTGACCGCACCGGCCCGCGTGGCGGTCGTGGCCCCCGGACTGCTCCGTATCGTCATCCACGAAGGCAGGAACCGCCAGGTCCGACGCATGTGCGCAGCAGTGGACCACCCGGTCCTCCGTCTGGTCCGGACCCGGATCGGGCCGTTGTCGGACCCGTCACTCAGCCCGGGCGAGTACCGGACCCTCTCCTTCGACGAGGTGCGGGGCCTGTCGGCGGCCGCCCTGCCCGTCGAGCCCGGGAACCCTCCGGTCGAGTCCGAGGGCCGAAGGGACGACCCGGGGGCCGGGGGAGTTGGCGAAGCAACGCCTGAGTAACATGCCTGGCTGATGCCCCTGTCCGTCCGAGCCATCCGCGGCGCCACGACCGTCGACCAAGACACCCCCGAGCAGATCGGTGAGCGTGTGGTGGCGCTCCTGCGCCAGATCCTCGACCGGAACGGCCTGGCCGAGGACGACATCATCTCCATCCTCTTCACCGCCACCGAGGACATCGCGTCGACCTTCCCGGCCACCGCGGCCCGGTCGATGGGACTCGGTGCGGTCCCGTTGATCTGTGCCCGCGAGCTCTCGATCGTGGGCTCGGTGTCCCGGTGCATCCGGGTCATGCTCCACGTCACCACCGAGCGGTCGAGGGACGAGATCCACCATGTCTACCTCGAGGGCGCACAAGGACTCCGTGACGACCTCCCCGACTAGGACAGGCCCCCTCCCGACGGCCTGGACCAGAACCCTGCCCGGACCGGGTGGCGCTCCGGGTCGGGCCATGATCTTCGGCACCGGCCTCATCGGCGGATCGGTGGGCATGGCGCTGCGCGGGCGCGGCTGGCACGTCAGCGGTGTGGACGCCGGCGCCGGCGTGGCCGCCCGGGCCGTCGAACTCGGTGCCCTGGACGCCGAGGGCCTCGACCTGGCGGCCGACCTGGTGGTGGTGGCCACCCCGGTCCACGCCGCCGCCTCGGTCATCACCAGCATCGTGGACTCCACCGAGTGGAGCTCCGACCTGGTCATCACCGACGTGGGCAGCGTGAAGGCCTCCCTGGTGGCCGCGGTCGACCACCCCACGTTCGTAGGGGGCCATCCCATGGCCGGCTCCGAACAGGTCGGCGTGGAAGGGGCCTCGGGCGAGCTGTTCGTCGGGGCCACCTGGGTCCTGACCCCCACCGAGGTGACCGATCCCGCCGCCTACACCCGGGTTCGCAACGTGCTGGCCGAATTGGGGGCGAACGTGGTGGCTCTCGATCCCGCCCAGCACGACGCCCTGGTGGCGGTGGTCTCCCACGTGCCCCACCTGACCGCGGCCACCCTGATGGACCTGGCCGCCGATGTCGGGGAGGAGCATGCCGCCCTCCTGCAGCTGGCTGCCGGCGGCTTCCGGGACATGACCCGCATCGCCGCCGGACAGCCGTCGATCTGGCCGGATATCTGCGACGACAACGCCGAGGCCATCGTGACCACCCTCGACCTGCTCATCGACGCTCTCGGCGCCATGCGGCGGACCGTGGCCGAGCACGACCACCAGTCGCTCCTCGACGTCCTCGGCCGGGCCTCGGAAGCCCGTCGGGCCATGAGCGAGCGGGCCCCGAGCCCCGAGGGCCTGGTCGAGGTGCGCATCCCGGTGCCCGACCGGACCGGGGTCATCGCCGAAATCACCGTCCTGGTCACCGAACTGGGGATCAACATCGTCGACCTCGAGATCGCCCACTCGGTGGAGGGGGATCGGGGCGTCCTGGTGGTCGTGGTGGACACCTTGTCGGCGCCCACGTTGCTGGCCACCTTGTCCGGCCGTGGCTACCGGGCCACCAGCACCCCGGTGGGGCCGAGTCGATGACCACCGACACCGAGTTCACCGTCACCGGTGGACGGGCGTTCACCGGGACGATCGAGGTCCCCGGCGACAAGTCCATCTCCCACCGGGCCCTCATCCTGTCCGCCCTGGCCGAGGGGACCTCGACCATCACCGGGCTGTCCGGAGGCGACGACGTGGCCCGCACCGCCCGGGCCATGGCCGCCCTGGGCGCCGAGGTGGTCCCGGGCGTGGCGACCGTCACCGTGCACGGCGGTCGGTCCCGGCTCACGGTGCCCGCCGGACCCCTCGACCTCGGCAACTCGGGGACGGGCCTACGCCTGATCGCCGGGGTGGCGGCCACGCTCCCGGGCACCACCGTGCTGACCGGCGACGACTCGCTGCAGACCCGTCCGATGGACCGGGTGGCCGAGCCACTCACGCGCATGGGCGCCGTCCTGACCGGGGTGGGGGAGGAGTGCCGCCCGCCGGTGTCGGTGACCGGAGGCGCCCTCTCGGGCATCGAGTACACGCCCCCCATGGCCAGCGCCCAGGTCAAGTCGGCCGTGCTGTTGGCCGGGATCGCCGCCGACGGCGAGACGGTGGTCCACGAACCGGTGGCCACCCGGGCCCACACCGAGGAGATGCTGGCCGCGGCCGGGGCAGAGATCACCGTCGAGTGGCAGGGCACCGGCAAAGTGGTGCGGGTGTCGCGGAGCACGCTGCAGCCACGCACCTACACGGTGCCCGGTGACCCGTCCCAGGCCGCATTCTGGCTGGTCGGTGGGGTCATCATCCCCGGCAGCCTGGTCACCGTGTCCGGAATCACCCTCGGAGCGGAGCGCCTGGGATTCATCGGTGCCCTCCGTCGGATGGGGGCGACCGTCGAGGTCGCAGAGCAGGGAGACGGGACCGGCTCGGTCACCACCTACAGCACCGCCATCCACGGCACGGTGGTCGAATCCTGGGAGATCCCCTCCCTGGACGAGGTGCCCATCCTGGCCGTGGCCGCCGCTGCCGCGGTGGGCACCACCCGCTTCCGCCAGGTGGGCGAGCTCCGGGTCAAGGAGTCCGACCGCCTGGCCGGCACGGTGGCGCTGGTCCGAGCCTTCGGTGGCGGGGCCGAGGAGGACGGCGACGACCTGGTGGTCGAAGGCACGGGCGGACACCTCCGGCCCGGTCGGATCGACGCCCACGGCGATCATCGGATGGCCATGGCCGCGGCGGTGGCCGGGGCCGCCTGTCCGGGGGTCGACGACCGCACCACGGTGACCGGGTGGGACACCGTCGCCACCAGCTACCCCGGATTCGCCGACCATCTGGCCCGGCTCGGCCGTGGGGCGGCGAGGTCGGCGTGAACAACACGGCACCTCAGGTCCGGACACTGACCGGCCCGGTGATCGCCATCGACGGACCCGCCGGCTCCGGGAAGTCGACCGTCTCCCGGGCACTGGCCGCCCGCCTCGGCATCGACCGTCTCGATACCGGCGCCATGTACCGGGCGGTGGCCTGGGCCGCCCTCCACCGCTCGATCGAGCCGCAGGACCGAAAGGCGGTGGCCGAACTGGCCCGCACCCTGGTCTTCGAGGTGGGGGAGCGGGTGGAGGCCGACGGCTGTGACGTCACCGAGGCCATCCGGGGGGCCGAGGTGAGTGGCGCGGTCTCCTCGGTGGCCGCCAACCCCGACGTTCGCTCGGTGCTCGTCGAGCGCCAACGCCAGTGGGTGGCCGAGCGTGGCGGCGGCGTGGTCGAGGGACGCGACATCGGGTCGGTGGTCCTGCCCGAGGCCGACGTGAAGATCTACTTGACCGCCTCGGCCGAGGAGCGGGCCCGGAGACGGCCCGAGGAAGGGGCCGACGCCGTGGCCCGGCGCGACCGGTTGGACAGCACCCGCGAGACCTCGCCGCTCGGCGTGGCCGAGGGGGCCCGGATCATCGACACCACCGCACGGTCGGTGGGGGACATCGTGGACGAGGTGATCGCATGGCTGTAAGCGGGTCCGATACCCCCGGACAGGGTCCGGATGCAGACGCTCCCGTCCACCTCGACGTGGGGGTGGACGCCCGGTTCACGCCGATCTACCGCCTCTTGCGGGTGCTGGTCCACGGTCTGAACCGGCTGTTGTTCCGGACCACGGTGGACGGTGCCGACCAGGTACCCGCCACCGGGCCGGTGATCATCGCCCCGGTCCACCGCTCGTTCATCGACTTCTTCGTGGCCTCGGAGGTGACCAGGCGCAAGCTCCACTACATGGCCAAGGACAGCCTGTGGAAGAACGGGGCCCTGGCCCGCATCCTCCCCTCGGTGGGGGCGTTCCCCGTCCATCGGGAGTCGGCCGATCGCGAGTCCCTCCGCCGCGCCCAACGGGTGCTCGAGGCGGGTGAGGTGCTGATCCTCTTCCCCGAGGGGGAGCGCCGCACCGGTCCGGTGGTGGAGGACCTGCACGAAGGCGTGGCCTTCCTCGCCGCCCGCACCGGTGCCACGGTGGTCCCGGTGGGTATCGGCGGGTCCTCCTCGGTCATGCCCAAGGGCAAGAGGGTGCCCCGTCCCCGCCACATCCACCTGGTGGTGGGCGCCCCTATCCTCGCTCCCGAGCGGACGGAGAGCGGTCGGATCCCCCGCAGCCGGATCCACCAGCTGACCGAGTCCCTGACCGGGTCCATCCAGGATCTCTACGACCGGGCCGTGGCCAGCGTCGGTCGGTACTGACCCGAACCGGGGCCGTCGGTACGGACGGGAGCGCCGCCGGCGCTCCTACGTCCCGGTCGTGGCGGCGCCGGCCGGCTGCCGTCGTTTGGCGGCGGTGACTCGGAGCCAGGTCAGGCCGATCACCCGGGCGTAGTTGAATCCGAAGACCAGGTTCCCGCCCTTCTTCGACGACCCGGACGCCCGCGGGTGCCACACGGTGGGCTGTTCGCCGATCCGCCACCCGCGGCTGGCCGACGTGATCACCACCTCGGACGTCTGGTACTGGTCCTGGTGCAGAAAGGGGACGATGTCGTTGAGCAGCTCGATCCGGAAGGCCCGGTAGCCGTTGGAGGAGTCGGTGAGCCTCTGCCCGGTGATGGCGTTGAGGATCGAGGCGTAGAGCACGACGCCCGCCCTCCTGAACCTGTCGGTGGTCTGGTCGACACCCAGCCGCCGCGAGGCGATCACGAAGTCGGCCGTGCCGTCGAGGAGCGGCTGGACCATGGTGGCCATCTCCGAGGGGTCGTTCTGACCATCGGCGTCCAGGGTGACCACGTAGCGGGCACCGTGGGCGGCGGCCAGCTCGTAGCCGAGCCGCAGGGCGGCGCCCTGGCCGAGGTTGACCGGCAGAACACAGGTGTACACGCCGGCGTCGACGGCCACCCGGGCGGTGTCGTCGGTCCCACCGTCCACCACCACCAGGGTGGTGACCTCGAGGTCACCCACCAGCGTGGGCATGACCTTCAAGACGTCCCCGATGTTCTGCTCCTCCTCGTAGGCGGCGACCAGTGCCACCACCGGGCCGAAGCGGGCCGCCGGATACCGTCCCTCGAAGTCCGCCCGGGCGCGGTCGACCACGAACCCGAGCATGTCGGCGCGCCGGCGGGCGTCCCGACTGTCGGGACGGGTGATCCAGCGATGCCGCTGGGTGGGCGCCATCAGAGGACGTGGGGATTGGCGAACACGGACCGCACCTTGGGCTCGAAGTGGGCGAGCGTCTCGGTGGGGAAGTCCGGGTCGAAGCTCTTTTGGTCCCACTCGTCGGCGAACTGCTCGGCAAGGTCGTACCACGGCTCGTCGCGATAGCGGTCCCGCAGGTTGGGGTCCATGTTGAAGTGGGCGTAGTAGTGCCGTCCCTGGAAGTCCTGATGGGCAAGGATGGCGGCGGTGACCTCCGGGCGGACGTAGGGGCGGAGGATCTCGGCGGCGATGCGCGGGTGGTTGGGCACCGACACCGCCTTGCCGATGTCGTGACAGAGCGAGGCCACCACCAACTCGTCATCGGCCCCGGCCTGTTCGGCCCGGGTCGCCGTCTGCAGGCAGTGGGTGAGCTGGTCGACCGCGAACCCGTCGACCACCTCGGACAACGACTCCAGCATGGCGAGGACCCGATCGGCCACCCGGCTCTGGTTCTTGACCGTCTCGACACCGATCTGCGCCCACTGGTCGCCGGTCGAGACATCCATGCTGATGAAGGAAGTGGTCATCCCCGTATTCTCTCACCAAATCGCCGCTGTGGGCGGATCGGACCTAGCCGGCCAGGCGCTCCAGGACGTCGGCTGCCCCGGTGGTGCGATCGTCGGCCAGCACCCGGGTGGCGGGGCCCACCGGGTCGCCGTCGTCGGTACCGGAGCCGGCGATGTCCCCGGCCGGTACGCCGTTGAACAGGGAGAGCGCCGATTCGAGCCCCCGGAGCAGCTCCCGGAGCTCGGGCGGCGGGGGAAAGTACTCCTCCTCGACCGTCACCGGGGCGAGGTGCACGCCGTCCACCGGGGCGAGCCGGGCCACCACCGCGTTGACCAACGCCTCGGGGGCCGACGCCCCCGCGGTGACGCCGACCGTTCCCGTCAGGTCGTCAGGCAGCTCGGAGGCGTCGTTGACACGGACCACCCTCGGACAGCCGAAGGCCACCGCCACCTTCTCCAGCGCCACCGTGTTGGAGGAGTTCTCCGATCCGATCACCACCACCGCGTCGACGTTGCCGGCCAGCGCCTTCAGCGCCGCCTGGCGGTTGGTGGTGGCGAAGCAGAGGTCGCTGCGGTTGGGCATCCACAGATCGGGGAACCGGCGGCGGGCCTCGTCCACGATGCCGGCCCACTCGTCGTGGCTGAGGGTGGTCTGGGCCAGCAGCGCCACCTGTGGTGGCTCGCCGCCTACGGTGGCGAGGTCGTCGAGACGGTCCACGTCCTCGGGTCGCTCGAGCAGTCGCACCGAGGCCGGGGCGACGGCCATGGTGCCCACCGCCTCCTCGTGGCCGTGGTGGCCCACGTAGAGCACGGTGTACCCCTTGCGGGCCCGGACCTTCAGCTCGTGGTGGACCTTGGTCACCAGTGGACAGACCGCATCGACCACCACCCGGCCACGGTCGCGGGCGGCGGCGACCACCTCGGGGGCGGAGCCGTGGGCCGAGAGCATCAGCGGGGCGCCGGGAGGCACCTGGTCGACATCGTCGACGAAGACCACCCCCTGGGCCCGGAACTGGTCGACCACGTGCCGGTTATGGACGATCTCGTGGTAGCAGTAGACGGGTGGCTCGAAGACCCGGACCATCCAGGCCAGGGCCTTGATCGCCTTCTCCACCCCGGCACAGAACCCCCGGGGTTCGGCCAGAAGCACGCGGTCCACGGTCACCGGGCCAGGTTACCGGCGATGTCGACCCGACCGGCCCCGTCCCGGTGGGCGGGGCGACGACGGGCCGGGGTGAACGACCAGGTAGCCTGGTGGAATGTCGGCGCCCCGAGTGACGACGGCACCGAGGGTCGTCGCCGTCACCGCATCGTCTCCGGCGGACCTGTCCGGCCTCAGGGCCGGGGACGAGCTCCTCTTCCTCAACGGCCGGTCCCCCCGTGACGTCATCGAGTACAGCCTGTTGGTGGACGAGCCAGACCTGGACCTCGTGGTGCGTCGCCGCGGGTTGGCCGAACCCTTCCCCATCACGGTGGCCAAGGAGCCGGGCGAGCCGCTCGGCGTCGAGGTATCCTCCGCCGTGTTCGACCGGGTCCGCACCTGTGACAACCACTGCGAGTTCTGCTTCATCCACCAACTCCCCAAGGGGATGCGGCGCAGCCTGTCCCTCAAGGACGACGACTACCGGCTGTCCTTCCTCTACGGCAACTTCACCACGTTGACCCGGTTCACGGAGATGGACCTCGAGCGGGTGCTGACCGAGCGGCTGAGCCCGCTGTTCGTCTCCATCCATGCCACCGACCCCGACGTCCGCGCCGGTCTGCTGCGCAACCGCCGCGGGGCCACCAGCCTGCGGTGGCTC
>JADGOG010000093.1 GCA_017883065.1 Acidimicrobiales bacterium | reverse complement strand
CCCGCCGGGGTGTGGGCCCTGACGTTGCCCAGGAGGTTGTCGAGCACCTGGCGGAGGCTGGTGGCGTCCCCCATCACCTCGATGGGTTGCGAGGCATGGAAGGTCACCGGCCAGTCGGGCCCCACCGTCGATGCCGTCTGGACGGCCTCGGCACAGAGCGACACCAGGTCCACCGACCGCTGCTCCATCGGCCGACCCTCGTCGAGTCGGGCCAACAGGAGCAGATCGGCGACCAGGTGCTCCATCCGGGTCGTCTCGGACCGGATGCCGCCCATGAGCCGCTCGAGGTCGGCCTTCTGCTCCGAGGCACCCCGGCCGAAGAGTTCGGCGTAGGCCGAGATGGCGGCGATCGGGGTGCGTAGCTCGTGGGAGGCGTCGGCCACGAACCGGCGAAGTCGGGCCTCGGACGCCCGCAGCCTGCGTTCGGACGCCACCCGGGCGCCGAAGGCGGACTCGATGCGCGCCAGCATCACGTTGAGGGTGCGGGCCAGGCGACCGACCTCGGTCGTGTCGTTCTCGCCGGGGACGCGCTCGGTCAGGTTGCCGGCGGCGATCGACTCGGCCGTCGTCTCCATGTCCCGCAGCGGCCGCAGGCCGATGCGCACCAGCCAGTACCCGAAGATCAGGGCGATGACCACGGCGGCACCGGTCACCACCAATTCGACGACCAGCAGCCGGTGCAGCGTGCTCCCGTTGTCGCCGAGCGGTTGCGCCACGATCAGCAGGTTTCCGTCGTGCAGCGACGAGGCGCGGACACGGAACACCGGGCCGTCGGGCTGGACGGAGGGCGCGTTGAAGTAGGCCTCCTTGCTCCCGTCGGGAGCGGTGGTGAAGCCACCGATCGTCGTGGGGATCAGCGGCGTGTACTTCTTCCCGTCGACGTAGGCCGGGCAACTCTGCGAGTTGACGAGACCTCCTTCCGGGTACCGGACCTGGACGGCCTCGACCTGGATGGCGTTGGACTGCTCCTGATCCAGGTCGGGTGCACCGCCCACTCCGCCTGCGGGGATCGGGGAGCTCGAGGTCGTCGGTCCACCGGCGCTCGTACCACCCGGAACCAAGAAGTTCGGATCGCCTGCGCAGCGGAGGATGCCTCCGTTGTTCAGCTGGCTCTCCGACCGTCCGTGCGATGCGTCCAACTGCTGGTCGACGCGTTGATAGAGGAACGACTCCAGCGACTTGTAGGTGGCCACGTCGGCGATGGCCAACGCCACCAGGGCGATGATGCCGATGGCGATCAGGAGCCGGGACCGCAGGGACACGCGCTACTCGCCGGTCGGTTCGCGCAGCGCGTAGCCGACCAGACGGACCGTGTGGATGACCGGCGGGCCGACCGCCTCGAGCTTCTTGCGCAGGTAGCTCACGTAGGTCTCCACGACATTGCCGTCCCCGCCGAAGTCGTAGTGCCAGACGTGGTCGAGGATCTGTGCCTTGGACAGGACGTGGCGGGGGTTGAGGAGGAAGAACCGCAACAGATTGAACTCGGTGGCGGTCAGCGAGATCGGTTGGCCGGCCCGGGTGACCTCGTGGGCGTTCTCGTCCATCTCGATGTCGGCGAAGCGGAGGATGCCCTCGTCCTCGGGCTCGCTGCCGATGCGGCGGAGGATGGCATGGACCCGAGCCACGATCTCGGCCAGGGCGAACGGCTTGGTCACGTAGTCGTCGCCGCCGACGGTGAGGCCGGCCACCTTGTCCTCGATGGTGTCCCGAGCGGTGAGGAACAAGATGGGGACGCGGATGCCGTCGGCACGGAGCCGGCGGGTCACCTCCAGCCCGTCCAGATCGGGAAGCATCACGTCGAGCACGATGAGGTCGGGCGGATTCTGCTGGGCGGAGGAGAGGGCCAGACGGCCGTTGGTGGCCTCGTCCACCCCGAACCCCTCATAGCGCAGCGACGTGGCCACGGCGTCGACGATCGAGGGCTCGTCGTCCACCACCAGGATGCGCTGGCTTCGGGTCGGTTCCACGGCGGTCCTCCTTCTTAGCGGGTTCTTAGCGGCTGGAGCGTCCTCCATACGTCGCTCTTAGGGATGCCCGGTGTACTGGAGCTGTGAGAACCCTGAGTAGGTCCAGCATCGCACCGCGAGGTGGAGCCCGGGTGTGACTCAGCTGTGGGCCAGCTGTGAGCGCGAATCCGAGCGTCGCCCGGATTCACAGCCGTCTCACAGCTGAGCTGAAGGTGGCTCAGCACCCCGCCCTGTGAACTGCCTCCATCGACACGAATCCGACCTCATCCCGCCGATCACCGAAAGGGCACCCCATGGCGACGAACCCAGAACTCTCCCTCCCTGACCGCCGGTCGGCCGAACTGGCCCGTGACCGGGCCAGTGCCCGGGTGCGCCGGATCACCGCGACCATCGGGATCGCCGCGGTGACCGGAGCGGCCGGCCTCGGCGTGTTGGTGGCGTCGGACACCGTTGCCCACTCGGCTTCGGTTACCACCGGGTCCACCGCCGCCACCGGGTCGACCGCCGCCACCGGGTCGGGGGCGACGGCCACCACGACGGCGCCCACCACCGTCTCCGGGCAGTCCTCCACCGGATCGACGTCCTCGAGCGCAGCCTCCGCCAGCGGTGCGATCGCCACGACCACGACGCCGACCACGAGCGCAGCCGCGACCCAGGCCCCGACGACGGTGTCGGGACAGTCATGACCGACACGCTGATCGAACGGGATGTCGACCGACCGGCCGTGCCCGCCGCTCCGGAAGGGATCATCGCCACCCGGACCATGAGGGCCATCGGGACCACCGCGGTGGTCGCCGTGACCGACGCCGGACAGGCCGACGCGGCGCTGGCCCTGTTGGCCGCGGATCTCCGGGCCATCGATGAGGCCTGCAGCCGGTTCCGTGCCGATTCGGAGCTCCGTGTGGTCGAACAGACGGGAGCCGGACGACCGGTGCCCGTCAGTCCTCTGCTCTACGAAGCACTCGAGACGGCCTGTTCGATCGCGGTGCAGACAGCAGGGATCGTCGATCCGACCATCGGGTCGGCGCTCATCGAGTTGGGCTACGACCGGGATTTCGACGAGGTGCGCACCATCGAGTCGGCTCCTGAGTACGAGGCCCAGGCCGCCCCCGGCTGGTGGCAGATCGGGATGGACCCGCAGCTCCGGACCGTGGCCATCCCCGACGGCGTCCACGTCGACCTCGGCTCGACGGCCAAGGCATTCGCCGCCGACCGGGCGGCGCGCCGGATCGCCGACGCACTCGGCTGCGGCGTGCTGGTCAACCTGGGCGGCGACGTGGCTGTCTCCGGAGGTGCGCCCGTCGGGGGATGGGCCGTCGGCATCGCCGCCGAGTGCACCACCGCCCTCGACGCGGTGGACCAGGTGGTGGCCATCTCGGCCGGTGGTCTGGCCAGCTCGGGAACCACCGCCCGCTCGTGGGTGCGCAACGGGAGGACCGTGCATCACATCATCGACCCTTGGACGGGAGAGGCCGCCCCCGCCGTGTGGTCACTGGTCACCACCGCCGCCCACAGCTGTGTCGAGGCCAACGCCTGGAGCACCGCCGCGGTGGTGCTGGGCGAGGATGCCATCGGCGACCTGGGCGCCCGTGGGATCGCCGCACGGCTGGTCCGGGCCGACGGGACCATCGTCCACGTGGGCGACTGGCCCGGGGAGACGCCCCGGTTCGCCGCCGGCACCGCCGACCGTTCCGACCCCATCCCAAGGAAGGTGCAGTGATGCTGGCCTCGTCGTCCACCGTGCTCTGGTACACCATGCGCGCCACCGGCATCGTCTCCCTGGTGCTCCTCAGCGCCACCATGGTGCTCGGGATCCTCACCGCCGGTCGGGCGAAGTCGCGCTCATGGCCGGCGTTCGCCCAGGCTGATCTTCACAAGCGGGTCTCGCTGCTGGCCATGGTGTTCCTGGCCTTCCATGTCCTCACGGCCGTCATCGACACCTACGTGAGCGTGGGCTGGATGTCCGCCATCGTGCCCTTCGCTTCTCCGTACCGTCCCCTGTGGACCGGCCTCGGAACCGTGGCGGTCGATCTGATGCTGGCGGTCGCCGTGTCCAGCGCCCTGCGCCAGCGCATCAGCGCCCGCACCTGGCGGGGAATCCACTGGCTCGCCTACGGGAGCTGGCCGGTGGCCATGGCCCACTCACTCGGAATCGGAACGGACGCATCGAAGCTCTGGATGGACGGGATTGCCGCCCTCTGCACCAGCGCCGTGTTCGGCGCCCTGGCCTGGCGGATCGTCGGTCACAGGCGAGCGAGGGAGCGGGCCGCCCAGGTCGGCGCCATCACCCGCGCCGTGCCGGTCCGTGGAGACGCCCGCACGCCTCCGGCCCTCGGGCGCCGACCCGACCGGACCGGATCAGCTCCCTCGCCGTCTGCCGCCACCCGGCCACAGCATCAGCGGAGTGCCACCCGCCTCCTCGAGAAGGACCGACCATGACCTGCACGACGATGGAGCTCACCGAACGGCTGCTCAGCCGACCGTCGGGCGCGGTCGCCCGCACCGACCTCGCCGGGCACGTGGCCATCCATGGAGCACTGTCCCTTCCCAAGCGGGACGACCGCTCGTGGAGCGACGGGGTGCTCCGGGCCGTGGCCGAGTCGGGCCTCCTCGGACGGGGGGGTGCGGGGTTCCCCTCGGCGATCAAGTGGGATGCCGCCCGACGCGGTGCGCGCCGCCCACTGCTGGTGGTCAATGCCATGGAGGGCGAGCCGGCCAGCGCCAAGGACCGGGTCCTGCTGTCCTACTCACCGCACCTCGTTCTGGACGGCGCCGACGTTGCCGCCGCGGTGATCGGCGCCTCCGAGGTGGTGATCTGCGTGGCCGACGACAGCGGACCCACGGCGGCGTCAGTGGATGCCGCCATCGCCGAGCGGACCCGGGCCGGCCGGTCCCGCCGCCGCTTCTCGGTGGCCCGCCCGCCGGGTCGCTACGTGAGCGGCGAGGAGTCGGCCCTGGTCGCCTGGCTGAACACCCGACAGGCGCTCCCGACCATGAGGATCGACAAGTCGGTGGCGCTGACCGTGGGTCGACGCCCGACACTGGTCCACAATGCCGAGACGCTCTCCCATGTGGCCCTGATCGCCCGGCACGGAGCGGCATGGTTCCGCCAGGCCGGCACCTTCGAGGCCCCCGGGACCACACTGGTCACCGTCACCGGTGCCGTGCGCTCCCCGGGTGTGGTCGAGGTCGCACTGGGCACGCCGGTGGCGGACATCCTGGTGCGAGCCGGTGCGGACGCCCAACTGTCCGGAGTGCTGATGGGCGGCTATGGGGGGGCCTGGCTGGATCCGGCGCACCTCGCCACCCCCTACGCACCGGCCCCCCTGGCCGCCGTCGGTGCCACCCAGGGGGTCGGGATCATCGTCGCCCTGCCGACCGGCTCGTGCGGGATCGCCGAGACGGCCCGGATCGCCCGCTACATGGCCGGCGAGAGTGCCGGTCAGTGCGGTCCCTGTGTCTTCGGGCTGCCCGCCATCGCCGATGATCTCGAACTGCTGTGGGCGGGACGAGCCGACGCCGACCTGCTCCCGCGGATCCACCACCGGGCCGACACGGTCGAGGGACGAGGTGCCTGTCGGCACCCCGACGGCGTGGTCCGCCTGGTGCGCAGCGCCATGGCCCTGTTCGCCGACGACGTACGCGCCCATGCCGCGGGTCGGCCGTGTCCCGGGCACGCCGCCCCGAGCGTCATGCCCTTCCCGGCCACGCCGGCCATCCGCCGGAGTGGGTCGTGAGCGCCCGCCAGCGGGTGGCCATCCGGGTCCGGGTGGATCCGATCGCCTGTGACGCCTACGGCTACTGCGCCGAGCTCCTCCCCGAGCGGGTCACCCTCGACGAATGGGGCTATCCGATCGTGGACGGGACCCCCGTCCCCGCCGAGCTGGTCGAGTTGGCCACCCGGGCCGCGACGGACTGTCCGCGCCGGGCGGTCCTCCTCGAACGGGTGGTCGTCGGTCGCTGAGCCGTAGCGGGCCCGCCGTGGCGGCGCCTCCTAGGCTGAGCCCATGGGTCGGCCACCGGAGGGGGACGGCGAGACGCCCGCGTCGAGCCTGTGGGTTCCCGAGCGCCGGGCCCTGACCGTCGGGCTGGTGTCGACCGTCACCCTGGTGGCCGCCGAGGCGTTGGCCGTGGTGACGGTGATGCCGCAGGTGGCCAGGAGCATCGGCGGTCTCCGGCTGTACGGCTGGGTGTTCAGCGCCTTCCTCCTCGGCAGCATGGTCGGGATCGTCGCCGCCGGACGCCAGGCCGACCGGTCGGGCCCCGCCCGCCCCTACGCCGCCGGGCTCGCCTGCTTCAGCGCCGGGTTGGTGGTGGCCGGACTCGCCCCGTCGATGATCGTTCTGGTGGCCGGCCGCACCCTGCAGGGCATCGGCGCCGGGGCGATCCCCGCGGTGGCCTACGTGGCCATCGGCCGGAGCTTCCCCGAGGGGCTCCGGGCCCGGATGATGGCGGTGCTGTCCACCGCCTGGGTCGTCCCGGGCATCGTCGGGCCGTTGATCAGCGCCGGGGTAGCGCACGCCTTCGGGTGGCGGTGGGTCTTCTTGGGCCTGTTGCCCCTGGTGGCGGTGGCCGGTGCCTTCGCCCTCCCCGGCCTGGTCCGCCTGGGCCCTCCGACCACGTCGCCCGAGGCCGAGCACCGCCTGGTCGACGCGGTGCGTACCGCGGCCGGCACCGGACTGGTACTGGCCGGCGCCACCTCGAGCCGAGTCGTCGTCGCCGTCGTGTTGGTGGTGGTCGGCGGGGTCGTACTCATCCCCGCCCTCCGCCGGCTGGTGCCGGTGGGGACCATGGTGGCCCGACGCGGCCTGCCCGCCACCATCCTCAGCCGCGGACTGTTGACGTTCGCCTACTTCGGAGCCGACGCCTTCGTGACCTTGGCCATCGTCACCGTGCGCCACCACAGCATCGCCGTGGCCGGCATCGCCGTCACCGGTTCCACGTTGGGGTGGACGGCCGGGGCGTGGGTACAGGCCCGGCTCAACGACCGGTGGGAGGGGCGGCGCCTGGTGCGGATCGGGCTGTCCCTGGTGATTGTCGGGGTGTGCGGGATGGTGGCCGTCCTCCACCCCGGTGTGCCCATGGCGGTGGCGGTGGCCGCCTGGACGCTGGCCGGGCTGGGCATGGGCCTCGCCTACGCGCCCGTCTCGCTGATGATGCTGCGTGAGGCGCCCGAGGGTCGGGAAGGGTGGGCGTCGGCCTCGTTGAGCCTCTCCGACGTGCTCGGCTCGGCGCTCGGTGCCGGGCTGGGCGGCGCCGCCATCGCCTTGGCGGGCAGCCGAGGCTGGTCCCTGGCCACCGGGGTGGCGGTGGCCTTCGCCCTGCCCGGCGGTAGCGCCGTTGTGGGCATCGTGGTCTCCGGCCGGCTTCCGATGCGTGGCGTCCCGTCGCTGGTGGGTCACGGCTAGCTGGGGACTGGATCGCCGCCCGGGGCCGGCACCGCCGCGCTCAGCTGCAGACGGCGCCCGGGTGAGGGAGAGTCCCACCGGTCAGGTAAGCGGTGACCGATCGTTGCATGCACGGATCGTCCGGTCCGCTGAGCAGCCAGGTGTGGCCCCACCCCTGCCAGGTGAGGAGTCGCCCGTCGGGGAAGATGCCGGCCAGGTGGGCGCCGCCGATGATCGGCGTGTTGGGGTCACCGGTGTTGCCGATCACCAGAACCGGCCGGGGCTCGTCGGGATGGAGGTCGGCGATCGGCTGACGGGCCGCCGGCCACGACACGCACCCGCCGAGCGAGTAGGTCGCCGAGTAGGCCCCGAGCAACGGGTAGCGACGGTCGAGCGATCGGGCCAGGGTGCCGGCGGCCACCGGTCCAGGGTGGTCGGCCGCGTCGTTGCAGGTGATCGCCCACAGGGGGTCGACCAGGGGGGACCCGTCGATATCGGTGGCGAGCTCGAGGGCCAGTGCGCGCAAGGGCGCGCCGTTCCCCTGGCCCGCCGCCGCCACGGCGGCTTCGTAGGGAGTGGTGGAGGAAGGAACGCTCAAGGCGAAGAGGGTGGCCGTGTCCAGATCGCCCACCGTCACCGGATAGGGATCGCCGTGGCCCGGGGCGGGCAGGGGGCGGCGGGTCAGGGACGCGCTCACCGTGGTGAAGGTGGCCTTGGGGTCGGACCCGAGCGGGCAGTCGGACTGCGCCGAACACTGCGCGAACAGGTGCTCGAGTGACCGCTCGGCCGCCGGCGCCTCCTGGACGGCCTGTCGGGCCAAGGTGGCGTTCACGTCGACGGCCCCGTCGAGGACCATGGTGGCGACCCGACCGGGGAACAGGTCGGCGTACGCCGCGCCGAGCACCGTCCCGTACGACAGCCCGTAGTAGCTGATCCGGTCCAGACCGAGCGCCTCCCTGATCCGGTCCATGTCGCGGGCGGTCTCGGTGGAATCGATGAACGGGACCAGCGCCGGCGCCCGGGTCTCGCAGGCCCGGGCCATGGCAGTGAAGGCCGTGGTTCCCGGCAGCGGGCGTCCCGGACCGGTGGGCACCGAACGCACGCTGGTCAGCGCCGAGGGTGGGGTGCCGCACCGGAGCGGGTTGCTGGACCCGGTGCCCCGCGGGTCGAAGCTCACGATGTTGAACGACTGGCGGATGGCCGCGGGGAACAGGCCGAGCAGCACCGGCAGGATCTGGTTGCCGCTCTCACCTGGGCCGCCCGGATTGAAGAGCAGGGTCCCGATCGGATCGCTACCGAGTGCCACGGCCCGGGTGACCGCCACCGCCAGCATCCCGTCTGCGGGGTGCCGGTAGTCGATCGGCACCGACACGGTTCCGCACTGGATGGTGGCGTCGGAGGCACAGGTGGACCAGACGACCGGTGCGGGCGGGGGAGCGGCCGGCACCACCTTCCCCGACGTGGCCGACGGCGACGAGCTCCCGGTCGAGCCGGTGGACCCGGTGGACGCCCGCCCGCACCCGGCACCCAGGAGGACGAGAACGGTGAGGCCCATCCCGGCGACGATGCGCGCCCTGGGCGCTGTCTGGGTACCGGCTCGTGGCATCGGGGTGAACGTAGCAGTGGCCCTCGCTCACATGCGTGCCGGGGTCGCGCCGAGTCACTAGCGTGGATGGGGGGCCGGTCCTCCGGTGCGTTGACCCCGCTGGTCGGCGAACTCCCTGGCGGAGGCATTGATGTCGGGTGACAGATGGTCGGAGTTCTGATGGGAATGATTGCTCAGACAGCGATGTTGGACGTGTCGTGCAGCTTCTGACACTCCCTCAGGGAGCCAGAGCGCCACGGACCGAAGGGCAGAGCGTGGCCAGGGTGACCGTGGCCAAGGTGCTCGCCGTCGGGGCGGTGGCGGCATACAACTGGTGGGTGGTGGTCCTGTTCGTGCCGGGGCTGATGCCGTCGATCAACGGGTTCTTCTCCGATCTGGAGGCGACCGGTCGTCCCCACGCCGACCTGATGTCCGACGCCGACATGCTGGCCGGGGTGCTCTTGTTGGCCGCCTTGTTGCTGCGGGGACCGTTCTCCCGGGGCGTCGCCCGTCGCGAGTGGGCGTGGATGGTGACGTTCGCAGTGGTCGGTGCTGTGGGCGGCCGGTTCCCCTATGCCTGCTCCGAAGGCCTGAGCGCAACGTGCCGGCAGATGGAGTGGCACCTCCAGCTCCCGGTCCATCACTACGTCCACGTGGTCTCGGGCATCACCGAGTTCGTCACACTGACCGTGGCCACCGTCCTCGCCACGCGGCGCACCCGGGGCATGGGCTCACCCGCGGCCCGCGTCTACGACGGGCTGGTCAAGGTGTTGGTCGTGGCCTACCCGCTGCTCGGGCTGGTCTACCTGACCGACCGGCTGGGCACACTGGTCGAGCCGATCTTCTTCGTCGTATTCTCCGTCATGATGCTGACCGAGGTGTTCGAGGCGGTCGGCCACCCGTCGGTCGCACCGACCTGGGCCGAACAGGTGTCGGCGCGCACGACCGACGCGACATCCCCTTCGTCGTAGCAGGGCGCCCCGGAGCCGTTGGCCCACTGGGCCGAATCCGCCCGTCGACTGCCGGTGCCGCCCGCCCTCCGGTCGGGGTGGGTGACCCGATGAGCCGGCTCGTGATGCCTTCTCGACGCCTCGTATCGGCATTGGTCAGCATCTGATCACCGATGCGCCTAGGCTATGGAGGTCATCGGCACAATCACGCGGGCCGGTGTGTGTAGGGCTTCACAATGGATCCCCGCGTTACCGTGCGTGAATTTCAAGGAGACTCAGTTATGGGTGTAGGTGCAGTTAAGTGGTTCAACGCCGAAAAGGGCTTTGGTTTCATCACGCCTGACGGCGGCGGGGATGATCTCTTCGTTCACCAGTCGGAGATCCAGATGGAGGGCTTCCGCGACCTCGCGGAGGGCCAGCGTGTGGAGTTCGAGACCAAGCAGGGCCAGAAGGGTCTGCAGGCAAGCCAGGTCCGCAAGATCTGAAGCAACCTCTGTCGGGAGCTGACCCGACGTCCCTATCGGTTCGCCGGTAGCGGCCGTCGGGTCGGCATCCTTCAGAGTCAGCGCCGTCGAAGGAGCTCCGGCTCCCGGCGGCGCTGCTTGCTTTCCGGGCACCCCACTCGGGGCGGTCCCGATGGTGGCTGCGGCCACAGGCACGGTTCCGTCCGACGACGTCGAACCGGTCGCCACGGACCGGTCCCCTGCATTGAGCACGGCTCCGGTCGCGGCCGTTCTCCCTTGTCGGCGACGCACCACGTTCGGGCACGGCAGCGGGCTGCGCCTGGGTCCAGACCGGAGTGGGGACACGACGGAGGCCCGCCCGACGCGTGGTCGAACGGGCCTCCGATGACGGCTGTTACCGGGGGAACTCCCTCCGGTCCTGGCCTCAGCGGCTCACCAGCTGCCGCATCCGTACTGATCGGGGGGAGAGGACTGGATCCGCTCCGCCACCATGATCTGCTGATCCTCGGTGGCCTGGGCTCCCGAGGAGGCGTACTGGCCGCCTCCGTAGGCAATCCAGTTGGTCCGGGTGATGCCCAGACCCCCGCTGAAGCGTCCACCGTCGGCGGCCCAGTTGCCACCTTCCTCGCACATGGCCACCCGTTCCCAGGCGGCGCGCTGTTCGGGGGTGACCGTGTCGGTGGGTGTGACCACCGGGGCCGGCGCGGTGACGGCCTGGGTGACGATGGAGCTGAGGGCTCCTTCCACGTTGAACACCAGTTTCGATCCGGTCGACGCCGGCGCACCGGTGGTGATGCCTTGGTAGGCGATCAGGTGATCGGACGGCATGGCCAGCGTGGCCGTGCCCGTGTTGCTCGACGTGGGTGTGGTGACTGCCCGGGCCGGCTGCTCGGAGGCAGCCAGCGTCAGGGTACTGATGGTGATGACGGCGATCGGAATTATCGCCACGAGTGCAATGCGGGTCCGCATGGCACCTCCCTTCGTAGGGCGCGCGAAGGCGCCTTCCTCTGCTCGGTGTTGGCGGGCTACGGCCTCTGCATACGGTCCCCGGACGGCGAGCGGGAAGGCTTCGTCCGTCCTGGCTTCACGCCATAGGGTGTGCGGCCGGTGTTAGTTACGCCCAGGATTGCGTCGTGGGTACATCACTCGTTTCTGTGCGGGTCAGTCGTCGTGGTTCGTTGGGCAGGTGGCTCATCTCGCCACGGGTGCAGTCGCAGGTGGAAGGCCTGGTCTACGCGCTATTGCGTCCGAAAGTGGTGGTTACACCACTCTCTGCAGACTGGCTGGAATGTGCCCATACTTGAGCGTCTCTCCAACCT
>JADGOG010000181.1 GCA_017883065.1 Acidimicrobiales bacterium | reverse complement strand
GACCCCCGCAGTGCCGGAGCCGACCAGCACGTCGCGCCCAGTGGCGAGTGACGGGTCGACCAACACCGGCAGGTCGGACCCGATGGGCGAGACCCCGTAGACCGGCTGATCCAGGTGCTCGGCCAGTTGACGAGCCGATGCCAGCACCGCCCCGGTCCAGTCGAGCGACGTCGCCACCGCCCCGAGCTGGGCCCGGGCGGTGACCGAGAGGACCACGAGCGCGCACCGGCGCCGGCCCGGGTCCTCGGTGACCAGGAGGGTCTTGGTGATCCGCTCCGGCGCGATGGACAGCATGCGGGCGACGTCGCCCGGGGAGCGGACCGGGCCGGCGAGGTCGGCATGGCGGACGACCGCGTACGGCATCCCCGCGGCGGACAGGGCGGTGAACACCGAAAGGGCCGGCTCGTTCGCGGCGACGAACGGAGCGGGATGGGTCAGCATGGGGGCACCTCGGGTCGACTAGTGAGTCGCTCCACCAGGAAGCGACGCGTGTGGGCGGGGATCGACCGTGCATACCGCTCGAAGTAGGTCGAGGCGTGGTGCCCGCTGTCGACCAGGAACGGGAGGTCGGAGGGGACCATCTCCCGGATGGCGAGCAGTGGGACCGGCGACCGGAGGGGTCGGAAGTCCGGGTTCCACAGCCCGCGTGCCTCGCACCTCGGGTGGAACTGCCCGATCATCAGGCCCTGGCTCACGAACTCGTCCTTCAGGGATGCGTGCAGGGTGTCCAGCTCGGTCGACGAGGTGCGGTCGATGCGAGGGAGGACGACCAGCACGGTCACCAGGTGCTCGCTCCCCTCGGGTGCGCGCTCCTGCAGTCGGGTGAACCACTGCATCGAGGAGCGGACGGCCACGTGGAGCTCCTCGCCGGCGCACTCCGTCTCGGGACGGCTGGTGACGTAGAGCAGACGCTGGCCGAACGAGTGTCGGATGTAGGGGCACACCGCGCCCTGGCGTCCGAGGTCGGCGTGGGATGCACCCAAGAACTCTCCGGCCCACGTCAGGGCCTCCTTCACCGCCTCGAGGTCGGCGTCGCTGCACTCGAGGTCGTCGAGCGAGCCGGCGTCGACAGGTCGGGTCGAGCGGGCGGTATCGAGATGGATCACTGGTGCGTGCTCACCCTCGAAGGGACGGGAGTCCCGGCGATGGCAGCCTGCTCGCGTGACGCTGTGCATGAACCTCGCAGCCTCAGCATGTTGTGTTCGGTGCCGTCACTTTCTCCGTCCCTCCACGATAATGACATCACTCTTCGTAGTTGTGCAACCGCTTATAGTGGCTATTGCCCATGGCCCATTATGGGGGTTCGAGAGGCCGATCCGGGTGCCCGGGGCATGAACTGTCTGTATCGGTCAGGTGAACGCCGACAGCACGTCACGCGTTCTCGTGGTCGGCGGTTGTTGATGGCCACAGGTGGTCACCGGGCGTCACGCAGCTCCGAGGAACGGTGCGCCGAAGGCGAAGACTCCCCCGTCGGAGGCGACCAGCCAGTAGCCCCCGGTGGCGGCGTCGGCGGCCATGCCGACGATGGGTTGGTTGAGGCGGAGGGCGCCGGTGGACCCGTGGAACCGGGCGTCACCGAAGGCGAAGACGCCGCCGTCGGACCCGACGAACCAGTAGCCCCGGCCATCGGCGGTCGAGGACATCCCGTTGATCGCCCTGTTGAGGTGGAAGGCACCGGTCGAGCCGAAGAACGGCGCGCCGAATGCGAAGATTCCGCCGTCGGAGGCGACCATCCAGTAGCCGCCGGTGCCGGCGTCGGCGCTGATCCCCACCACCGGCAGGTTGAGGGGCCGTCCTCCCATGGAGCCGTGGAACCGGGCGTCGCCGAAGGCGAAGATCCCGCCGTCGGAGGCGACCAGCCAGTAGCCCTGGCCGGAGGGCGTGGGTGCCAGGTCGACCACCGGGGCGTTGAGCCGGCGACCCCCCATCGAGCCGTGGAAGTGGGCGTCCCCGAACGAGAAGGTGCCCCCGTCCGCGGCCACCAGCCAGTAGCCGAGCCCGTCGGGCGAGGCCACGATGTGGTTGATGGGCGAGTTGAGGGGATGGCCGGCCATGGAGCCGAAGAAGGTGGCGTCCCCGAAGGTCTCTACTCCCCCGGCGGCATCGGCGATCCAGTAGCCGTGGCCGGTCGGCGTGGCCGCCATGCCCACCTCCGGTCCGGGCAGGGTGCGGGGACCCGCGCCCAGGACCGTGCCAGCCCCCGAACCGGCACCGGCACCGGCACCGGTGGCAACGCTTATGGACAGGTTGGCCTGGGCGGTCGACCCGACCGCGTCGATCACGCTGACGGTGAAGGCGGAGGTGCCGGGCGAGGTGGGCACCCCGCTGATCACCCCGTTCGACGGGTTGAGCCCCAATCCGGCCGGCAGGGCTCCGGCACTCACCGACCAGGTGTAGAGGGGGTCTCCGGCGGTAGCCGACAGCGTGGTGGCGTAGGCCGAGCGCTGGGTGGCGGCGGGAAGGGCGCTGGTGGTGACGGCGAGGGTCGGGCGCCCGGTGGCGGCGTCGAAGGAGGCGCCGAGCTGGCCCATGGTCGGTCCGCCCGGGAAGGTCCCCGCCGCGGTGGCCAGCAGCTGGTTCTCCCCCATCCAGTCCACGATGAAGAAGCCGAGGGCCTGGGCCCTGGTCATGCAGAGCGTCATGGCGGCCACCGTCTGGTTCGACAGGGAGTTCTCCCCGCCCAGCGGGATCGGCGTGCCCTGGACCAGGTAGGCCAGGTAGTCGGCCGGGTCCTCGCGCTGCAAGGTGGGCTGCAGACCGGGCGGGTTGGTGGGTGCGTCGAGGTAGGTGGTGTAGGCCACCGAGTTGGCGGCGTCGGGCAGCGAGGCCAGAATGTCCGTCCAGTCGAGGCCCTCGTTGAACTCGGGATAGGTCTGGTTGGGCGGGACCAACAGATCGGACTCCACCGTGAAGAAGGGCCCGTTGGTGGGCGAGATGTTGGGGCGCTCCCCGAAACCGGGCATCAAGACGAGCTCCTTGACGCCGAAATCGGTGTGCAGCTGGTCGTTCAGCCAGGTCGAGTACCTGGTGAGGTTCTGGTTGTAGGCGGTGAGGAAGGTGGTGGCCTGGGTCACGGTGCCGGTGCCCGGTGTCCACCCCCGCACCGACACCGGCAGCCCGGCCTGGGTGGCGGCGTCGTAGGCCCAGTAGCTGTCCGTGTGGCCGTTGTAGGCGGCCAGTGGATAGTGGAGCTCTCCGAGCGGGCCTCCCCCCTGACGGACGGCGATGATCGATCCCGGGGTGATCTGGGTTCCCAGCCAGGACAGGTAGGTACCTTCGGCGGTCTGCACGGCTGCGTCGGTCACCGCATTGATGGCGTTGTTGCCCGACGAACCGCCCGCCGCGTAGGTGTCGCCGTACTGATTGACGAAGTGGGTCTGACCGTTCAGGACGAAGGCCCAGGCCGGCGGGTACTGCAGTCCCGGGTCGAGCACCACCGACAGGCCGGCGGAGCGGGCTGCGGCGATCTCGGCACGGATCTGTCCGCCATAGGTCGAGGAGAACTGGCTCCCCGACGTCGACTGGGCCAGGCTCCACACCGCCCCGATGGTGACCGACTCGATTCCGGCGGCACGCTCCTCGGCGAAGTGCGGGACGGTGGCCTGGAGGAGGCCGAGGATCGGTGTCGAGGTGGTGTGGGGCACCGGGGTGGTGTGATCGGTGAGGCCGGCGACTGCCGAGCCGCCGGTCGTGGTCAGTGTGGCGACGAGGACGGCGAGGGCAACGGCGAGAACGGCGGCGAGGCGCCGCGTGGAACCACTGTGGACGCGTCGGTCCTTCGCAATCACAGTCCAGCGTTCCGGTTCACTGCCCATCTTTCCGGTTGACAGCCCGCCGCCGCTCTCGCGTGGCTCACAAGCGGGTCTGTCTCCCCTATCGGTCGCCATCGCCCAGGCTTGAGCGAATTCCACCGGAACTTTGTGAACGCTCGATGTCCAAGGGTCGTCCACGCCGGCCGAGGTTCGCCGCTACCCCATGGCAGCTCCGAGGAGGTTGAACGTGGGGCCGGCCGGGTCGAGGTTCCGTGTGGATGCCACCAGCTGGCTCTCGTCCATCCAGTTGACGATGAAGAAGCCGAGGGCCTTGGCCCGCTTCACGCAGAGACGGAGGATGGCCATCGTCCCGTTGCCGGTGTTCTCACCCCCGAGTCGCTGTTGGGTCCCGGCGGTCAGGGTGGCGAGGTAGTCCGCCGGGTCCTCCAGTTGGAGCGTCGGCAGGTAGGTGGCGGCATCCAGATAGGTGGTGTAGGCC
>JADGOG010000180.1 GCA_017883065.1 Acidimicrobiales bacterium | reverse complement strand
CACCGAGCTCGCTCAGACGGGCCTCGGCAGCCTCCAGGGCCGCCCGCGCCCGTTCGGTGTCGATCTCCTCGGCCAGCTCGGCCACACCCACCAGGATGGTCACCTCGGTGCCGGTCGGCGATGTCCCGGCGGTCTTTCCGTCGGACTCGGGCTTCGTCACCTGCTCGATTTGGACGAAGCCACCGTGGACGGCCAACCGCACCTCGTCGCCTTCGGGAAGGACCACCCGGACCACGCCGGGCTCGACCGTGCCCACCAGAGGGGTGTGGCCGGCCAGGAAGGTGGCGTCACCCTCGCCGGTGCGCAGGATCACCTCGGCGGCCTGGCCGGTGACCAGGATGCGCTCGGGGGTGACCAGTCTGATGAGGAAGAGGTTGTCGTCAGCCATCGTCGGGGGAGGTTCCGATCACTCGTTCTCGAGGGCGTGGGCCTTGGCCAGGACCGACTCGGCTCCACCCACGTTGAGGAAGGCCTGCTCGGGCACTTCGTCGAGCTCGCCGTTGACCAGTGCCTCGAACGACTCCACCGTCTCGGCCACCGGCACGGTCACGCCCTTGAGGCCGGTGAAGACCTCGCCCACGTTGAACGGCTGGGAGAGGAAGCGCTGGATCTTCCGGGCCCGGGTCACCGTCACCCTGTCCTCTTCGGACAGCTCGTCGAGACCGAGGATGGCGATGATGTCCTGGAGCTCCTTGTACCGCTGGAGGACGCCCTGGACCCGGCGGGCCACGTTGTAGTGACGCTCGCCCACGATCTCCGGGGCGAGGATGTTCGACGTCGACGACAGCGGGTCCACCGCCGGGTAGATGCCCAGCGAGGCGATGTCGCGGGAGAGCTCGGTGGTGGCGTCGAGGTGGGTGAAGGTGGTGAACGGCGCCGGGTCGGTGTAGTCGTCGGCAGGCACGTAGACGGCCTGCAGGGAGGTGATCGAACGGCCCCGGGTCGAGGTGATCCGCTCCTGCAGCTGGCCCATCTCGTCGGCCAGTGTGGGCTGGTAGCCCACGGCCGAGGGCATCCGGCCGAGCAGGGTGGAGACCTCGGAACCGGCCTGGACGAAGCGGAAGATGTTGTCCACGAACAGCAGCACGTCCTGGTTCTTCACGTCACGGAAGTACTCGGCCATGGTGAGGGCGGCCAGGGCCACCCGGAGGCGGACGCCCGGAGGCTCGTCCATCTGCCCGTAGACCAGGGCGGCCTTCTCGATGACGCCCGACTCCTGCATCTCGATCCAGAGGTCGGTCCCCTCACGGGTACGCTCCCCCACCCCGGCGAAGACCGACACGCCACCGTGGTTGATGGCCACCCGGTTGATCATCTCCTGGATGAGCACGGTCTTGCCCACCCCGGCCCCGCCGAACAGGCCGATCTTGCCACCCTGCACGTAGGGCTCGAGGAGGTCGATCACCTTGATACCCGTCTCGAACATCAGGGCCCGGGGCTCGAGCGAGTCGAAGGCGGGAGCGGGGCGGTGGATCTCCCAGTGGTCCTCGGCCTCCCCGATCGAGTCGGTGTCGAGCGGCTCACCCAGCACGTTGAACACATGGCCGAGGACGGCGTCGCCCACCGGCACCTGAAGGCCATGACCACGGTTGCGCACCGTGGCACCACGGGTCAGTCCGTCGGTGGCCTTGAGGCAGATGCAGCGGACCCGGCCGTCGCCGATCTGCTGGGCCACCTCGGCCACGATCAGCTCCTTCTTGCCCTCGAGCTCGACGTCCACCTCGACGGCGCCGTTGATCTCGGGGAGGGCGTGGGGCGGGAACTCGACATCGATGACCGGGCCGGCGATGGCCACCACCCGCCCGGTAGGGAGGGTGTCGGCCTTGGTGGGCTGGGGGGCGGTGGTCGTCATGAGCGTGTCCATTCCTTCGTCTTGTTACTGGCCGTTCGAACGTGGAGCTGCGAATCTGCGTGCTGAACCTGGCTGGGCATGGGGCTGTGCATGGGGCTGGGTGAGCAGGTCATGACTCAGACCCTGGCCTCGATGACCAGGCCACCCTCGTCGTCGTCGGCCCCGGATCGGAGTGCCTCGGCACCGCTGACGATCTCCATGATCTCGGTGGTGATGGTGTCCTGGCGGGCCCGGTTCATGATGCGGGAGTACTTCTTGATCAGCTCACCGGCGTTTTCGGTGGCCGCGGCCATCGCCCGCTGGCGGGCGGTGAGCTCGGAGGCCGACGCCTCGAGCAGAGCGGCGAAGATCCCGGTCTCCGCGGCCCTCGGGGCCAGGGTGCCGAGGAGGATGGCGGCGTCCGGCTCGAACTCGGTGTACCCCTTGGGGCCATCGTCGGCGGAGGCAGACACCGCGGTCGGCGCCGGGGCGGGAGCGGTGCCGGCGGCAGGGGTGTCACCCTGGTCTCCGGCATCGTCGGACTGACGGGGATCGACCAGCGGGAGGAGCTGGCGTACCTCGACCTTCTGAGAGCCGGCCGACAGGAAGCGGGTGGAGACCACCATGACCTGGTCGACCTCCCCGTTCACGAACGGGGTGATCACGGCGGCGGCCACCTGGCGTGCGTCGGTGAAGGAGGGCCGCTCGCTCATGCCGAGGAAGGACTGCTCGACGGGCTGGTGCCGGAACCGGAAGTAGCCCTGGGCCTTCTTCCCCACCGTGAACAGCCTCGACTCGACGGCGGCGGCTTCGTTGGCCCGCAGTACGCGCTCGGTAGCCCGGAAGACCGAGCTGTTGTACCCACCGCACAGGCCCCGATCGGCCACCACCGACAGGACGGCCACCTTGGTCACCGACTCGGGGGTACCCAGCAGCCGGCCGGCTGCGTCCGGGTCGCCCATGGCGGCTTCCAGCACGATACGGGCCATGCCCTCCTGGTAGGGCTTGGACGCGGCGATACGGCCCTGGGCGCGCACGATCTGCGACGCGGCGATGAGCTCCATCGCCTTGGTGATCTTCTTGGTCGACTGGATGCTCTTGATCCGTCGACGCAGGATGCGCTCCTGACCGCCGGCCACGGCTCAGTCGCCCTTGCCGGTGTCGAAGGCGTCGGTGAATGCGCTCAGGGCGGATGCCAGCGCGTCGCCCTCGGGCATCTTCCCGGTGTCGCGGATGCCGTCGAGGATGTCGGCGTGGTTGGCCCGGAAGTAGTCCCGCACCTCGGACTCGTAACGCTGCACCTCGGAGACGGGCACCGCGTCCACGTAGCCCTCGGACCCGGCGTAGATGACCAGGACCTGCTCCTCGACCGGCACCGGGGCGTTCAGCCCCTGCTTGAGCAGCTCGGTCAGGCGGTAGCCACGGTCGAGCTGGGCCTGGGACACCCTGTCCAGTTCGGAGCCGAAGGTGGCGAAGGCCTCGAGCTCACGGAACTGGGCCAGGTCGAGCTTGAGGGTGCCGGCCACCGACTTCATGGCCTTGATCTGTGCGGCACTCCCCACTCGGCTGACCGAGATACCCACGTTGATGGCGGGACGCACACCGGCGTAGAAGAGCTCGCTCTCCAAGAAGACCTGTCCGTCGGTGATCGAGATCACGTTGGTCGGGATGTAGGCGGAGACGTCGCCGGCCTTGGTCTCGATGATCGGCAGTGCGGTCAACGAACCACCACCCGCCTCGTCCGACAGCTTGGCGGCTCGCTCGAGCAGACGGCTGTGCAGGTAGAACACGTCGCCCGGGTAGGCCTCGCGGCCCGGCGGGCGGCGCAGCAGCAGCGACATCTGGCGGTAGGCCTCGGCCTGCTTGGAGAGGTCGTCGTAGACGATGAGGGCGTGCTCGCCGTTCTCCATCCAGTGCTGGCCCATGGCGCAGCCGGCGTAGGGGGCGAGGTACTTGAAGGGAGCCGGGTCCGAAGCACCGGCCAGCACCACCACGGTGTACTCGAGGGCGCCGTAGCGCTCGAGGGTGGCCACCGTCTGAGCCACCGAGGACTCCTTCTGGCCGATGGCCACGTAGATGCACTTCACCCCCAGGCCCTTCTGGTTGAGGATGGTGTCGACGGCCACGGTGGTCTTGCCGGTCTTGCGGTCGCCGATGATCAGCTCACGCTGGCCGCGGCCGATCGGGGTCATGGCGTCGATGGCCTTGATGCCGGTCTGCAGTGGCTCGGACACCGGCTGACGGCGAACGATGCCCGGTGCCTGGACCTCGAGACGGCGTGTCTCGGTGGTGTTGATGGGACCCTTGCCGTCGACGGGCTCGCCCAACGCGTTGACCACCCGGCCGAGGAGGGCGTCGCCCACGCGCACCGAGAGGATGCGCCCGGTGGCCCTGACCAGCTGCTCCTCCTCCAGCCCGGTGTCCTC
>JADGOG010000092.1 GCA_017883065.1 Acidimicrobiales bacterium | reverse complement strand
CTTCATCGCCAACTCGCCCGCCTCGAAGCCATCGTCACCGAGGCGACCGCCGCCTTCGACGCCGCGGGGAATTGGGTGCCCGACGGTGCACGCAACGCATCTGCGTGGTTGACCTCGATGTGCCATCTGCCCCGGGCCCAGGCCCGACGTCAGGTGCGCCGTGGGCGTGAGCTCCGGCACCTGCCGGACTGCTCTCGTGCATGGAGGGACGGCGACATCACCGCAGCCCAGGTGGACGTCATCGTGTCCCTCCGCTCGGACACCACGCAGGAAGCACTGGCCCGTGACGAGGAGATGCTGGTCGGCCAGGCGCGCACCCTGCGCCACGACTCGTTGGTCAGGGCTGCGGCCTACTGGAAGCAGCTCGCCGACCCCGACGGAGCCGACGAGCAGGAAGAGGAGCGCCGTTCACGGCGTGACGTCTACCTGGCCAACAGCTTCGGGGGCATGTGGTTGGGCAAGATGACCCTCGACCCGATCTCCGGTGCCATCGTGGGTTCCGAGCTCGAGCGCCTCGAGCGTCACCTGTTCGAGGCCGACTGGGCCGAGGCCCGCAAGACCCTCGGCCGGGACCCCCACCCTTCCGAGCTGGCCCGCACTTCCGGCCAGCGTCGAGCCGACGCCCTGGTCGAGATGGCCACCCGCTCGGGAAACGCGCCGGCCGGCGGACGTCGACCCGAGCCCCTGTTCACCGTGTTGGTCGGCTTCGAGACGCTGCACGGGAGGATCTGTGAGTTGGCCGACAGAACGGTGGTGGCCCCCGGCTCACTGCTCGGCTGGCTGGACGGGGCCTACCTGGAGCGGGCGGTATTCGCATCGGGTGACCGGGTGGAGATCAGCGCCTCTACCCGACTGTTCACCGGGGCCACCCGACGAGCCATCGAGGTGCGGGACCGCGAGTGCACCCATCCCACCTGCGATGTGCCGGCGTCCTCCTGCCAAGCCGACCACATCCAACCCTTCGCAGCCGGTGGCGCCACCACTCAGGAGAACGGCCGACTGCTGTGCGGCTTCCACAATCGCCTGCGGAACCAGCGCCCACCACCTGGTGGGTAGTCGACCGAGCCGGAGCGGTCGCCGTCGTTGCCTGTCGAAGTCACGAGTCGAAGCCCATTCCCATCCGATCGAGTGTGCGCAACCAGAGGTTCCGCCTACCGCCCCGTCGATCTGCCCTGGCCATCGCCCACCGCGTCAGCTCGATCCCCGCGTAGCGGAGTGGCTCGGGAGGGAAGGGGAGTGGCTTCTTGGTGACGAACTCGAGACGGGTCCGCTCGGTCACTTCACCCGAAAGAAGGTCGAGCATGACCTGCGCGCCGAATCTCGATGCCCCCACACCGAGCCCCGTGTAGCCGGCGGCCGACGCCACCCGACCGTCATGGGAGCGGTCGAAGAATGCGCAGAACCGTGAGCAGGTGTCGATCGTTCCCGCCCACGAGTGGGTGAAGCGGACGTCGTCGAGCTGGGGGAAGGTCTCGACGAAGAGCGAGGCCAGCGTATGGAAGGTCCGTTTCCTCTGCTCGAGGGCCGGGCGGATCCGGTTGCCGAAGTGATAGACGGCGTCATAGCCGCCGAAGAGGATCCGATCGTCCTGACTGAGCCGGTAGTAGAGGAACTGATTACCGCAGCCGCCGAGGCCCTGGCGCCGCTCCCAACCGATGGACTGCATCTGCTCCGTCGACAGTGGCTCGGACATCAGCACGTAGTCGTACACGGGAACGATGTAGCGCCGAAGTCGCTTGATCGGGGAGGGATAGGCGTTGGTCCCGAGGGCGACCCGGTCGCTGCGCACCTCTCCGTGGGGTGTCCGCAGCGTGATCGGGCCGTCGACTCGCCCGGTCGAAGCTACGTCGGCCAGATCATCGACCGGGGTGTGCTCGTGGACCCGGATGCCCAGGTCCTCACATGCTCGACGGAGACCCCAGGCCAGTCGCGCCGGATTGACCAACGCGCAACCATCGCGATCCCACAGCCCGGCCAGGTAGCTGGGCGAGTGCACTTCGGATCTCACGGCCTCGGTGTCCAGATAGGTCAGCGCAATACCGTGCTGTTCGGCGAGCTCGATCTCGTCGGCCAAGCCATCGACCTGGTAGGGCTCGGTCGCCACCGACAACTCACCGGTGCGCTCGAAGCCGCACTCGATGGAGTGGCCGGCGATGGTGGTCTCGATGTCGTCCAGGTTCTGGCGCCCGAGGCGATGCAGGGCATCGAACTCGGTGGGAAACCGATCGATCCCGTTGCCCAGGCCGTGGGTGAGGCTGGCCGCGCAGAAGCCCCCGTTCCTGCCGGATGCCGCCCATCCGCACCGGTCGGCCTCGAGGAGCACGACGTCGCGACCCGGGTCGGCGGCCTTGGCAAGTAGCGCCGTCCACAGGCCGGTGTAGCCACCCCCGACCACGGTCAGATCGGCCCGGATCCTTCCCACAAGTGGAGGTGCTGAGGGCGGGGCCGCCGGATCGTCGAGCCAGAACGGCACCGGAACGGCATCCGCGAGTGCAACAGATCGATCCACCGCTCCGACCCTAATCTCCCGGCCGCCGATTCTTCGTTGTCGTACCGCCCGGCTCGAGGACCGGAGAGCACGTCAATGTCCGTCGCACGCAGCCGGAGCATCGAGTTCCTCGATCAAGAGGCGGGAGAGGGGACCGGCTACCGGGACCAGCGCCTTGCGCAGTTCCGGGTCGAACGTGTCGAAGAAGGCGAAGGCCACCAGCTCGCACCCGTCCTCGTCGTCGGCGATCGACTCGAGGTGCGCCTCGACGATCGCCAGCACCCTCTCCAGCAGCGGGCGCTCCGAGCGGATGCGGCACAGATGATCGGCGACGAAATCGGCCAGCTCCATCAGCACGCTCGGCTCGCCGGGCTCGCCACCCGACGCCGAGGCGAGGGCCGCATAGGTCGGGAGGAACTCGGGAACCTCCTCGAGGAGCGGGCGGAGGATCGGGGAGTCATCGAACCCCCCGTCCACCGAAACGCCGAGTTCGGTGGATGCGGTGGTGAGAGGAGAGTGGATCGGGTAGGGGTCGGCGCCGACGAACCGATCGGCATCGTCGGAGCGGGAATGGGGAGCGGGCACGGAGGACCTCCGGAACGGAGATGGGCGGAGGCCGTTCGGTGTGCCTGGTCCCCTTCGATCGGCGATGCGGGTGTGTCGCCCAGGCGCACCGCCGAAGGTACCGAGCGATTCCGGAGCGGTCAAGGGTCGGCGTCCTGCTGCGGACGGCAGCCATCCTCCGTGCGTCATCGAATAATCATGCAAAAGTGTGCATATACTTGCAGGATGAAGCCAGTGAGCCAGCTTGGCTCCCCAGCACGGACTGCCCCAACGCGGACTGCCCCAGCCGGCGCGACGAGCGCGCCATGAAGGTCGGCGTCGTCGGAGCCTCCGGGTATGCGGGCATCGAACTGATGCGGTTGTGTGCCGGGCATCCACAGTTCGAGGTGGCGGTGGCCACCGCGGGCGGACACAGGGGCGACTCGGTCGCCGCCCACACGCCTTCCCTGGCAGCTGCCTATCCGAGCCTCTCCTATGCGCCCACCGAAGCGTCCGGGCTGGATGGCCTGGACGTGGTCTTCCTGGCACTTCCTCACGGGCAGTCCCAACACCTGGTGCCCGAGCTCCATCCCCGGGTCGGGGTCGTCGTGGACCTGGCCGCCGATTTTCGCCTGCACGACCCGGCGCTGTATCCGGTCTGGTACGGCGAGCCCCACGTCGCTCCCGATCTCCTCGGCCAGTTCGTCTACGGACTTCCCGAACTGCACCGGGCCGAGCTGCAGGGCGCGCACCTGATCGCCGCTCCCGGCTGCTACCCGACGGCAACGCTGCTGGCCCTGGCCCCCTTGGTGGAGGCGGGGCTACTCGCCGTTGCCGGTCCAGACGACGGCGCCGGTGCGGTCCCCTCGCTGATCGTCGACGCGGCCAGCGGGGTGTCCGGCGCCGGTCGGGCGCCCAAGGACAGCCTCCACTTCGGTGCGGTCGACGAGGATTTCGTGGCCTACGGACTGCTCGACCACCGCCACACCGCCGAGATGGAACAAGGGCTCGGCACCCCGGTCCTGTTCACGCCGCATCTGGCGCCGATGGTGCGGGGGATCCTGGCCACCTGCTACGCCCGACCCTCACGCCACGAGTCAAAGGCGGGCGGAGCCGCGACCGGTGGAGTGACCACGGCCACGGTGATGGAGGTCCTCCACCAGCGCTACGACGACGAGCAGTTCGTGGTCGTCACCGACGCTCCTCCGTCGACCAAGGCCACCAGCGGCTCCAACTGCGCCCATGTGTCGGCCAGGGTGGACCCCCGGACCGGGTGGGTGCTGGTGTTGGCCGCCATCGACAACCTGGTCAAAGGGGCGGCCGGTCAGGCCGTCCAGTGTGCCAACCTGGCTCTGGGCCTGCCCGAGGGAACCGGGCTGCCGATCGCGGGGACCTATCCATGAGCATCACCACACCCAAGGGATTCGTGGCCTCCGGCCTGGCGTCGGGGATCAAGGCGTCGGGTGCGCTCGATCTCGTCCTGCTGGCCACCGACGATGGCGCTGCGGTTCCCTCCGCCGCCACCTTCACCACCAATCTGGCTGCCGCCCCGCCCGTCCGGGTCAGTCGCCGTCACATCGCCGAAACCGGCGGCCTGGCCAGTGGCGTGGTGGTGAGCAGCGGGAATGCCAACGCGGCCACCGGCGCACGCGGAAGGGCCGACGCCGAAGCGATGTGCTCGCTGGTGGCGGGCGCACTCGGCGTTCCCGACCAGCAAATCCTGGTCTGCTCCACCGGGCTGATCGGCATCCCGCTGCCCATGGAGCCGATCGAGCGGGGTATCCCCGCGCTGGTGGCCGCCCGCTCCGGGGCGTACGAGCAGGCCGTCGACGCCGCCACCGGAATTCTCACCACCGACTCGGGTCGGAAGGAGGAGCTGGTCGAGCACCCCACCTTCACCGTGGCGGGCATGGCCAAGGGGGCGGGGATGCTCGCCCCGAACATGGCCACCATGCTGGCCTTCCTGACCACCGACGCCGCCATCGAACCGGGCCCGTTGGCCGACCTGCTCCGGATCGCGGTGAGGGATTCGTTCAACTCGATGACCGTCGACGGGTGCACCTCCACCAACGACACCGTGATCCTGATGGCCTCGGGGCGGGCGGGTACCGCCGATCCCAACGTGGTGGTCGAGGCGGTCACCGAGGTGTGCGCCGGCTTGGCCGGCCAGATGGTGGCGGACGCCGAGGGTGCCTCCAAGATCGTGCATGTCCGGGTGACCGGCGCCCGCTCGGATGGTGAAGCCCATCAGGGTGCCCGGAAGGTGGCCGACTCGCTCCTGGTGAAGTGCTCGCTCAACGGCGAGGACGCCTACTGGGGACGGGTGGCCAGCGACCTCGGTTCGGCCGGCATCGAGTTCGACATGGACAAGCTGACCATCGCCTACGGCGGCGTCACGGTGTGCCGCGACGGGATCGCCGCTGACCACGACGAGGGTGCCGTGGCCGAGCACATGGCCGGTTCGATGATCGACATCCACTGCCAGCTCGGACTGGCCGACGGCAACGGTGTGGTCATGGGCGTGGACCTCGGGTACGGCTACATCGACGAGAACAGGACCACATCGTGACCGGCACACCCACGGGACCGACGGCCGGCGGGCTGACCACGACGGGCTCGCTCCCGCCGGGGGACAAGGCGACCGTCCTGGTCGAGTCACTTCCCTACATCCGCCGCTTCTGGGGCAAGGTGGTCGTGGTCAAGTACGGCGGCAACGTGCTGAGCCCGAAACCGGGGGAATCGTCCATCGACGAGGCTGAGGCCCTGGCTTCATTCGCCGAGGACATCGTGCTCATGCGCTCGGTGGGCATGCTGCCGGTGGTGGTCCACGGTGGTGGACCCCAGATCGGCGCCCTGATGGAGCGGGTGGGCAAGGAGGTCGAGTTCCTGGACGGGTTCCGGGTCACCGATGCCGACACCATCGACCTGGTCCGCATGGTGCTGGTCGGCAAGGTCAACCGTGACATCGTCAGCTCGATCAACGTGCACGGGGCGCTGGCTGTCGGCCTGTCCGGTGAGGACGCCAACCTGATCACCGCCACCGCCCGCTCCGAAGCACTCGGCTACGTGGGCGATGTGGTCAGCGTGGACCCGGTCATCGTCCACCAGCTGTTGGCCCAGGGGCTCATCCCGGTGGTGGCCACCATCGGCACCGACCTCTCCGGCCAGGCCTTCAACATCAACGCCGACACCGCCGCCGGCGCCCTGGCCTCCGCCCTCGAGGCCGAGAAGCTGGTCTTCCTCACCGACGTCTCCGGGCTGCGCTCGGTGCCCGACGACCCCTCGACGCTGATCCACCGAGCCACCGCCGACGACCTCGATCGTCTGGTCGAGTCGGGTGCGGCCAGGGGCGGGATGATCCCCAAACTGGAGGCGTGCGCCCGCGCCGTCCGGGCCGGCGTCCACCGCGCCCACATCCTGGACGGCCGCACGCCCCACGCGCTCCTTCTCGAGGTCTTCACCGACGAAGGGGTCGGCACCATGGTCGGGATCAAGCCATGAGCCCGACCGAGGCGGACCGCTCCGCACTGATGCACAACTACGCCGAGCCGCCGGTGACATTCGTGCGCGGCGCGGGGAGCGTGCTCTTCGACGAGGCCGGCAAGCCGTACCTCGACTTCCTCTCCGGCCTGGCGGTGACCTCGCTGGGTCACGCCCACCCGGTGGTGGCCGACGCCATCGCCGAGCAGGCCCGCACCCTCTCGCACGTCTCCAATCTGTTCGGCAACACGGTGGGCCCCGAAGTGGCGGTCACCCTTGACCGTCTGATCGGGGGTGGCGAGACGCGGGCCGGTGGCCAGGTCTTCTTCGCCAACTCGGGGGCCGAGGCCAACGAGTGCGCCCTCAAACTGGCCCGTCGGTGGGCCGGCCCGGGCCGGTTCGGCGTGGTGAGCACCTGGGGCGCGTTCCACGGTCGGACGCTGGCCACCCTCACCGCCACCGGCCAGCCCGAGAAGCAGCAGCCGTTCCTCCCCCTCCCCGACGGATTCGACCACGTCCCCTACGACGACCTCGATGCCATGGACGCGGCCTGCGACCCCACTCGGATCGCCGCGGTCCTGGTGGAGCCGATCATGGGCGAGGCCGGCGTGGTGGTCCCGTCGTCGGACTACCTGGTCGGTCTTCGCCAGCTGTGCACCGAGCGGGACATCCTCTTGATGGTGGACGAGGTCCAGACCGGTCTCGGGCGTACCGGCCGGTGGTTCGGGTTCCAGCACCTGGGCGTGGAGCCCGATGTGGTGACCATGGCCAAGGCCCTCGGCAACGGGATGCCGGTGGGGGCGTGCTGGGCGCGGGCCGAGGTGGCAGCCGCCTTCGTCCCCGGCGACCACGGCAGCACCTTCGGAGGTCAGCCGCTGGCCATGTCCGCGGCGCGGGCCACCCTGTCGGTGATGGAGGCGGAAGGCCTGCCCGAACGGGCGTGTGTCGCCGGAGCCCGGCTGCGGGCGGGTCTGGAGAAGCTGCCAGGTGTGGTCTCGGTGCGCGGCGAGGGCCTGCTGTTGGCCGCGGTGTTGGCCGACGACTTCGCCGTGCCCGTCGTCCGTGAGTCGCTCGACGGCGGCCTGGTGATCAACGCCCCGCGTCCCGACGTCCTGCGGTTCGCTCCGTCACTGTTGGTGTCCGACGCGGAGATCGACCGGGCGGTCGGGATGCTGGGGAGGACCTTGGCCCGGTTCGTGACGATCTCCGGCTCCGCCGGACCGGCTGGTTCCCCATCCGCACAAGCAGTGAGGGACGGAGGAGGGAACCATGCCTGAACCCACCCGTCATGTCCTGGACATCGACGACCTCGGGCCGGAGGGGCTCGCCGCGGTGCTGGCACTGTCCGAACTGGACCCGGTGCGACTGTCCGGCGCCCTGGCCGGACTCGGCGTGGCCCTCCTGTTCGAGAAGCCGTCCAACCGGACCCGCAACAGCTCCGAGATGGCCGCCGTCGAGCTCGGCGGCCACCCGGTCTACATCCAGGGACAGGAAGTCGGCCTCGACGTGCGGGAGACCGCGGCCGACGTGGCCCGCACCCTGGCCTGCTACCACGCGGTCCTCTGTGCCCGGGTGGTGGACCACGACTCTCTGGTGCGGATGGCCGCCGCCCTGGACGGAGCCGGGGTTCCGGTGCCGGTGGTCAACCTCCTCTCCGATCGCTCCCACCCCTGCCAGGCGTTGGCCGACCTGCTCACCCTGCGCCAGGTGTTCGGTGCGGAGTCGCTCCCCGGGCGCACGGTCGCTTTCGTGGGCGATGCGAACAACGTGTGGCGGTCGCTGGCCATCGCCGCTTCGATGGAGGGCATCCCCACTCGGGTGGCCTCTCCGGAGGGGTACGGCCCGTCGTCCGAGGACGTGGCCCTGGTCACCTCGTTCGGGGGCGACCTGATGGTGACCACCGATCCGCGTGCCGCGGTGGACGGGGCCGACGCGGTCTATACGGATGTGTGGACGTCGATGGGGCAGGAGGCCGAGGCGAAGGCCCGTCTCCGAGCGTTCGCCGGCTTCGAGGTGAATGCCGGACTGATGGCGGCCGCCGCCGACCACGCAGTGGTGCTCCACTGCCTGCCCGCCCACCGGGGCGAGGAGATCAGTGCCGACGTGGTGGACGGTCCCCAGAGCGTGGTGTGGCGTCAGGCGGCCAACCGCATGCACGCCATGCGGGGGCTCCTGGCCTGGGTCCGGGGGACCGGTGCCGGAGGCGCCACCGGGAATGCCGCAGGAGAGGGCGATCGATGACCACCAAGCACCAGCGCCAACACCGGATCACCAAACTGCTCGAGACCAAGGCGGTCGGGAGCCAGGGCCACCTGGTCGACCTGCTGGCCGGCGAGGGGATCGAGGCCACCCAGACCACCGTGTCCCGCGACCTCGAGGAGCTGGGTGCCCTCAAGGTCCGCCTCCCCGGGGGGGAGACCGCCTACGCCCTGCCCGAGCTCCCGTCCCACCAGGTGGCCCCCGAGGATCATCTGCGCCGCGTGCTCGGCGAGTGGGTGGTCGAGGCGGATGTCTCGCGGAATCTGGTGGTCCTGCGCACGCCACCCGGCTCCGCCCATGTCGTCGCCTCGGCGCTGGACCGCAGTGGGTTCCCCGGCGTCATCGGGACGGTGGCCGGCGACGACACGGTGCTGGTGGTGGTCTCCGAGGCGTCCAGCGGTGCGGCAGTGGCCGACCAGTTGGCCACGGTGTCCGGCCTCGAGTCGAGATGGACGCAGCCATCGAGGACAGCACCTGCCGCAAGGACAGCATCTGCCGCAAAGACAGCATCTGCCGCGAAGACAGCACCTGCGGGAACGTCAACGTCGAAACAAGGTAAGGGGTAGCACATGACGCAGCGAGTGATCCTGGCGTACAGCGGAGGCTTGGACACGTCCATCGCCGTCCGGTGGCTGATGGAGAACAAGGGGGTCGAAGTCATCGCCGTGGCCGTCGACGTCGGTCAGGCCTCCGAGTCCGGGGGCGAGGACTGGGATGCCATCCGCGACCGTGCATTCGCCGCCGGAGCGGTCGAGGCCACCGTGGTGGACGCCCGCGCCGAGATGGCCGAGGAGTACTGCGTGCCCGCCCTCATCGCCAACGCCAAGTACGAGGGGAAGTACCCGCTGGTCTCCGCCCTGTCGCGGCCCGTGATCGTCAAGCACCTGGTGGCCGAGGCACGGAGGCATGGCGCTACCGCGGTGGCCCACGGCTGCACCGGCAAGGGCAACGACCAGGTCCGCTTCGAGGTCGGCACCCGGGCGCTGGCTCCCGACCTCGAGGTGATCGCCCCGGCCCGGCTGTGGGGCCTGACCCGTGAGGACTCCATCGAGTACGCGGCCAAGTGGGACATCCCGCTGTCGGTGACCAAGGAGAAGCTCTACTCCATCGACGAGAACCTCTGGGGCAAGGCCATCGAGTGCGGTGTCATCGAGGACCCGTGGAACCGACCTCCCGAGGACGTCTACACAATGACCCGTCCGACGGCCACGGAGCCGACCGAGGTGGTGGTCGGATTCGAGTCCGGTGTCCCGGTGTCGGTGGACGGCCGCACGCTGGCGCCGGAGCCCCTCATCGCCCAGATGAACCGGATCGTCGGCTCCTACGGGTTCGGTCGTCTCGACATGGTCGAGAATCGCCGGGTGGGCATCAAGAGCCGCGAGACCTACGAATGCCCAGGAGCTCTGGCCCTGCTGCTGGCCCACGCCGATCTGGAGGACCTGACCCTCGAACGTGACCTGCACCACGAGAAGGTCCGCCTCGAGCCCCGCTGGTCGGAGCTGGTCTACGACGGCCTGTGGTTCTCGCCCCTCAAGCAGGCCCTGGATGCGTTCTTCGTGGAGTCACAGCGGCACGTCACCGGCGAGGTCCGCCTCCGTCTGGAGGCCGGCCGGTGCTGGGTGGTCGGCCGTCGCAGTCCGGTCAGCCTCTACGACCACGGACTGGCCACCTACGACGTCACCGACACGTTCCGCCATGAGGACGCCGAGGGCTTCGTGCGGCTGTGGGGTCTTGGTGTGGCCACCTGGTCCGCCGTGCAGGTAGGGCGCGGAGCCGGCGCCGAGCCACCAAGATGACCCTCTGGCACGGCCGTCTCAGTGGCGGCACCGCGGACGTGGTCATGGACTACTCGGTCAGCCTCCACTTCGACCGCAGGCTGGCCGCCGACGACCTGGCCGGCTCCCGCTCCCACGTGCGGGGCCTGGGACGGGTGGGCCTGCTCACCGATGACGAGATGGGTGTGATGCTGGCCGCCCTCGATCAGGTCGACCACGAGCTGGCCAGCGGCGAGTTCGTCACCTCGCCCGACGACGAGGACATTCACACCGCCGTCGAGCGGCGGGTGACCGAGATCGCCGGCGAGGTCGGGGCCAAGCTGCACACGGGTCGCAGTCGCAACGACCAGATCGCCACCGACCTGCGCCTGTACGCCAAGCGCGAGCTCCGGGTCGTGGCCACCGAGCTCCTGGCGCTCCAAGGGGAGCTGCTCAACCGGGCTCGGGAGTCGGGCGATGCCTACCTGCCCGGCTACACCCACCTGCAGCGGGCCCAGCCCGTGCTGCTGGCCCACCATCTGTTGGCCCATGGCTGGGCCCTGTCCCGTGATGTCGACAGACTGGTGGCCACTGTGGACCGGCTGGACGTCTCCCCGCTGGGGGCGGGTGCCCTGGCCGGATCCTCGCTTCCCTTGGACCCCGACGGCGTGGCCGACGACCTGGGATTCGCTTCGCGGTTCGAGAACTCGCTCGACGCGGTGTCCGACCGGGACTTCGTGGCCGAGGCCCTCTTCGATCTGGCTCTGGTCGGCGTGCACCTTTCCCGGATGGGGGAGGAGCTGGTGCTCTGGTCGACCGACGAGTTCGGCTTCGTGGTGTTCGACGACGCCTTCGCCACCGGGAGTTCCATGCTCCCGCAGAAGAAGAACCCGGATGTCGCCGAGCTCGCCCGGGGCAAGACCGGACGTCTGATCGGCAATCTCACCGCCCTCCTGGTGACGCTCAAGGGACTGCCCCTCGCCTACAACCGGGACCTCCAAGAGGACAAAGAGCCCTTCTTCGACTCGGTCGACCAGACCCATCTGGGACTGGCCGCGCTGTCCGGGGTGCTGGCCACCGTCCGGTTCGACGTCGAACGGATGAAGGCGGCGGCCGACGGCTCGGCCGTGGCCGCGGTTGACCTGGCCGAATGGCTCGTCGAACGCGGCATGCCCTTCCGTCAGGCCCATGCAGTGGTGGGGGGCCTGGTCCACGACTCCATCGACCGGCACGTGCCCCTGACCGAGCTGGTCGCCGCCCATCCGGACCTGGGCGCCGACGCGTTGGGGCTGTTGGAGCCCGGAGTGGCGGTTACCCGGCGGACCACGCCGGGCGGAGCCGGCCCCGGGCCGGTCGCCGTCCAGATCGAGCGCTTCGCCCG
>JADGOG010000179.1 GCA_017883065.1 Acidimicrobiales bacterium | reverse complement strand
GTCCCTGATGCCATGCGTGCCCTGGCCTCCGGGGCCGACCTGGTGGTCCGCAATCCGGACTCCACCCGTCCCTGGCAACACGTGCTCGAGCCCCTCTCGGGCTACCTGGCCCTGGCCGAGCGCCTCCTCGCCGACGAGGCCCCGGGCAGGTGGGCCGAGTCCTGGAACTTCGGCCCCCAACCCGTCGACGAGGCCACCGTGGCCGATCTGGCCACCGCCATCGTGGCCACCTGGGGATCCGGCCGGTGGGTCTCGCCTCCCGGGTCGAGCTCGGACATCGAGGCCACCACCCTGCGCATCGCCATCGACAAGGCCATCTCCGTCCTCGGCTGGCAGCCCCGCTGGCACCTGCAGGAGACCGTGGAGCGGACCGTCAACTGGTACCGCGAGTTCTACCGCCACCCCGACCGCTCCATTCGGGAGCACAGCGTGGCGGACATCGACGCCTACCGGTCACCAGCTTCCACCACGGATGCCGGGTAGCCCGCCCGGGGCACCGTTCCCGCTGACCGCGGTGGTGGCGCAGCACGATGCCGGCCCGTCGTGGACCATCGACACCCTGTCCCGTCTCGGTCGGACAGCACTCCCCCTCCGGATCCACATCCTCATCGGGTCCGACGCCGACCGGGCGGTCGTCGAGAAGGCTCTCGGCGAGGACATCGGGCTCGGCAACGGCCACCGGATCGGGTTCGGGAGCCTCATGCCCGACACCTGGTCGACACCACTGGCCACGGTCGTCGCCCCCGGGCAGCGCTTCGTCGAGGGCACTCTCGAGCGCCACGTCCAACGCGTGGCCGACCATCCCGAGGTGACGGTCTCCCTGACCACCCACGCCGGGTGGGAACAAGTCCCCTCCCCCGGACACGGCCGGTGGCTGCCCGAGGTTGGCCCGGAGACGACCTCCGGTGTCGTCGACGGCCGCTCGCTGGCCGAGGCGCTGCTAGTCAGCGGGGGTGACCCCACTCCTGTTCCCACCGTCGTGGTGGTGCGGACCAGCTGCCTCGACCGCGGGATCCTCCCTCACCCGTGGTCCGACCGGGGCGAATCCGGCCCACGCCTGGCCGAGTGGTACCGGTTCGTGGTCGGACTGCTGACCCAGGGTCCCGGCTGGATCGATCCCGAGCCCGGAGTCGACGCGCCTCCGCCGGAAGGCGGCCGAGCCCTGTGGGAGCGGTGGCCCGCGGTTGTCGCCGCCGCCCGGGAACTCGGGCTGCTCGACCGGCCCGACGACCCGTCCCGGTCGGTGGTCGGCTGGACCCGACGGGCGGCCGCGCTCCTCAGTGCCGAGCCCGAGACCGACCGCGCCCCCGGGGACGCCGGCGCCGGGAACCTGGCGGCCGCCGCCGTCGTCCGATGGCACGACCTTTCGGCCGAGGAGGCGGCCCTGGAGGCCCCTCTGCCGCTCCACGTGGCCCTGGTGGGCCCGGAGGCGACCCCGATGACGGCCGTCAGCGGCCAGGTCCCCGTCGAGCGGATCACCACCGTGGGCCGGCCACCCGGCGACCCGGAGGCGGACCGGGAGGTCCGGGCCCTCATCGCCGCCTCCGAACGCCCCGTGGTGGTGCTCCATGGCGACGAGCGTCTCGAGGTGGGCGATCGCTCCCAGCTGCTCGCATGGTTGGCCGACGGCATTCCCCGCACCGACGCCCGCATTACCACCCCCGCCGGACCCGAGCCGCGGCTCTTCCCCGCCGGCCCGGAGGTGGTCCCGGTTCGTGGTACCCCCAGCGATCCTCCCCTCCTGCACTCCGTGCGCGCCGTCCCCGCCGACCTCGCCGCGGAGCACGACTGGCTGCCCCGGTCCGGCGGCGCCAGGCCCCAGCCCCTCCACACCTTCGTGGTGGTGGCCCCCGGCTACACCACCCGGCACGGGGGGATCGTCGCCCTGCACCGCCTGTGCGACCGGCTCAACGCCATCGGGTACGACGCCTTCCTCCATCCCATCGGCTTCTCCCACGAGATCCGCCCCGACTGGCTGACCCCCCTCCTCCGTGGGCGCTCGGCCAGGGACATGGTGGCCATCTACCCCGAGACGGTCTCGGGCAACGAGTTGGGTGCCGACCGGGTGGTGCGGTGGCTGTTGAACCGGCCGGGCCGGATCCACGGGAACTCGATGGACGAGGGCCCCGACGACCTGGTGGTCACCTTCTCCGACCAGGTCTCCGACCAGCACCCGGTCGTCTCGGTCCCCCTCATCGACCCTCAGGCCTTCTTCCCCAAGGACCGTCGGGGCACCGGGTCGCTCCTGTGGATCGGGAAGGGGACCCTGCCCCCCGGGTTCGATCGCTCGAACGCCAGGTTGATCACCAACGACTGGCCGCGGAACCGCCTCCACTTCGGCCGGGTGCTCCGTTCCGCTGATGTCCTCTACACCTGCGACTGGCTCACCTCGGTGATCGACGAGGCGCTGATGTGCGCCACGCCGGTGGTGCTCATCGGCGACCAGGAGTGGTCGCGGGACGAGATCGTCATGCGCCCGGGCATGGCCTGGGAGGACGGCGACCTCGACCGGGCCCGGGCGGAGGTGGGCGAGTACTACGCCCGGTGCGTGGACGGGGCGGCGTCGGTCGACGCCTCGGTGGAGGAGTTCGTCCAATTGGTCAACCACCACTTCGACCCGGTGCCCACCAGCCACGTCGGTCTGCTCGGTTGACCACCTACGGGATCTGCGGCTCTTCGGATCCAAGCAGGATGCGGTGCTCGCGAGATCAGGCACGGTGAACTACGCGATTGGGATGGGTGCTCCACCCATCCGGTGATTGGGGGCATCTGCTCGGTGGCAGCACGAACAAGGTGAACCTCAGCTGCTTCTTGACGATCTGCTGCTACCCACCAGGGATGCATCGTGGCGCCTGCTCTGCTCCGCTTGACTGCGGACGGTGGGGTACGTGAATGCCGAACGCAACTGCCCGGTTGTCGATTTATCCAGTATTCCTCCCGTATTTGTATAGATGGCGGGGAAGCCGATGGGCAGTAATGTCACGGCACCATTGACCCATCACGAGAGATCGGCGGAACGGAATGACGCTCAAGGTTGTAGGTGCCGGAGTTGGTCGTACAGGTACCCATTCGCTGAAGATCGCCCTCGAACAGTTGCTAGGCGGCCCGTGTCATCACATGATCGAGATCCTCGGAGATCCGACCCAAGCTCCAGGCTGGATCGATGCTATCGAGGGCCGACCCGTTGACTGGGCAACGATGCCCGCTGGCTATGTCTCTCTTGTCGACTGGCCCGGGTGTTCATTCTGGCCCGAACTGTCAGCCGCCAACCCGGACGCGCTCGTGCTGCTTTCTGTGCGAGATCCGGAATCTTGGTACCGCAGCGCATCCAACACGATCTTTCAAACGTTTGACAAGGTTCCGCCGGAGTTGGCGCCATGGATGGCTGCTGTCGTCAAGCTCCTGGGTGATCGCTTCAGCGATTCGTTTGAAGACCCCACGGTCATGATGGATGCCTACGAGCGGCATAACGAAGCCGTTCGGAAAAGTGTCCCGGGCGAACGCCTGCTGGAATGGTCCCCGGCTGACGGTTGGGATCCCATCTGCGAACGGCTGGGCCTCGACGTGCCGAGTGAGCCATTCCCGGTGACGAATACGACTGACGAGTTCCGCGCAATGGTTGGGATGCCAGCGATCTCCTGACCGGCCCGGCGGGCAGGCCCCACCTCGGTCCGGCTGGGTTCAAGCTTGTGCACGAACCCCGACGGCATCGATCCGGCCAGGGCGGTTGGACTCCACAGGGTGACCCACATGTGCCTGGGCATGGGCATGGGCATGAAACTGTTGCCAGCACGAGCAAGGGGGGACTTGAGACCCCGCTTGGACCCGAAGAGCCGGGTTAGCATCGGCCGCCATGGTTGAGCACGAGCGGTCACCGACGGAGGCGCGGCTCCCCGGGGCCGGTCCGGTGGCAGGCTCCCCGGCAGCGGACCTGCCCGCGCTCCTCACCCTTCTGGCCGACACCCGTGAGCAGTTGGACCAGACCCGTGCCGCCCTGGCGCAGGCCGAGCAGCGGGCGGAGCGGGCCGCTCTCGAGTCGGGAGCCCTACGGGCGGAGATCGAGCGGACGGCCGCCGACCTGGTGGACGCCGAGGCCCGGGTGGTCGAGTTCCACCGGCAGTGGGTCGACGCCACCACCCGCGAGCAGGACGCCCGGGCTGAGCTGGCCGACATGCGCTCCAGCCGGAGCTGGCGGATCACCGCCCCGATCCGGGCGGTCACCGGACGGACGCCGTCGTCGGGTGCTACCGAGCCCTGACCCTGAGCTTCCCCCTGCACGCCCTCCCGTCGGCGGGAGGGGCTAG
>JADGOG010000178.1 GCA_017883065.1 Acidimicrobiales bacterium | reverse complement strand
ATCGACATCGACATCGACATCGACATCGACATCGACATCGACATCGACATCGACCAAGCGACCGTGACCGTGACCGTGCGACGCAAGCAGCTCCGTCTGTCGTCGGGTGAGGTCATCGAAGAGGGCCCGAAGACGTCCGCCAGTCGCCGGACGATTGCGCTCCCCGGCCTGCTCGTTCGCGGGCTCTCACGACCCATCGACCGCTACGTGGCCGGTGCAGACGATGCCTTTGTCTTCACCCCGACCGCCGGCGGGCCCGTCGACCGGAACAACTTCCGAAACAGGGTCTGGCTGCCTGCCACCACCGGGCCCGGCTTCGACTGCCTCCGCTTCCACGACCTCAGGCACACGGCAGGAACCCTCGCCGCCCAGACGGGTGCCACCACCAAGGGATTGATGGCACGCCTGGGGCACGCCAGCCCCCAGGGGGCGATGGACTACGAGCACGCGGCCTCCGATCGGGACCGACGCATCGCCGAGGGCCTCGCCGAGATGGCACTCGAGGTGGGAGTAGACGACGGATCCGACGAAGCTGACGCGCCGGCCGAGGCGGGCCCGAGTCGATTTCGTGCCCAGAACGTGCCCAGAGAGACCGGATACAGGCGGACAACAGCAGACAGTGACGGACGGTGGATGTCCCCTGTGAACTGGGCGTTTGTCCCGTCACCCCATGTCAGCGGCTACCAATGGAACTTGCCAAAATCGCGCCTGAAAAGCGTGAGGTCACCGGATCGACGCCGGTCCCGACCACCAGAGAAGTCCTGGGCGGGATGTTGAAGGCCCGTCCCGTCCGGAGCGGACCCCGGTTCCGTGCCACCCCGGCGCCGCCCCAGAGCCACCCCGGCACCACCCCCGTGCCCCCCTGAACCTCTCTCCGCCGGCGACACCGACCTAGTGCGGGTCGTCCTGCCCTCCCAGGCGATCGGCTTCCCGGCGGAGGATGGCGAACATCTCTGCTCTTCCGATGCCCAGCTCACGCATCCGGACGGCGAACTCCCCGGCTTCGATGGCGGCTTGTTGCCGGGCCACCGACGAGTCGCTGGCCACGACGGTGCCGTGGCGGCCGTTGGTGGTCACCAGCCCTTCGAGTTCCAGCTCGCGGTATGAACGCGCCACGGTGTTGACGGCCAGGCCGAGCTCGGCGGCCAACACCCGGACGGTGGGCAGCCGGTCCGCCGGCTGCAGGATCCCGCCCTCGATCGCCGCCGCGATCTGGGCCCGGACCTGCTCGAAGGGAGCAACCGTCGATCCGGGAACCAGCTCGACGATGTCCATGCGACTCTTGTATCAGAGTCTGTATCAACCCACCGGGAGTCGACTCCTGGTGAGGGAAGGACTCGGGCCCGCAGCTGCGTGCACCCGGTCGGTCCCCGCCCGCGACGCTCACACTTCCCTCACACCTCGGACACGGATCCCTAAGGTTCGGCGCCCAAGATCGACGTATCCAATCACCACCCTAAGGAGTCCCATGTTGTTCAAGAAGATCGTCGCTCCCGTCGTCATCGGAGCTGCCCTGCTCGGAGGCACCGCCACTGCAGGCGTTGCCACCGCAGGCGTTGCCTCCGCCAGCACGCCAACCGTGGCGGCCAATTCCACCGCTCCCGCCGGTAGCCACCCGGCCAGGGCGTGGGTCAAGGCCCATCGTCACGAGCTCCGTCGGGCCGGGCTGGCCGTCAGCGCCAAGGCCATCGGCGTGACGCCCAAGGAACTCGCTACCGAGCTGCGCTCCGGAAAGTCGATTGCCGACGTGGCCGGTGAGCACAACGTGAGCACCCAGACCGTCGTGACCGATCTGGTCAACGCCGCCGATGCCAAGGTCGACCAGGCCGTGGCCGGCCACGTGCTCACCCCGGCTCAGGCCGCCAAGATCAAGGCTGCCCTCCCGGCCCGCATCGCCAAGGTGGTCAACCACACCTTCAAGTAGGCGGCACGTCCGGCGTCTCTGATGCCGGCCACCGAGCAGTCCTGATTCCGGCCTCACCGAGCACTGTCACCAGTGCCCCGGTGGGGCCGGATCTCGTTGGCGTGGTCCACGGCTCCGACTCCGGTGACGCCCGGGGTCAGCCGACGAGCCGGTGGTCCGCCCTCGAGCTCACTCCGTGGCGATTGCGGCGAGCACGTCCAGCTTCGCCGCCCGGCGGGCCGGCCAGCTGGCCGCCACCAGTCCGAGCAGGGCGGCGAGCACGACGAAGATCACCAGGTTGGCGTAGGGGACGACCAGGTCGGTGATGCCCTGTTGCTTGAGCGATACGACGAAGGCGATGCCCAAGGCCACGCCGACCACCACCCCGATGATCGCGCCGAAGACGGCGAGGATCACCGACTCGGACCGGATCATCGCCCGGATCTGGCGTCGCTTCATCCCGACGGCCCTCAGCAGGCCGATCTCGTGGGTCCGTTCGAAGACGGAGAGCATCAGGGTGTTGACGATGCCGATGAGGGCGATGACCACGGCCAGGGCCAGCAATGCGTACACCAGGCCGAGCAGCTGGTTGACCTGTGCCTGCTGGGCCTTCTCGAACTCGGCCCGGGTCTGGATCTTGAGGTTGGGGTACGAGGCCAGCCCGGCGTTCACCGCCTTTCCGATGGCGGGTGACTCACTGCTGGTCCGCAGCAGCACGGCCACCGGCAGGGGGTTGTCGAAGTGCGAGACGAAGTAGCTGTCCCCGACCACGTAGCTGCCGAGGAGTGCGTTCGGCTTGAAGATCCCGCCGACCCGGATCGTCGAGCGCCCGGTCTGGGCGAACGTGACCGGTACCACCGATCCCACCGACAGGTGCTTGGTGTTCGCCGTGGTGGTGTCGATCAGCAGCCTCCCGGCGGCCAGCGACGAGGTGCCCGCCCCCTTGTCCATGCGGAGGATGACGGTGGCGGGTAGATGGTGGGCCGTCACCGCGGTGAGGTTGGCCAGGGAGTGCTGGATCTCGAACCGGCCGTTGTACACCGTCGAGGTGGCGGTGACCCCCGGAATCCGGGATGCGACGGCGGCCACCGAGTTGGAGAACCCACCCGCCCCGCCCACCGAGGAGCTGGTGATGATGTAGTCGGCGTTCACCGCGTTGTCGACGCTGCTCGTCGCCGACTTGGACAAGGACGCGCCGAACACGGCGATGGTGGACACCAGGGCCAGCCCGACCATCAGGGCCGCCGAGGTCTGTGCCGTCCGCCGCGGGCTGCGCATGGAGTTCTCCCGACCCAACTTCCCCGAGATGCCGAGCAGACCGGCCAGCGGCCGTCCGAGGACGCTGGACATCGGACGGGCGACGATCGGGGCCAGCATCCCGATGCCGAGGAAGACGCCCACGGCCCCGATCCCGACCAGCTGGATCGCCGGTTGGGTGAGACCCAGCACGAGGAACCCGATCCCGACCAGGCCGACGACACTGCCCATGATGGTGCGCCTCCGCGACGACTCCTCCTGGTCCGATCGATGATCGCCCAGGGCGGCGATGGGAGGGATCCGCACCGCCCGACGGGCCGGAGCGATGGCGGAGACGACGGTCACACCGACGCCCACCAGCAGGGCCGCCACCACCGTGCGGGACTGGAACACGAGGGGTCCCGACGGCAGGGTGATGCCGAATCCCTTCAACAGTGCCTCGAGCCCCACGGCCGCCAGCACGCCGAGTCCCAGGCCGACGAGCGAGGCGACGGTCCCGAGGATCCCTGCTTCGAGGAGCACGGATCGGAAGACCTGTCGCCGACTGGCTCCGACGATCCTCAGCAGGGCGAGCTCCCGGGTGCGTTGGCCCACCGTGATGGAGAAGGTGTTGAAGATGGTGAAGCCGCCGACGAAGAGCGAGATGAAGGCGAAGACCAGCAGGGCGGTCGAGAAGAAGGAGAGCGCCTGGTTGATGCTGTTGGTCTGCTCGTCCGCAACGGTCTGGCCGGTGACCACCTCTGTCCCCGCCGGCAGCACCTTGGCGATGGCGTGCTGGACGCTCGCCTTGTCGGCCCCCGGGGCGGTCAGGAGGTCGATGGCGTTGAACCGGCCGACCTGCCCGAACAGCTGCTGCGCCGTCGGGAGATCGAAGGCGGCGAGCGTCGCTCCGGCCAGGTTGTCGGCCGTGCCGAACTTCACGATGCCACTGACGGTGAACGTCTGCGGTGGACCGGCCAGCAGGATCCGGACGTGGTCACCCACGGCGAAGTGGTACTTCTTGGCCGTTCCCTGATCCACCACCACCTGGTTGGGCGTGGTGGGGCCGGTCCCCTGGGCCAGCCGGAGCGAGGAGAGCTTGGGGTTGGGGTCGTACGAGAGCCCGATGGTGGGGGCTCCCCCGGTGCTGACCGCCTTGCCGTCGTGGG